>JAUIED010000026.1 GCA_030428905.1 Gammaproteobacteria bacterium
CCCTGGCCGGGATACCAGGCTGCTTTTTCAGCAGCCTGTTAGGCAGCAGACCCCCGGATGTTTCCGGGGATCTGTTTCCCCAGGCCTTTACACCAGCTCGAACGTCACGCCGGCATTTTCCGGAAGGCGTTCGAGCAGTGCGTCGCCCAGAGCCGAAGCCGGCGTCCAGAAACCGCCACCGACTACTGCCTCGTTCATGGCCAGCGCCACGGCGCATTCGGCGAGCATCTTGGAAGTGGAGCCGTAGCCCGGATCTTTATCGCCATGCACCCGCGCGTGCACATTTTTGTCTCGGTCGATCGGGTGTTTGCCGAGCAGCTCGATCGTGAAGTACCCGTTCTCGATGGTTTCTTCGTCCGGCCCTTCGCCTGGTTTTGGCATCAACCTCTGCAGCAGATTGCGGGTGGCTTCGATGGCTGCCAGGCCATTCATGCTGCGCATGCCGAGTCCGGTAGCGGCAGCACCGAGAAAACCGAGCGGGCCGCCGCGAACGAGCGTGGCTTCGTCGTAGCGGAAGTCGCGTCCGTAGCGGTAACCCATCAACGCGTTGCTGCGCCGTACCACCCGGGTGTTGATGCCGGCCATGACGAACGGCGCAATCCATGAGGCGAAATCGATGTCGTACTCCGGCGTCAGGCGGTCTGGTCCGTCCAGGCCTCGATGTGCCCCCTTGGGGTTCAGAGCATACGGGTCAGCCAGGGTGGCGATGATGGTCGGGTCCTTTGCCGCCTGCTCCATCATGCTCCACATGCTGTCCAGCGTGCCGCCGCTGAAGCCGCCTTTGAAGGCTGCTGCCCGGTACTTCACATGTCGGGCCGGTACACCGTGCCTCGCCTGCATCTCCTTCTGCACGAAGTAGGTGCCAAGGTCCGACGGGATGCTGTCGAATCCGCAGGTGTGCACGATGACGGCGCCCGATTGCTGTGCCGTCGCTTCGTGGGCATCAATCATGCGGCGCATCCAGTGCACTTCTCCGGTGAGATCGCAGTAGTGCACGCCGAGCTCGGCGCAGGCGGCGACGACATCGCTGCCGTAGCGCGCATAGGGCCCTACAGTCGTCAGCACGACACGGCTGCGGCCGATGGCTTCCCGCAGGGCCTGTGGATCGCTGGAATCGGCCACCACGTAGGAGACGCCATCCGGCAGGCTGAGATCGGCAAAGAGTGCCTTGAGTTTCTCCTCGCTGCGGCCGGCCACGGCCCATTTGATGTTGCTGTCGGCGTAGCGGGACTGGAGATAGCGCGTCACCAGCTTGCCGGTGAAACCGGTGGCTCCGAATACCAGAACATCGATGTCTTTTTGCATCGCAACGAGGCCCTTGTTCCCCTTAGAAAGGCGCTAGTGTAACTTGAAACCCATCCCCGAAACGCTGGTCCAACGCCACATGCAACGTGTATGGATATTTGGCGGCATCATTGCCGTGCTGGTGCTCGCAGCAACGCTGCTGCCGGTGGTCGAATGGCTTCAGGCCTTTCTCGCCTGGGTGCAGGCCAACCCGGGTATCTCCTGGGTCGTTTTCATTCTGGTCTATGTGGCGGCTACGGTGTTCATGCTGCCCGGGTCGGTGCTCACCCTGGGTGCGGGTTTCCTGTTCGGGCTCACCGCCGGCTTTTTCGTGGTGAGCGCCGCCAGCACCCTGGGTGCTGCCTGTGCTTTCCTTGTGGGGCGTTTCTTCGTACGCGATTGGGTGGAAAGCAAACTCAACGACATGCCGCGCTTCAGTGCGCTGGATCGTGCGGTTGGCGAGCGCGGCTGGCTGATCGTCGGCCTCACCCGCCTGTCTCCGATCTTTCCCTTCAACCTGCTCAACTACGCTCTGGGCGTCACCCGGGTGCCTTTCGCGCAGTATGTGCTGGCGTCGTGGATCGGCATGATGCCAGGAACTGTGCTCTTCGTGTATCTCGGGTCCGTGGGGCAGAACCTGGCGGCGCTGTTTTCCGGTGAGCTTCCCGACAGCGAATATACACAGTTCCTCTTCTACGGTGGCCTTGCGGCGACGCTTGTGCTCACCATTGTCATCACGCGCATCGCCACGCGCGCCCTGAACGCACAACTGGAGACCGCATGAGCTATCCCGGTGCAGCCTACGACGAAAGTTGGCTGAACTTCGTCGCCCCCACCGATTACGTCAACCCGACGCCCGGTGGGCGTTATCACCTGGTGGTCATTGGTGCCGGCACCGCAGGCCTGATCAGCGCCATCGGCGCTGCAGGGCTTGGCGCACGGGTCGCACTCATCGAACGGCATCGCCTGGGAGGGGACTGTCTGAATGTGGGCTGCGTACCGTCGAAGGCGCTGCTGGAATTCACGGCGCACAACGCCCAGCCGCGGTTCGACGAGGCGTTCGAATGGTTGCGCCGGGTGCGCGCAGACATTGCGCCGCACGACTCCGTGGCTCGCTACTCCGAGCTCGGCGTAGACGTCTTCCTGGGTGACGCCCGCTTCGTCAGCCGCGACGCGGTGGAGGTAGACGGCTTGAGAATTGAGGGCCGGCGATTCGCCATCTGCACCGGTGCGAGTGCTGCGGTGCCGCCGATTCCAGGGCTTGCCCAAGCCCAGCCGCTCACCAACGAGACGGTGTTCGATCTGCAGGAGCAACCGGAGTCCATCGGCATCCTGGGCGCCGGTGCCATCGGTTGTGAGCTGGCCCAGGTGTTTGCGCGGCTGGGTGTTGCCGTGCATCTGTTCGAAATGGCTCCCAGGGTGTTGCCGCTGGAGAGCGAGGCGGCGAGCGCTGTCGTCGCCGAGGCGTTGGTCGATGCGGGGGTGACGCTGCATCTGGGCCAGGCCGTGAGCGCCGTGGAGGATGGCGCGATCTGCTGCGGTGAGGTGCACACGCCTGTGGCGAGAATTCTCGTCGCCCTTGGACGCAAGCCGAACACCCAGGGTCTCAGCCTGCCGCTGGCGGGCGTCAACGTCACCGAGCGTGGTTTCGTTCAGGTGGACCACAAGCTGCGCACTACCAACCAACACATCTTTGCTGCCGGCGATTGCGCAACGCCGGTGCAGTTCACCCATCATGCCGACGCCCAGGCGCGGGTGGTGGTGCAGAACGCGCTGTTTGCACCCACAGCCCGTGCCGATGGGCTAGTGGTGCCGCACTGCACCTACACGCAGCCGGAGGTTGCATCCGTAGGTGAGAGCCGGGCGAGCCTCGAAAGCAACGGCGAGGCGTTTGATGCTTATCGCGTCGACTTTGCGGAGCTGGATCGCGGCCGCGCCACCCCGGGCGCGGCGGGTTTCGCGGAGGTTTACACCCGCAAAGGCAAAGACACGATTCTCGGTGCCAGCATCGTCGGCCCGGATGCAGGCGAGCAACTCGCCCTGGTAGTGCTGCTCATGAGCAATGGTCTCGGTCTGGCTGCGGCGGGAAAGACGATATTCAGCTACCCCACCCGCGCGGAATTTCTCAAGCGCCTGGCCAATGAATACAACCGAACGCGTTTGACGCCCACGGCCAGCCGCATGTTTGCACGCTGGTTCGACTTTACGGGTGCGTAGCACGGCAGTTGTACTGCTTGCGCTGGTCGCAGGCCCCGCAGCTGCGCTGGAGTCGCTGCACCTGTTGATCCCCGGCGGCGCCGGCGGCGGGTGGGACATCACCGCGCGGGCGGCTGGACGGGCGCTCATGGTTTCCGGGCTCGTGTCGCAGGTGTCGTTCGAGAATCGCAGCGGTGCCGGTGGCGGCAAGGGCGTGGCTTATCTGCAGGAAGCGGCAGCGCAGTCTGCAGACGTGCTCATGGTCAGCTCCACACCGATCGTCGTGCGCTCCCTGAAACCTGCGTTTCAGCAGAACTGGCGCCAGCTCACGCCGATCGCCTCGCTGATCGGCGACTACGGCGCCGTGGTCGTGCGCAGCGACTCACCGTTCGCGGACTTCCCGGCGCTGGCTGCGGCGTTGCGCGGCAGCCCTCGGAGCATCAAATTCGCCGGCGGCTCGAACCGCGGCGATCTCGATCATCTGATCCTCGCGCGCATCTTCGAGGCGCTGGATCTGGACCCGGCGGATGCCCGCTATGTGCCCTACGGTGCCGGCGGGCAGGCGACGCTTGCACTGCTGTCGGGGGAGGTGGGCGCTATGTCGGCCACGGTTGGGGATGCCATCGCCCACGTCCGCGGCGGGCGGGCGCAGATACTCGCCGTGGCGGCACCGCAACGCCTCGATGCGCTGCCGGACGTGCCGACCTTCCGCGAACTTGGCTGGCCGGTGGAGTTTCTCAACTGGCGCGGATTCTTTGCCGCGCCGGGCATAGCCGAGGAGCGGCGTGATGCCTTCGCCGTCGTGTTGAATCAGCTGCGTGGTACCGATGCCTGGCGGCAAGCCCGAACGCGCTACGGTTGGACGGAGGTCTATCACGAGGGCGCTGCTTTCAGTGCCTTTCTGGAGGCGCAGGAACACCTCATGCGGCGGCTCCTGCTGCGCCTTGGGTTCGTCAGCGAGTGATCGGGCAACGTTTTGGCGGGTTGATCATGCTCGTTATCTCGCTCGGCTATGGCATCGCGGCGCTTGGCATTCCGGTGCTGCCGGCAGATGCACTTGAGCCCATGAGTGCTCGCACATTGCCGTTGGTGTTGTCAGCCCTGGGACTGCTGCTGGGCGTGGCGCTCTGGTTCAACGGCCTGGAGGTCGAGCGAGATGTGCTGGAAAGAATCACTCCTGCGGCTGGCATCAGGGCTGCAGGGCTCCTCGGATTGTGTGCGATGTACGGGCTTGCCCTGGAGCCGCTCGGTTTTGTTGTCGCCAGTTGTGGCGCAGTGACCGCTGGCCTTTTGCTGATGGGTGAACGACGTCCACTGCTGCTGTTCGGCTTGCCAATCCTCGTCGTGGGGCTGGTGTGGCTGGTACTGGAAGGGCTGCTCGAGGTGCACCTGGCGTGGGGATCGCTATGGCATTGAGATGGGCCGGTGTTCGTTGGTTTGCCTTGCTCCTGGTGGGATTGGTTTGTGCATGTGGCGAACCGGTGGGCAGCCCATGCCAGATCGTCGGAGATGGTTTTCACGCCCGTGATGCCTGCGCGCACCGTTGCCTTTCCCGCTGGTCGATCACCTGTCCCGGCGGCGAAGCGGTGGTTCCTGGAGTCTGCTCCGGGGACTTCGGCTGCAGCCCGGGAAGTTGTCCCTCCGGTCAGGTGTGCTACCACGACAATGATCCGTTCGACGATCGCAGCTACTGCCTGCCGGCGGACGTCTGCGGCGCACAGTCTGCCGACGTGCTGACCCGCTGGGAGCGTCGGACCCTGGATCGTCAGGAGGAAATACGTGCTGCTCGCCGCGCACCTCCTGCTCTTCGGGCGAAGCCTGTGCCGACCGCACCCGCGGAAACGACTCAGGCACCCGCCATTGGGCAGGTTGTGACGTCACCTCCCATTTCACCGGTGCCCCCAGAGCTGCCTTGCGAAGCCGATGCCCAACGCGATGTGTTCTTCGTTGGTCCGAGTGCGGTGCGGCGAGGCGACCGTTTTACTCAAGACCTGCCGTTCGGGTGGCGCTTCGTCCTCGAACCCCAATCGGCAGGATGGCGCATCGTGCTGCAGGATCGTCCTGAACGTGCCGGCGCGGTGGATCTCTCGAGTGTGACACCACCTCTGCATGGTCTGAGTGCGCGGGATATTGCGGGGTGGCATTTCCGCGACCGCCGCAATCTGGGTCCCAACCGGGGGGATGTGAACGCCCCGCAACATCTGCGGTTGTTCTCTTTTGAGCCGGAGCTCATCGGAACCGGCGGGGTCCGCGGGGTGTTAGAGGGCAGCGGCAGAGGCTGGCTCCGCATGGGGGCAATGACGCTGAGCCCGCCGGCAGCCGGACAACAGGCACACATTGAACAGATGCGCTTCGAGGCATGCCTGACCTGGCTGCGTGCGGACAGCAAAACAGTCCAACGTTGGCGGACGGCGCTCGCTTCCAGCCGAGAGGCGCTGCGACATAATCATCCGCAGCAAGCTGACACAGCACTCTTGGAGCGCTGTGGGTTGAACCTGAGCAGGTTCTCGGTGCGCTCCGATCTTCCGGCGCAGGCGCTCGACATCGACGGCGACGGCACTTCGGATCTGGCGGCGTTCGTGGAGAGCGATGGTGGGGCGGCGATCGCTCTGTGCAGAGGCGGTGAGGTGTTGGTGCTGTTGGATGAACGCAGCGAGACCATTCGTGATGCAACACCAGTGCCGCTGTTTTCCGCCATCGAGCGGTGGTACTCCGTACCAGGAGATCGAGGCGCGTTTGGCTACGTCGATGAACCCGCATGGCCGCGTATGGATGGAGAAGCTCTGATGCTGGAGCGGCTGGAGAAATCGCTGCATGCGCTGTACTGGCGCGACGGCGCGGTGCGTCTGCACCGCGTGTACCGCTATGTCGAGCCTTGAGCGGGAGATCAGTTTTGCTTGATGGCCTACTGACGGCGCTTACGCCCCTCAACCTGCTGATGGTGGTGAGCGGCTGTCTTGCCGGTACGTTCATCGGTATGTTGCCGGGCCTCGGGCCGGCCACCGCCGTGGCGCTGATGATACCGGTGACCTATGCGCTCGATCCTGCATCCGCTCTGATCATGTTGGCAGGGGTCTACTACGGTTCGGTGTTTGGCGGTTCGACGTCCTCGATCCTCATCAACGCGCCGGGTTGTGCGTCGACGCTGGCAACCACGTTCGATGGCTATCCGTTGGCACGCAGCGGTCGAGCAGGCACTGCGCTGGCCGTAGCCGCGTATGCCAGCTTTACAGGAGGCACCGTTGGAGCACTGGCCCTTCTGGTGGCCGCGCCGGCGCTTGCTGGTCTCGCTCAGGGATTCCAGTCGCCAGACTACTTCATGCTGATGGTTGTGGCGCTGATCGGTGTGTCGGCCCTTGCGGGCGCAGGGCGGGTACTCGCCGGGTACGCGATGGCGGTGCTCGGCATGATGCTGGCCACCGTCGGCACCGATGCCATCTCCGGCCTGCCGCGGTTGACCTTTGGTCGCCTGGATCTCATCGATGGGTTCAGCTTTCTGCTGCTGGCCATGGCGACCTTCGCGCTCGCAGAAGTCATCGTCAGCGTGCTGCAGGGCCAGGATCAGGCGCAGGCTGAGCCCACCCGTGACATCGGCTCGTTACGTCTGTCGGGCGCGCAGGCCAGCGATCTTGCAGCGCCGGTGGCGCGCTCTTCCATCCTGGGCTTCCTGGTGGGGGTGCTGCCTGGCGCGGGTGCGACCATCGCCTCGTTTCTTGCCTATGGCACCGAGCGCAATCTGGCACCGGCCGAGCGCAAGGCAGAGTTTGGCAGCGGCAGCTTGCGTGGTGTTGCTGCGCCGGAGGCGGCGAACAACGCGGCGTCCACGGGCTCGTTTGTTCCTTTGTTGACGCTTGGTATTCCGGGGTCAGGTACCACGGCAATCCTGCTGGGGGCGTTGATCGCGCACGGCCTGCAACCGGGTCCGAGGCTCTTTGTGGAGCACCCAGAGGTTTTCTGGTCGGTCATCGCCTCCATGTACATCGGCAATCTGGTACTGCTGTTCATCAACCTGCCGTTGATTCCCTACCTTGCCCGGGCCTTGCGCCTGCAACGACGCGTGCTGTTTCCGCTGGTGGTGCTGTTCAGCCTGCTCGGCGTCTACCTGGTGTCGTTCAACCCGGTAGACATGATCATCATGGCGGCGGTAACGGCAGCCGCTGTGGTGTTGCGCCTCGCCGGCTTTCCCCTGGCGCCACTGCTGCTGGGATTCATCGTCGGCGGCTATCTGGAGGAAAATCTGCAACGCAGCCTGCTGCTCTACGACGGGGGCTGGCATTTTCTCTGGACGCGCCCGTCAACGGCCGTCCTTTCGGTGCTGGCTCTTATTCTGTTCGCTGTGCCGTTGGTGCGGGCTGTTTCCGCGCCGTTAAAAGATCGGTTCGGGCGCTGATTTTCCACCTGCCAGTGCCTTTGCCCGTGCCCCGAAGTGCACGACGTCTTCGACGATGAGGTACAGGCATGGCACCAGCAGCAGTGTGATGAACGTGGCAAACAAAACACCCCACGCCAGTGATACTGCCATCGGCAGGAACGGTGCCGTGGCAGGCGTGCTGGTAGACATCAGCGGTATCAGGCCGACGAAGGTGGTCACAGACGTCAGGATGATGGGCCGAAAACGTACCTTTGTGGCATCGATGATCGCCTCCAGTGGATTCAGACCTTCCTTGCGCTGCCGGTTGGCGTAGTCCACCAGAACGAGCGAGGCATTCACTACCACGCCGGACAGCGCGACGATGCCGAGTGCTGAGAAGAACATGAGCTGCACGTTGAGCACGAAGTGGCCGACGATGGCGCCCACGGCACCAAATGGAATGACGCTCATGATCACCAGGGGCTGCAGATAGCTGCGCAGCGGGATGGCGAGCAGGCCATAGATGAGGATCAGCGCGAAGCCGCTGCCCACCGCAAGGCCGCTGACGGCCTTGAGGCGCTCTTCCTGCTCACCACCCAGGTTGATTTCCACGGTCGGGAACTTCGCGCGGAGGTTGGGTACCAGCTCCTGGCGGATGCTTGCGCCTACTTCTTCCGGCGTGACGAGACCGCGGTCTACCTCGGCGGATACCGTCACCGTACGCTGGCCGTCAATGCGCTGGATGCTTGAGTAGCCGCGATTCACCTCGAAGCGGGCGACGCTGTAGAACGGCACCTCGATGCCGTCCGGCGTGCGGATGTACATGTCTTCCAGGTTGCCGATGGAACGCCGCTCGGCTTCTGGGAAACGAACCATTACGCGCACGTCGTCCTGACCGCGCTGCACGCGCTGCGCTTCGGCACCGTAAAAGGCGCTGCGCACCTGGCTTGCCAGATCCTGCAGGGTAAGGCCGAGGTTACGGGCCTCCGGCAGCAGGCTGAGCTGTATCTCCTGCTTGCCGGAGCGGAAGGAGTCGGCGATGTCGTACACGCCTGTGTAGCGGGACAGCTGCGCCTTCATTTCTTCCGCCGCTTCACGCAGCGTATCTATTTCCCGGCCCTTGAGCTGGTACTCCACGGGCGCGCCGGCGGAGAACTGAGATGCATCAAAAGCCAATCGAACCGCGTCTGGCACGCTGTGTACGACTTCCCGCCAGCGGTTGGCAACTTCCGTGGCGGAGATGAAGCCGCGCTCCTCCTGTGGTGCGAGGTCCAGCACGATCTCGGCGATGTGACTCTTGCCGGAACCCTGCGGTCTACCGGGTCCGTTGCGGTCCACGAGCTGCCCGATACTGGAGAACACGTTGCGAATCACCGGCTGGCTCACGCCGAGCTCGTCCATCAGCGTTTCGTTGAGTGCATCAGCCGCTGCCTCGATGCGTTGCGCCGCTGCAAGCGTAGCCTCCGCGGCGATACCTTCCGGCATTTCCAGGCTTGCGTATACACGGTTGCCGTCGATGGCGGGAAAGAAGCCGAAGATCACCCGGCCGCTGGCGATAAGGGACAGCGCAAGAATCAGGATGCCGAGCGCGATCGCGGAGGTGACGTAGCGCCAGCTCACGACTTTGCGTACCAAGCCGCCGTATACATCGTTGCCGAGCCACTCCAGCCAGCTGGCGAGCCGTCCCTGGAACTTGTTCCAGCCGCGGGAGGCGCCGGTGGACGGTTCACCCTGTTTGCGGTGTGCGAGGTGTGAGGGAAGGATGAGCTGCGATTCGATGATGCTGCACAGGAGTGCGAAGATCACTACCCAACCCAGCGGTGAAAAGAAGTTGGCCATGCGGCCTTGTACGAGCACCAGCGGTAGGAATGCGGCCACCGTCGTAAGCACGCCGAAGATCACGGGAACGGAGACTTCCCAGGTGCCGTCCACCGCGGCCTGCATCGGCGTTTTGCCCATCTGCTCGTGGCCGTAGACGCGCTCTCCCACGACGATGGCGTCGTCGACGACGATGCCGAGTACGAGGATGAATGCCATCACCGTCATCGATGAGATGTTGATGTCGGTGAACGGGAGAATGGCGATGGTGCCCATCAGCGCGACCGGGATACCGATGGCCACCCACATGGCGAGGCGGAAGCGCAGGAACAGGGCGAGAATCACCAGCACCAACAGCAGACCGCCGCCGGCGTTGGTCATGAGCACGTTCATCCGCTCCTTCAGCTCCATGGACGTGTCGATCCACACGTTCAGGGCGATGCCCTGAGGCACGCGCACCCGGTATTCGTCGACCAGCCGGTGCACATCCTCGGCAATCTGTATCAGATCTTCAGAACCCACCTGGGCGACGTTGACCACCACCGCCCGGCCGCCGTTGAACTGCGCGAGCAGGTCACCCTCTTCGAAAGAATCGCGGATGTCGGCGACATCGCGCAGGGTGATGCGGGTGCCGTCCTTGCGCGTGAGCACCACCACGTCCTCGAACTCCTGACCCCAGTAGGCCTGGCCTGTGGTGCGTATGAGGATCTCGCCGCCAGCGGTTTTTATGGTTCCGCCCGGCATGTCCAGCGAGCTTTTACGGATGGCCATCGACACCTGGTCGAGCGTTATGCCGTAGCGACGCAGAGCTCCCTCGGAAACCTCGATGGAAATCTCGTAGGGCCGGATGTAGTTCACCGCCGCCTGGGATATGCCATCGATCTCAGCGATGTCGTCGCGCAGCTGGCGCGCCAGCTCCTTGAGTGTGCGCTCCTCTGCGTGTCCGGAGATGGCGATCTGCAGCACGCGACGGGCAAGAGACACCTTCGAGACGATGGGCTTTTCGGTTTCTATGGGGAAGCTGTTGATGCCGTCCACCAGGCTCTTGATCTCGTTGAGCGCAGTCACCTGGTCGGCATCGTTGAACAGTTCTGCCGTGACGTTGCACCTGCCCTCAACCGCGCTCGAGCGCATTCGTTCGATGCCTTCCACCCCTTCGATGGCTTCTTCGACACGCACGCACACGCTTTTTTCAACCTCCACCGGCGCGGCGCCGAGGTATGGCACGCTGACGTTAACCATCTTGATGTCGAAGTTGGGAAACTCTTCCTGGTTGGTGGTGAAGGCGCCGTACATGCCGCCAGCCAACAGAAGAATCATCAGCAGGTTCGAGGCGACGGGGTTGTGGGCAAACCAGCGAATGGCGGTGTGCATGAGGGCTCCTTGCCTCGCGTCAGGTGGCGTTGCCGGTTTCGACAACCGGGTGCACGATCATGCCGTCGATCGGCGTCTGGATGGGGGAGATACAGACCCGCTCGCCGGCGGCGAGGCCGCTCTGCACGAGCACATCGTCCTGGTACAGGCGAAGCGGTTCGATGTCGCGGTAGCGCAACCGGTTTTCCTGGTCGACGACCATTACCTGGTTGTTGTTGCGCAGCGCGGAGCGTGGCAGAACGATGATGTTCTGTGCATCGAGGCCTTCGATTGCCGCATCGACGAACAGGCCCACACTCAGCGGTGCGGCGCTATCGCTGGTGTCCACGCGCGCAACGAGCTGCACCATGCGGCTGGAGATGTCGATTTCTGCCTCGGTGCGGACGATGCGGCCGTTCCAGGTCAGTGCCTGACCGGCGTACAGGGCGCTGAGCTGTACTTGGGGTTGCATGTTCTCAGGCAGCTCGCCGCGCATGGTGGGCGGCAGCTTGAGAAAGGCGAGCTGGCGGTCGGCGATCGGCAGCCTGACCTCGACGGAATCGCTGGCGTAGAGGGTGGCAATGGCGGCACCGCGGCTGACAAACTGTCCGACGTCCACAGACTCCTGGCGCACGAGACCGGAAAAGGGCGCTTTGAGCTCGGTGCGGGATAGATCTTCCCGCGCTTGCGCAAGGCCCGCGCGACTTTCGCGCAGCGCTGCTTCAGCCACCCGCAGCGCACGCAAGGCGTTCTCCAGCTGCGACCGGGAGGTGAGGTTGCGTGCCGACAGACTCTTCTGCCGTTCGTATTCATACTGTGCGTGTTGCAGCTCTGCTTCAGCGCGTACGGTTGCTGCCTGTGTCCGTGAGCGGGCGGACTCATAGTCGGCGGTGTCGATACGTGCCAACGTATCGCCGGCCTTGAAGTAGCCGCCGACCACCAGGTTGGGGGATATCCATTCGATGCGGCCGGAAACCTCTGGAATGAGCTGGCTTTCGGTTGCGGGTTGCACGCTGCCCTGGGAGTGCACCTTCAGTCGCACGGTTTGCGGCTGCACTTCCTGCACCCGCACGCTGATCGGCACCGGTACGCGGCTGGACGGCTGCAGCGTCGGGGCCGTGGCCATCAGCACGCCGGCGCCGAAGATGAAAACGACGACGATGGCGAGCGGAATGAGCAGGGTGCGAATCACTTGGTGCTCAGCCGGCGATGACGGGGGATACGTACATGCCGTCAACCGGCGTTGCCACAGGAGAAGTGCACACGCGCTCGCCAGCGCTCAGGCCCTCTCGCACCAGCACCCGTTCGCCGTCGAGGCGCAGGGCATCGACGCTGCGGAAGCGCAGGCGGTTTTCCCGGTCCACCACCAGCACCTGGCCGTCGTCGCGCAGCGCTGAACGGGGCAGCACGATGGCGTCATTCAGGCTCACGCCCTGAATCACGGCGTCGACAAACAAACCCACAGGCAAAGGCATGGAGCCTTCGGTGGTGGGTACCCGCGCGATGAGATGCACCATGCGGCTGTAGTTGTCGATCTGTGCATCGCGGCGCATGACAGTGCCGCTCCATTGCAGCTTCTGGCCGCCAAACTCGGCGTTCAACGTGACGTTAGGCCGCTTGTCGGCCGGGATGTGCCCGTGCAGAGACAGCGGAATATCGAGAAACGCAAGCTCCCGATCGTTGATAGGCAGGCGTACCTCTACTGCGTCGTCTGCATAGAGCGTGGCAATCTGCGCACCGCGCGGCAAAAACTGGCCCACGTCTACGGACTCGCGGCGCACGCGGCCATCGTAGGGTGCAACGATTCTGGTACGTTCGAGATCCCGGCGCGCCTGCTCCAGACGTGCGGTGGCATCGCTCAGGTTGGCTTGGGCCACCCGTAGCGCGCGGTTGGTGTTCTCGAAGCCGGCACGGCTGGTCAGCCGTTCGCGTACGAGCGTGGCAGCGCGCTCCTGTTCGAAGCGGGCGTGTTTGTGCTCTGCCTCAGCTCGCTTGCGCTGTGCCTCGGCCTGTTTCAACTGCTGCACGAGCTGCGTGTCGTCCAGTTCCAGCAGCACGTCACCCTCGTTGAAGGCGCCTCCGACAACCAGTGATGGGGCGGTACGCACGATGCGGCCGGACACCTCGCTGATGAGTTGTGTTTCAACGGCTGGCATTACGGAGCCCTGCGCTTTGACTTCCAGCTCAACGTGCTGCGGCAGCACTGCCTGCACCTCCACGGGCGTCGGTGCGCGCTCGCTGGCGACAACCGCGGGCAGCGCGTCTGTCGCGCGCAGGCTCGCAGCGGCCAGCAATCCCACCAGAGACAAACTGACGATTGCCAGAAATCGGTACAACATCAGATCGATACCTCGACTACATTGGCGTTGTTGTGATCGCCAATAGCGGCGAGCACGTTGCTGCGGTTCAGTGATTCGAAGCGTTGCATGGCGACCAGTGCCGCTTGCTTGTCGCGCCGCGCAAGCGCGGTGTCGAGTTCCAGGCTCAGTGCGCGGTGGGCCGGCGAGTCGATGTTCGCCGGCGGGCCTTTCTCTACCACCTGGATGAGCTGCTCGAATAGCGAGCGTGCAATGATCTGGCACACTAGCTGGCGGCTGGTCAGCATGATCGCGCGCAACACTTCCATGCGCGCGATGGCGTGCTGCTCGGCGTTGCTGGTGGGGCTGAGCAATGGTTGGATGCGCGTGCGGATGTCGCTGAGCTCGGCATCCGTGGCTTCGTCCACGACGTGCGAGATGGCGACCTGGGCGAGCGAATTCACCACTTCGAGCACCTGCACGATCAGGTGCGCGTCGGGAGTTTCTCCCCGGGTGAGCAGCATGCCAATGACGTCGAGACTGGCGTGCTGCAACGGTTCTACGCGGGCACCGCCGGGCTGGATGGTGGCCAACCCCATTTGCGCGACTTTCTTCATGGCCTCCCGCACCGCGCCGCGGTTGGCGTCGAAGCGCAATGCCAGGTCCCGCTCAGAGGGCAGCCGCTCGCCGGGTAGGAAACGGTTGGCGAGGATCTCGTCGGTCAGTGCCTGGGCAATTTCGTCGTGTTTGGTCATGGCTGATAGTGCGATCCGGCGTTTCGTGGTTAGACCGAATTGGTCGGACCACTTTGGTCGGGGCAATCTTAGTCATGTGGCGCAGAAAGTCCAATTTTTGTTACCAGTCGTAGCGAAAGTGTGTGCTGCGGCAAGTTTTTAGACGTTTTGGTTGGCTTCTTTCTGTTTGATAGCGCATTCCGCTCTATAACCCGCCTGTGCGGCTGATGTATGGTTGCCGCCTCTCAGAGGCGTCTGCACATATGACACGTCCGCACCTGAAGCCCCTGCTGATCGTGCTCTCTCTATTCGTCTGCCCGCCTGCGCTGGCCGAAGGCGCACGCGACCTGTTTCAGACCAGCAGCGCGCAGATTGTGCAGGTGCTCATCATCGAAGCGGCTTCCGACAAGAAGGCTGCAATCGGCTCCGGATTTCATGTGGGCGAAGCCGGTTTCATTGCGACGAACTTTCATGTGGTGTCCGAAGCCATTCACGAACCGCAGCGCTACCGCGTAGAGGTGCTCGATGCCTCGGGTGAACAGGTGGCAGCAGGCATAGAGCACTTCGACGTGGTGCACGACCTGGCGCTGCTGCGCGTGCCGGATGCGGAGGCTAAGCCAGGGCTTGTCATTGCTGAGGGTGCACTCACCAAGGGCGAGACCCTGTATGCGCTGGGTAACCCATTCGATCTCGGCCAGACTATCGTGCCCGGCACCTTCAATGGACTGCTGGAAACTAGCTTCTATCAGAAGCTCTTGTTCAGCGGCTCGCTGAACCCCGGTATGAGCGGCGGCCCCGCGCTGGACGAGCAGGGCAGGGTGGTCGGCGTGAATGTCGCCACCTCCGGCAACCAGATCAGCTTCCTCGTGCCGGTACAGTATCTGCAGGCGCTGCTCGAGCGTCGCATGATGGGTGATCGGCTCCATGCCGAGGGCTATGAGGCGGAGATCGGCCGTCAGCTCCTGGAGGATCAGGAGTACAAATATGCGTTATTGCTGAATCTCGAGTGGCCTACGCAGACGCTGGGTGGCGCGCGCGTCGGCGGCGACATCAGCGACTACTTCAAGTGCTGGGGCGATACGGCTGAGGACGATGACCTGCTCTATACGCTCACGGAGTCCACCTGCACCTCCCAGGACAGCATCTACATCTCGCCGCGCTTCCAGACCGGCGCCATCGACTACCAGTACAGCTGGGCGGAGTCGGATGCGCTCAACGACGTTCGCTTCTCTGCATTCATGACCCAGGCCATGGGGTCGATGTACACGCGTAATCCGGCTACGGATAAGGATGTGACCAATTATCAGTGCCGGCAGGCCTTCGTCGGCGAAGCTGACAGCGCTGAGGGTAAGTGGCGCAGCGTGCTCTGCGTGCGGCAATACCTGGCCTATCCGGCGTTGTACGACGTGCTCTATCTCGGTGCTCTGGTAGGTCGCGCGCGGCAAGGGCTGTCCAGCCACTTCGCGCTGTCCGGTGTCACCGAGGCCAATGCACGGGAATTTCTCGATAAATTCATGGGGCTGCAAGCGTGGGATTCGTAATTGAAATCACCAGCCGCAGCGGCCGCGTGGATGAGCGGCACGTATTCGCGCGGCCGACCGCCCGGGTGGGGCGCGCCTACGACAACGACGTGATCCTGGCGGACCCGTACGTTGGGCCGCACCACCTGCAGATCAGCAACGACCTTAACGGTCTCTCGGTGGAGGTGCTCGATGCCGCGGCGCATAGCCACAAAGGTCATCAGGCGCTGGGCGTCGGGCGTACGTCGATCGCATCGGGCAGCGAGCTGGTGATTGGTAGAACACACCTGCGAGTGTATGCATCCAATCACCCGGTACCGCCGGCGCAGGCTTTCGAACGGCTGGATCAGTGGATCACGGCGGCGACCCAGCCGTTTGCGGTGGCCGTGTGTGTGGGTATTTGTCTTCTGGTCACGCTCGGCAGCGCCTACCTTTCCAGTTACCACACGCTCGAACTCGAAGACGTGCTGCTCGGCGCTTTGTCGACGCTTGCGTTGGCGGGGGGCTGGGCGCTGATCTGGTCGCTGGTGACGCGTGTCTCCAGGGGAGAGCCTCGGTTCTTTCAGCATCTGCTGGCGGCGTTGGGCTACGTGCTGGTGTCCACCCTGTTTGACTGGGTAGTGCAGGTCGCTGCCTACAACGCCGGCTCAGTCGGTGTTCGGCAAACCCTCAACTACCTGGCAAACGGTATCAGCCTGGCGCTGCTGCTGGCGCTGTCGCTGCGCATCGCCTTTGCGCAAGGCTTCTGGGTGCGACAGGCTTTCGCGCACGGCATCGCCTGGTCGGTGGTGGCCTACACCGTGCTCACGACCATGTCGTTCGAGCGTTTTTTCGAGAGTGCGCCGGACTTCGATCCGACGATCATGCCGGATGCGCTGCATGTAGCGGGCTCCGAGAGCCGTAGCGCGTTTGTCGACGAGGCGCAGGCGTTGTTCGTGTTCCCTGACGCCGACACCGATACAGAAGCCGGCCCGAACGAGCTGCCATCCGGTGTAGACTAGCCCTTTCAGCGAACGCATTGGTGGTGTGGTGACGGACGAGTGGCTGATCGGCATCGGATTGTTTCTTGCGGGCGGCCTGGTGGGCTTTCTCATACGCATGTTCGCCTTTGGCGGCACGCGCAAAGAGGCAGACCTGGCCCGTTCGTTGGAAGATGCTGAGAAACAGCTCGCCGACTACAAGCAGGAAGTGCTCGAGCGCTTCAGTGACACGGCCGAAAAGTTTCGGCGTCTCAACGAGTCCTACAAGGACCTGCACCAGCAGCTCGCCGAGAGCGCCGTGGCACTGTGTGGCGACGAAGTGGCCACGCCACCTCTGCTGGAGGCGCGCGCCGAGCCCGTGGCTGCACCCGAGCCTGAACCGGATGTTGAGCCCCAGGCTGCGGCTGAGGTGGAACCCCTCGACAGTGCAGACATCAAGCCGCAAAGCGACAGCGGCGTGGCACCTGATGTTGAACGCAAACCGTCAGCCGACCGTCCGGCTGCTTCGTAGCGCATCGATTTCCTCGGGCGTCAGCCCGGCACGTTCCAGCACCGCCTGGGTGTCCGCGCCGAGCGCCGGCGCCGGGCCGCGCGGCCGCACATCTGCGGTGGTGAAACGGAACGGCACGTTCACGGTGCGGTAGGCGCCGAGGGTGGGGTGCTCGATTTCCGGGAACACGCCGATGGCGTGGGCGTGCGGATCACTGGCGGTCTCATCCAGCGTCAGCACAGGCCCCCAGATGAGGCCCGCTTCGTCGAAGATCTTGCCCCATTCGTCGCGCGTCTTCTGAGCGAGGGTCGCATCCACACCGTCCACCAGCTCCGCCATGTGCCGGTAGCGGCCCTTGCCGTCGGCGAAGCGCGGGTCTTCCAGCCAGTCTTCCCGGCCGAGGGCGCGGCAGAAGCGTTCCCACGCGCCGGCGTCGAGCATGTTGAACACCACCCACTTGTTATCGCCGCAGCGGTAGCGGTTGGCGGTGGGGGTGAGCATTTCGTGGCGCGCGCGCCGTCGTACTGGTGCGGTGTCCACCGCAGTGACCGCGAAGTCCGAGGCCTGCGTCCAGATGGCCGTTTCGTATAGAGAGGTTTCCACCACCTGACCTTCGCCGGTGCGTTCCGCCAGGCGCAACGCGCCGAGGATGGCGGTGGTGAGCGCAAGGCCCGTGGTGTGATCGCCTTGTGCCGGACGCGCCTGCGGCACGTCGCCTTCGTCTCCTTCGCGCATGGCGTCGTACAGGCCGCTGCGTCCGAAAAAGGCCGTGACGTCGTAGCCCGGACGCCAGGCGTCGGGGCCGGTGGTGCCGTAGCCGGTCAGCGTTGCGTGTACCAGCTTCGGGTTGATGGCCAGCAGGCTTTCGGGGTCGAGGCGATACTTTTTCTGCCTTTGAATCAAAAGGTTACACAGGAAAACGTCGGCCGTTTCTATGAGTCGATGGGCAACTTCCACGCCTGCATCCTGGTCCAGTGCCAGCGTGATCGATCGCTTGCCGCGGTTGTCCACATCGAACTGGAAGTCGTAGTCCGCGAATTTGCTGTCGATCTTGAGCGGCCGGCTGAGATTGCGCATGGCGTCGCCGGAGAGCGGCTCGATTTTGATGACCTCGGCGCCGAGATCCGCGAGGATCGCCGCCGCACTTGGCGCGGCCATCCAGCTGTCCACCTCGATGATGGTGATGCCTTCCAGGGGTGCGTGCACGCGACGCTCCGTAGTTTCCGAAGCCGCCATTGTGGACATCGAACGGGAAAATACAAACGTGGTAGTGTCAGCGCATGAAACAGCTATCCAACAGCCTTGCCATCGGCCTGGCAGCCCTGATGTGCAGCGCCTGCGAACCCTCGGTGGCGCCGCCGACCTACGACACGAGCCTGGATATGAAGCAGCTCATGCGCCACGTGCTCGAGCCCGCCTCGGATGTGGTGTGGGACTCGGCCGGCTTTGTGGTGGATGCCGAAGGTGAGCACAGTCTGGCCCCGACCAACGATGAGGAGTGGGCGGCGGTCAAGGCGGCCGGCGCCATGATCGTTGAGTCGGGCAACGTGCTCATGCTTCCGGGCCGGGCGCCAGACGCCGACTGGGAGGAGTTTTCCCGGGCGTTATCGACGGTGGGCCACAAAGTCATGGCGGCGGCCGATGCGCAGGATGATGCGGCGGTGTTCGAGCACGGCGCCACCCTCTACAGTGTGTGTGTGGCCTGCCACCAGATCCATGCGCCTGGGCTGTGATCGACACGTCGGTTAAGGGTAAAACGCAGCTGCAGCTCGGAAGCGCCGCGGCGTTGCTGGTGGCTGCGCTGCTCGGCATAACGGTGGTTGCGCCGGCTGAAACAGGCTTTGATCCGTTTGGCAGCGGTACCGCGCTCGGCATTCTCAAAGGCGTCGATCCGGCGGTACACAGCGTGCATGCCGCCGCGCTCGTGCAGGACCAGGTGCGGTTCACCCTCGACCCGTTTCAGTCGGTGGAGTACAAGTACCGCCTGGCGGAGGGCGACACCATGCTCTACGGCTGGCAGGCAACGGGCTCGGTGGTGTTCGAGATGCACGGCGAGCTTGATGGTGCGCCTGCGGGTGCTTCGCAGCGTTATCATATCGGCCGCAGGGCCGAGGCCAGTGGGCGCTTCACCGCGCCGGCGGCCGGGGTACATGGCTGGTACTGGCAGAACCGCGGCTTCGAGACGGTGGAGGTGTCGCTTACGGCATCGGGATTCATGGCCAGCGCCCGGTTGTATGATCGCAGCGGCGTGCGTGAGGTATCACTTTCGGGAGGGTGAACGGCATGGCAGAGGGCAACTACACACACCTGCGGGAGCGTGCTTCGCAAGTGGCCGGTAAGTCCGGCGGCCGCCGTAAGCGCATCCCCATCGATGTGCAGCTCGACCCCTACGAGCTTGAGCTTGCCGACATTAACGTTGCCAATCCGGAGATCTACCGCCACGACGTATGGGGCCGCTACTTCAAGCGCCTGCGCGACGAGGCGCCGGTGCATTACTGCGCCGACAGTCAGTACGGTGCCTACTGGTCGGTGACCCGGTTCGACGACATCATGGAGGTCGACAAGCGGCACGACGTATTTTCCTCCAACTTCAGCCTGGGCGGTGTCACCATTCAGGGGCGGCCATCTTCCACCGGCGAGTTGCCGATGTTCATCCAGATGGACCCGCCGTTACACGATGTGCAGCGCAAAGCGGTGGCGCCGATGTTCACGCAACGCTCGCTGGCGGAGCTCGAAGGGCTTATCCGCCAGCGCGCCGGCAGCATCCTTGACGCGCTGCCCGTCGGCGAGGCTTTCGATTGGGTACCGAACGTATCGGTGGAGCTGACGAGCCAGATGCTCGCCACACTTTTCGACGTACCGCAGGAAGACCGGCTCAAGCTCATCGGCTGGTCGAACACCGTGAGCAATGCCGACAACCCGGAATACGTCAGCGACGCGGCGCAGTTCTGGGACGCACTGGCCGAGTGCGGCGACTACTTTCATGCGCTGTGGCGGAAGAAGCGTGCGGAGCCTGCACACTTCGACCTGCTGTCGATGCTGAGCCACGGTGCAGCGACCCGCGACATGGATCAGCGTCAGCTGCTCGGCAATGTCATCCTGCTGATGGTGGGCGGCAATGACACCACGCGCAATTCCATCAGCGGCGGGCTTGCTGCGCTGAACGAGTTTCCTGCCGAGTACGACAAGCTGAAGGCAAACCCGCAGCTCGTGGTGAGCATGGTGCCGGAGATCATTCGCTGGCAGACGCCGCTCGTGCATATGCGCCGCACGGCGCTCGCGGACGTCATCTTCCGCGGTTGCGAGATCCGCAAACACGACACCGTGGTGATGTGGTACATCTCCGGCAACCGCGACGAGCGCGCCATCAACGATCCCGATCAGTTCATCATCGATCGTGCCAACCCGCGGCTGCATCTCAGCTTCGGTTTCGGCATTCATCGATGCCTGGGCAACAGACTGGCGGAAATGCAGCTACGGGTGCTCTGGGAAGAAATTCTGTGCCGCTTCGAGCACATAGAAACGGTGGGGCCGCCGGAGCGTCAGAGCTCGCCGCTGTTCCGCGCCATCCAGAGCCTGCCGGTGCGCATCACAGCCCGATCTGCCTGACCGCCGCCAGCTCGCGGGCGAACACCTCCGGCTCGTCGAGGAACGGCGTGTGTGCGCTGTTTTCCAGAATCACCAGGCGTTTGTGTGGTGCTTCGAGTTCGTGCCAGAAGAAGTCCTCGGCGAGCACGCTGGGGGTCTGCCAATCGTGGCGTCCGAGCAGAAAGATCACCGGCACCTGAAACTCGGTGCCACCAGCGCGCACGTCGTAGCGTTCGATGGTCTGGTACAGCGGCGCCCACAGATCAGTCAGATCCCGGAAGAAGAACGTTGCTTCACGCAGGCTGTAGTCCGGGGAGCGGAGGAGGTGGCCCGCAAGCTCTCGGTAGGTGCGCGGCCCGTAACGGTGGCTCAAGCCGATACCGTAGGCGGTCTGCCATTGACGCAGCGTTTCCATTGCCTGTATGGGCAGGCTGCCGTCGGCACCAGGATAGGGGGCGAGGGCTTCCAGTTGGGTGACGGCTTCGACGTGCTGCATGCGCTCCGCCAGATGCAGGGTGTGGGCGTATCCCGTTCGTTCGTTGGTTGTGATGTCTACCACCATACCGGTGGCGATGTAGGCGCTGAACCATTCGGGTTTCGCTCGCACCAGGTCGCTGCCGAGCATGGTGCCCCAGGAGTGGCCGAGCAGGTAGATGCGCTCCTTGCTGGTGAACGTGCGCACCCATGCCGCCACGGCCTGCGCGTCGGCCAGCATGTCGGCATAGGCAGGTGGCGGTAGGGTTTGCGAGAAGTAGGTCTTGCCGCTGGCGCGCTGGTCCCACTGCACCACGTTGAAATGCTGCTCCCAGGCATTCTGGTAAGCCGGCCCCATGGCCATCATCGGCGCGCCAGGACCGCCGTGCAGAAACAGCAGTGTTGGGTTGTCACGGTTGATGCCGCGCACCTGTACCCACTGGCGCGTACCGTTCACATCGATCTCGCGCAGCGTGTCGTAGCCGACATCTCCATCGATGGGGGTGCGCAGATTCTGTGTGTATTCTTGTGCCGCCTGGTGGCCAGCCCATGCCAGCGCCGCGAGCAGCACAAGGGCGATTGCGAGTTTCTTTACCATCCGTGGCAGCACATCCCTGGCGGTGGTCGGTCAGTAGGACTTCGGCAGGTCGAGCACGTTCTCGGCAAGAAACGACAGAACCATCTGCTCGGACACGGGCGCTATGCGCGCGATCATCGACTCCCGCAGCAGCCGCTCAATCTGGTACTCCTTGGCGTAGCCCATGCCGCCGTGGGTGAGCATCGCCTGGGTGCAGGCCTGAAAACCGGCCTTGCCGCCGAGAAACTTGGCGGCGTTGGCTTCCGCGCCACAAGGTAGCCCCTGGTCGTAGAGGCTGGCGGCGCGCATGGCGAGCCAGTAGGCGCTTTCCAGATACGCCCAGCATTCGGCCAGCGGGTGCTGAATGCCCTGGTTCTGACCAATTGGGCGGCCGAACACCACGCGCTCGCCTGCGTAGCGGGCGGCTCGACGCAGGGCGTCCTGGCCGAGACCAACGGCCTCCGCGCCGATGAGGATGCGCTCCGGGTTCAAGCTGTGCAGCAGATAGCTGAAGCCTTTGCCTTCCTCGCCGATACGGTCTTCTTCCGGCACGAACAGGTTGTCGATGAACGTGGCGTTGGAGTCGACCGCGGCGCGGCCCATCTTCGGAATGCGCTGCACCTCCACTGCGGAACGGTCGAGGTCGGTGAAGAACAGCGTCAAGCCGTCGGTGCGTTTCTTCGCGTCTTCTTTTCGCACCGTGCGGGCCAGCAGCATGATCTTCTGCGCGTGCTGAGCTGTGGAGGTCCAGATCTTGCGCCCGTTGATGCGGTAACCGCCGTCCACTTTCTCGGCAAACGTTTCGATGCTCGTGGTATCGAGCCCGGCGTTGGGTTCTGTAACGCCAAAGCACACCTTGTGCCTGCCGTCGATGATCGGCGGCAGCATGCGCTGCTTCTGCTCATCGGTACCGAACACGACGATGGGATGCGGCCCGAACAGGTTGATGTGAATGCTCGATGCCGCCGCCTGGCCGCCACCGCCTTTGGCAACCGTATTCATCATCACCGCAGCTTCGGTTACCCCCTGGGCGCTGCCGCCGTAGGCCTCCGGCATGGTGATGCCGAGCCAGCCGCCGGCGGCCATGGCGGCAACGAACTCCTCTGGGAAGCGTGCCTCGGCGTCGCAGGCGCTCCAGTAGGTGTCGTCGAATTGCGCGCAGACTTTGCCGACGTTGTCGGCGATGGCGTGGTGCGCCTCAGACAGCGTGATGTCCATCAGTGGGTAAGCTCCATTCGTATGCCGGCCAGGGTGATCGTCGTGCCTTCACAAGGTAGCCCACGGGCATCGGCGGCGCGGAGGATCGCGTCTCCGTCATTGCAGCGCACAACGATGCCGCCAAGCCCCTCCGGGCGTCCGTCATCGCAGGTGGTGAAGCGTACATCAGCGTTGGCGAGCGGTAGCGTGAGACCATCGGAGAGTGGGACTTCAGCGATTTCGCTCCACCGGCGCGCTACCCGCTCCGGATCGCCGGCCTGGATCACCGCCCCGACAATGGCAGCTACACGCTCCGTGCGTTTGTATGTCTGCCAGTCGCGCCCCGCGGGCTCCCACGGTCCGTCTTCGTCGTGCGCGCATTCCCCCAGCACCTCGTCGATCTCGAAAAAGGAGCCGCCGGTGTCTTTCGGGTGCAGCTGCATGTTACGAAAGTGCGGCGTTTCGAACGCGTGCACCACGCGCAGGCCGAGTGCGGCCACGCGGGCCTTGCGTGGGCTGTGATCGTCGCACTGGGTGATGACCATGTAGCCGCCGTCGCCGCCGCGGCGTTCGAGGTAGCGACCGGCGGTGGTGCCTTCCCGCGTGGGAGCGACCACCTCCAGTATCTGGTTGCCGATAGGGAAGAGCGCGTTGTGCAAACCGAACGTTGCTACACCCGGGTCGCGGTAGCACACCGCAACCCCGAGCACCTCGCAGATGTCCCGCTCAACCGCCGGCAGATCGGCGCTTACCAGCGCGATCTGCCGCAGCCGTAACCACATAACCGGCTCAGCCCTGCAGGCTTGCGAAGTTTTTGCCTTCCGCCACCAGCTTCTCCAGCAATGGTGCGGGCTTCCACTTGGCTTCGCCGTACTCTTCACCGAATCGCTTGATGTCGGCGAGAATGTTGTCGAGACCCTGCTGGTCCGCCCAGAACATCGGCCCGCCCACCGTCGCCGGGAAGCCGTAGCCGTTGATGTAGACGATGTCGATATCGCAGGGCCGCAGTGCAATACCTTCCTCAAGAATGCGCGCACCTTCGTTGATCAGCGGGTACAGGCAGCGCTTGAGCACCTCTTCGTCGCTGATCGCCCGGCGGCTCATGCCGAGTTCCGCTGAGGTCTGCTCGACGATCTCCACCACTTCCGGGTCGGGCTGGCCGGCACGGCTGCCTTCCGGGTAGATGTAGTAACCGCGGCTGTTCTTCTGCCCGAAGCGTTCGAGCTCGCAGAGCTTGTCGGCCACGCGGGCGGTGACTGGCACGTCTTCCGGCTTCATGCCGGCGAGCTTGCGGGCGCGCCAGCCGAGGTCGAGGCCCACAAGGTCGGCCATCTGGAACGGACCCATGGGCATGCCGAAACCCTGAATGACGCTGTCCACCTGATAGGGTGTGGCGCCTTGCAGGATGATCTCTCCGGCCTGGCCGGTGTAGCCCGCGAGCATACGGTTGCCGATGAAGCCGGGCGCGTTGCCGGACAGCACGGCGATCTTCGACAGCCGTTTGCCGAGCTGCATGGCGGTGGCGATGGTGGATTTGGAAGACTTCGCTCCGCGCACCACTTCCAGCAGGCGCATGATGTTCGCCGGGCTGAAGAAGTGCATGCCGCACACGAGTTCTGGCCGCGAAGTGGCGTCGGCCATCTTGTCGACGTCGAGGCCGGAGGTGTTGCTGGCGAGCATGGCGCCAGGTTTGGCGATGGCGTCGAGCTTTTTGAAGGTTTCCACCTTCACGTCGATGTTTTCGTAGATCGCCTCGATGATGATGTCCGCCTGGCCGAGGTCTTCATGCTTCGTGGTGCCGGTGATGAGCGCCATACGCTTGTCCACGTCGGCCTCGCTCATGCGGCCGCGGCTCGCCTGGATGTCGTAGTTGCGCTTGATCACGCCGAGGCCGCGCTTCAGCGCTTCCTCGTCCATCTCCAGCACGGTGACGGGAATGCCGGCGTTGGCGAAGCACATGGTGATGCCGCCGCCCATGGTGCCGCAGCCCACCACTCCGGCGGTCTGAATGTCGTGCAGCTCGGTGTCGCGGGGAATGTCGGGAATCTTCGCCACTTCGCGCTCGGCGAAGAAGATGTGGATCATCGCCTGGCGTTGCGGGTGGTTCAGACACTTTACGAAACGGTCCCGTTCCACCGCCATGCCGGCATCGAAGTCGTCGGAATTCACTGCCGCTTCCACGCACTGGATGATCATCTCCGGCGCGAACTGGCCGCGCATGCGCTGTGCTGTAAGCTTGCGGGCAGCGGCGAAGATCTCGTCGCGGCCGCGATCCGCCTCGACCTTGTCGGTCAGATCACGCACTTTGCGGTTGCCTGCGCCTTCCTTGACCAGGTTCTGCGCGTAGGCAATGCCGCCCTCGACGATGTCGCCATCAACGATCTCATCGACGATGCCCAGCGCTTTCGCCTGCGGGGCGGGGCAGGGCTCGCCGGTGAGGATGAACTGCAGGGCTTTCTCGGCACCGATCAGGCGTGGCAGCCGCTGGGTACCGCCCGCGCCCGGCAGCAGGCCGAGCTTTACTTCCGGCAAACCGACGGGCGCGCTGGGTGCTGCCACCCGGTAGCCGCAGCACAGGGCAACTTCGAGGCCGCCGCCGAACGCCGTGCCGTTGATGGCGGCGACGATGGGCTTGGAGCTGTTCTCCATGAGCTCCAGGCACTCACCGAGGCTCGGACCTTTGGCCTCGCCGCCGAACTCGGAGATATCGGCACCGGCTATGAAGGCGCGCCCGGCGCCGGTGAGAACGATCGCTTCGATGGCGTCATCGGCCAGCGCCTTTTTCACGCCCTCGTCGAGGCCCGCGCGCACGCCGCTGGACAGCGGATTGACGGGTGGGTTGTCGATGGTCAGGAGCGCGACGTTTCCTCGCGCCTCGTAGTGCACGGTGCCTTTCATGGGTTCCCCTCGATGGATTGAATCGTTATGCCCGAAGTTTACCCGCTCACGCGGCGGCCGCGGAAGTAAACGGCCTGCACCGCGGTGTCGGCGACGTCGGCTGGCTCGATCTCGAACGGGTTGCGGTCGAGCACGATGAGGTCAGCAGACTTACCCACGCGCACGGAGCCGGTGACGTCGCCGAGGGTCAAACCATCCGCACCGCCCTGCGTGAAGATCCGCAGCGCTTCGGCCATGCTTATTGCCTGTTCCGGCCACAGCGTGCCTGGCGTCTGGCGGTGCGGGTCGGCGCGGGTCACAAGGGCGCTGATGCCCATCCACGGGTTGGCGCTGGGCACCGCCGAGGGCCAGTCGGAGCCGGCGACGATCATCGCGCCGGCATCGAGCAGGTCGCGCGCCGGCCAGTAGCGCTCGCCGCGGCTCTGGCCCACGGCGCTCACTACGCTTTCGATGATCGGCGAGGGGTGCCACAGGTAGGGCGAGAAGTCTGCTACTGCACCGAGCTGCGCGAAGCGCGGGATGTCCGCCGGGTCGATGTAGCCCGCGTGGGCCAGCTCATGGTGCAGCCCCGAGTCGCCGTTCGCGCGCCGCGCTTCGGCGATGGCATCGAGTGCTGCGCGCACGCTGCGGTCGCCGGCCACGTGCATCTTCACGGTAAATCCGCGGCGATCGAGTTCCACCAGATCGGCGGTGAGCTGTGCCTCGGTCAGGTGCATGGCGCCGCCGTCGAATTCCTCCCCGTGCGCATCATCCGCTGTGTACGGCGCCAGCATGGCGGCGGTGCGCGCCACGGTCGGCACGCCGTCCAGAAAGAGCTTCACGAAGCTCGTATGTACGTTCTCCGAGCGGTACCGGTCGCGCTCGTTTTCCAGCGCGGCATAGTCCAGTGCGCCTTCGCGCTTGCCGTAGGTGGTGCGCTGGCAGACGGCGACGTGCATGTTGAGCCGTGCGGCGCGGTCGAGTGCGCTGAAGGCCATGCCCGCAGGGCGGAAGGCGCCGGCGTCTTTCATGCCGGTGATGCCGAAGCCGCGGGCGATCTCCACGGATTTGGCGGCGGCGGCGATGTACTGTTCCTCTGTGGGTTCGGGAACCACCGAGTCCAGGCGACGAATGGCGGTCTCCAGCAGCACGCCGTTCGGCGCACCGAGGGCATCGCGTACGATGTAGCCACCCTCCGGGTCTGGCGTGTCGGCATCGATGCCCGCCAGCGCCAGTGCGCGGCTGTTCACCCAGCCGTTGTGGCCGGAATCGTCCGCGAGATAAATGGCGTGGGTGTCGGAGATGGCATCGAGAAACTCCCGGGGTGAGGCCAGGTCGTGCTTCTCGAAGAAGCTCGAATCCCACTGGCCGCCGCGGATCCATGCGGCCTCCGGTTGCGCTGCCACGCATGCCGAGAGCGCTGTGCGGATCTCCTCCGGCCCGGCAGTGAATGGAAACTGGCACTCGTACAGCGTCTTCACGCCCCCCCACACAGGGTGGATGTGCAGGTCGTTGATGCCCGGCATTGCAAAACGTCCGGCGAGGTCGACCGTATCTGTGTGCTCGCCGATGTAGGCTGCAATCTCCTCGCTTGTACCCACGGCCACGTAGCGCCCATCGCGTATCGCTGCGGCTTCGGCCCACGGTTGGTCGGCTTCCACGGTGTAGATGCGACCGCCGGTGAGCACGGTGTCTGCAGGTCGTTCAACCGGTTCAGGGGTGCAGGCAGCGACGAGGAGGGTGAGGACGAGGATGATCGAGCGCATGGAAAGTTACCTGGAATTTACCTCGGCAACCCTATAGTGCAGGGTTGATCGCTGGCAAGATGGCGCCAATGCAATCGATGTGAGGAAATCGATGGGTGGCACCATGAACCGACTGTTGATATTCACGTTACTGATGGGGTTTGGCATGGCGGCACAGGCGGAAACCTACGGCAGAACCATCGTCGTCCAGGGCGAGGGCACAGTTGCCTACCAACCGGACCGGGCGGCGGTGGCGCTGTCCATCGCCGCGAGAAGCAAGGATCTGGGCGCCGCCCAGAAAAGCGCAGCGGATGTGGCCGCGCGGGTGCTGAAGCTCGCCGACAAGCTAGGTATCGAGCGCCGTCGGGTAGACACCACCGCAGCCACGGTGCGCCCTGAGTACCGCTGGAACCGCGATCAGGAGCAGCAGGAACTGGTGGGCTATGTGGCCGAGCGGCAGATGGATGTCGAGCTCGAGGACCTTGCCCGGCTCGGTGATCTGGTAGAAGGCGCGGTGTCGGCGGGCGTAAACCAGGTGTCGTCACCGAATCTGTACAGCAGCCGGGAGCGCGACATCTTCCGGCAGGCTCTGGCGGCCGCTGCGGAGGATGCACGGCGCAACGCGCAGGCGCTGGCCGGGGCGCTTGGCGCCACGGTTGGTGAGGTGGTCAGCATCACCACCAGCAGCGGCAGCGCGCCGGTGCCAATGCCCGGGGTGCGCATGGCCATGGCCGCGGAATCGGATGCGGCGCAGACCTACAATGCTGGGGAGCGCAGCCATCGCACCGAGGTGCAGGTGGTGTTCGCGCTGCAGTAGGGATCAGCGCGCCGTCGGCCGGCGTTGGTAATGCTTCTGCCTGCCCGCTAGCATATCCCGCGCGTCGCAGTTCCCGCGGCGCCCGGAAGGGAGGATGCATGGGACGGTACGACAAGTACGACACGTTTCTGGTGGAGTACCCGCAACCGCGGGTGATGAAGCTGATTTTCAACAAGCCGGAGCGCCTGAACGCGCTCGACCGGGTGGGGCATCGCCAGCTCACCTACATCTGGCGCGACATCGACGAAGACGAGGACATCGACTGCGTGATCCTCACCGGCACCGGCCGGGCCTTCTCCGCCGGCGGCGACTTCACCATGATCGAGGAGATCATGAGCGACGAGCGCGTGCGTGCAACGGTGTGGAAAGAAGCACGCGACCTCGTCTACAACATCATCAACTGCGGCAAGCCCATCATCTCTGCCATCAACGGGCCCGCGGTTGGCGCGGGGCTCGTGGCGGGTCTGCTGGCCGATATCTCCATCGTCGGGCGCTCTGTCAGCATTACCGACGGCCACACGCGCCTGGGTGTGGCTGCGGGTGATCACGCGGTGATTCTCTGGCCGCTGCTGTGCGGCATGGCGAAAGCCAAGTACTACCTGATGACATGCGATCGCCTGTCAGGCGAGGAGGCGGAACGTATTGGCCTGGTGTCCATGTGCGTGGACGACGACGCGCTGCAGGACACCGCGCTCGAAGTGGCTGGCAAGCTGGCGGCAGGTGCGCCCAACGCCATCCGCTGGACCAAGTACGCGCTCAACAACTGGCTGCGTATGGCCGGGCCCAGCTTCGATGCGTCCACCGCGCTCGAGTTTCTCGGCTTCGCGTCTTCGGAGGCGCGCGAGGGGCTCGCCGCACTTCAGGAAAAGCGGCCGCCCAGTTTTGATCAGGGCTCGCCCGTCTGAGCGGGCGCGAAGGAGTCATACGAATGGAACAGTTTGAAGGAAAGATTGCCGTAGTCACAGGCGGCGGCACCGGCATGGGCCGTGAGCTTGTTCGCCAGCTTGTCGCGGAGGGCTGTCATGTGGCCATGTGCGATGTGTCCGAAGCGAACATGCGCGAGACGGTGTCGCTTTGTGGCGATGCCGGAGTGCGCATCACCACCCATGTCTGCGATGTGTCCGATGAAGCGCAGGTGAACGCTTTTCGCGACGCCGTCATGGCGGAGCACGACACGCAGCACATCAACCTGTTATTCAACAACGCTGGTATAGGCGGCGGCGGTGAGTTTGTCACCGGCAGCCGCGAGGAGTGGGAGCGTACGTTTGCCGTGTGCTGGTATGGCGTGTACTACGGTTGCCGTGCCTTCATGCCGCTGCTTGTCGCCAGCGACGCGGGCCATGTGGTGAACACGAGCTCCGTCAACGGTTTCTGGGCGACGCTGGGCCCGGGTGTGTCGCACACCGCCTACGCGGCGGCGAAGTTTGCGGTCAAGGGCTTCACCGAAGCGCTGGTAACCGACCTGCGGCTGAACGCCCCGCACGTGCAGGCATCGGTGGTCATGCCGGGGCATATCGGTACCTCCATCGCCCTGAACAGTGCCGGAATTCTCGGGCGCAACTCCTCGCTCGAGTTGAGTGCCGAGGAGGTGGCCGTCGCCCGCAAGCGTATGGTGGCCAGGGGGCTGCCGGTCGGCAATGAACCCGATGATCACATCCGTCAGATGCTGCACCAGCAGGCGCTGGACTTTCGTGACAAGGCCCCGACCACGGCAGGGCAAGCGGCGACCATCATCCTTGATGGCGTACGCGCTGGCCGCTGGCGCATTCTGGTTGGTGCCGACGCCGAGCACCTGGACCGCAAGGTGCGCGAGTATCCGGAAGAGGCCTATGAGGCGAGTTTTCTCGAAAAAGTCTGGGGTGCGGGGCACTTGCAGCCGATCACCCGAGGTAGCGACGCCACGTGAGCGGTGCGCCGCAATGGACCTCGCGCACCGGCTTTCTGCTGGCGGCCATCGGCTTCGCGGTGGGCCTCGGCAACATCTGGCGGTTTCCGTATGTAACCGGTGAGAACGGCGGCGGCGCGTTCGTTATCGTCTACCTGCTCTGCGCGCTCGCCATCGGCGTGCCGTTTCTCATCGCCGAAATCCTCATCGGCCGCCGCGGCGGCAAAAGTCCGCCGGGCAGCATGCGCACCGTCGCCATCGCGGAAGGCAGCAGCCCAGCCTGGGCAGGCGCCGGTTTTCTGCATCTGGCCACCGCCTTCCTCATCAGCGTGGTGTATGTGGTCGTGGCCGGCTGGGTGTTGGCGTACCTGTTTGAAGCCCTGACGAGTGGTTTTGCCGGCGTGGATGCGCAGTCTGCAACTGGCGCCTTCGACGCCTTCGTGGCGGACTTCACAGCGCTTGGGTTGTGGAGTTTTGCGGTGCTCGCCATCAGCACGCTGGTGCTGTATTTCGGCGTTCAGAATGGCATCGAACGCACGGTGCGCGTGCTCATGCCGACGCTGTTCACGTTGCTGGTGGTGCTCGCCATCTACAACGTCTTTGTGGGCGGTTTCAACGACGCACTCGCCTACCTCTTCACGCCGGATTTTTCCAAGGTCGATGCCAACATGGTTCTGGCGGCTATCGGCCAGGCGTTTTTCAGCATCGGCGTGGGCATGGCCGGCATGATGACCTTCGGCGCCTATCTGCCGGCTGATGTATCCATCGCCCGCAGCGCGGTGATTATCGTGCTGGCGGATACGGCCGTCGCTTTGACGGCTGGGCTAGTCATCTTTCCGGCGGTGTTCCACTACGGTCTCGATCCTGCCGGCGGCGCGGGTCTCATCTTTCAGACCCTGCCGGTAGCGTTCGCGCAGATGCCGGGTGGGCACGTGGTGAGCGTTTTGTTTTTCCTGCTGCTCACGGTTGCTGCGGTAACCTCGCTCGTCGGCCTTCTGGAATCGCTGGTGTCGTGGCTGTGTTTCTGGGTGAACCTGTCGCGGCACATGGCGGCCACCGTCGTTGGTATCACCGTTGCTTTGTTCAGCGTGGTGAGCGTGCTGTCATTTAACGTCTGGTCCGATGTGACCATTGCTGGAAGCACACTCGGCACGGTGCTCGACTTCATCCCCAACCAGATCATGTTGCCGCTCGGCGGCCTGCTCATTGCGCTGTTCGTGGGTTGGGTGGTTCGCGCAGATACTGCTCGCGGCGAGCTGGATCTTGGTGATACGGCCTTCGCATTGTGGCGGGTGCTGGTGCGTTATCTGGCGCCGCTGGCCGTTGTGGTGGTGCTGGTAGTGGGCATCTCCGGTTGAACGATATCTACGCCGCACCTGGCTCGGCGACCGAAGATGCACCCTCGGAGCCGGTGCTGCTGGCCTTCACCGGCACTCCGGAGTACCCGCAGAAGTGGCGCGGTTTGATCGAAGGGCGTTCGCGTTTTGCGGGCTTCAACTGGGCGGCGTTCTTCTTCACAACCCTTTGGCTTGCCTATCGGAAGATGTACCTCTGGGCGCTTGGGGCTTTTCTCGCCGGCGTTGCGTTGGAGGTCGGTCTGGCTTTGCTGGTGCTGAAGTTTGGACTTACAGGGGCTGGGTTTCAGTTGCCCTACCTGCTTGCGCACCTGCTTTGCGTTCGTCTGCCGTTGGGAATGGCGGCCAACGTGCTGTATTACCATCGGGCAATCGCCAGGATCCGCAGCGTGCCGAACGCCGAGTCGCAGCTCGAGGCCGTACGCCAACTTGGTGGCACCAACGGCGTTGTTGTGGTCGTGCTGGTCATCGCGTTGGTGAGTCTGAACATGCTGAGCGTGATGCTGCTTGCCGGCTGAAGTCAGGCAGGGTTGGCACAGCCATGGCCGACAGGTGCCGCACAACGGTAGCGCGGACATCGACCATGGCTGTGTCAGTCAGCCATCAGGCCGCCAGGCGGTCGCTACGTTCCTCCTCCCGGCGGGCAAGGCGCTCGACAGCCTCCTCGCTCGCGCGCAGGTCTTCGAACAGGTAACGATCGGCGCTCGACGGGTGCATCATGGCGATGGCGCGGGCCATCTCCAGCGCCCAACGTTTGCGTCGTTCGATACCGCGACCCAGCAGGATTGCGTAGCCTGCTGTGATGGCTGTTGCCAGCAATGCAAGAAGCCATTCCATCATCATTCTCCATAGGTTCTTCGGGTGCCATGCCCGGTGAACGCCGGAGAGAGAGAGGGAGGGGGAGGGGGGGAAGCTATCTCTCCGGCGTTACACCGGGAGATAGCGGTGCAACGTGTCAGGGGGTGGCCGTTTTGGCAAACCGCACTGCCATATGAATGGCATCGCACGGCAGCACACCCACAGCCCAGCTGGTGTCGACAGCCGGGCGGCTCACGGTGGAGCGACCGGTCTCGAACGAGCCGTTCTGGGGGCAGGAGCCCTGGATTTGTTGCACATATCGGTTCATAGCGAGGCGGAGTATAGTCGCCTCTGTATATAAATCCAGCATTTCATCCCCATGGTTTCTCCATGCACGTGAAAACTGCCGACCACACCGCAGATTCCGCCTGGTCCCGGGTGATCGTGCATGCGGACATGGACGCCTTCTATGCATCGGTGGAGCAGCTCGACAACCCGGAGCTGCGTGGCAAGCCGGTGCTCGTCGGTCCGCGCAGCGATCGCGGTGTGGTTCTTACCGCGAGCTACGAAGCCCGTCCCTTTGGTGTCGGCAGTGCCATGCCAGTGGCCGTGGCGCGGCGTCGATGTCCGGACGGCGTGTTCGTGCCGCCACGCTTCGAACGCTACAAAGCGCTGTCGCAAAGGATCATGGCCGTGTTCGCCGATTTTTCGCCTCGGGTCGAGGCCATCAGCCTTGATGAGGCCTTTCTGGACATGAGTGGTGCGCACGCCATCTTTGGTGGCCCGGAACGCATTGCGCGGGAGATTCAGCGCAGGGTATTCGAGGCCACGGGCGGGCTGACGGTGTCGGTGGGCGTGTCTGCCACCAAGTATGTGGCCAAGGTGGCGAGCGGCTACCGCAAGCCCAACGGAATCACCATCGTGCCGGCGCATGAGGTGCGCTCGTGGCTCGCGCCGCAGGATGTATCGCGGCTCTGGGGTGCAGGCCCGGTTACCCAGGAGAAGCTGCACGGGTTGGGCTATCACTGTATCGGTGATGTTGCGGCTGCCGATGAAGCGCTGCTCCGACGCCAGCTTGGTGCCATGGGCGTGCAGTTTCACGATCTCGCGCAAGGCCGCGACCCGCGCCGGGTGGCGCGCAGGCGAAGCGCGCAGAGCCTGAGCTCGGACCGCACGTTGGCTTCCGATGTACGCGATCCTGCGGAAGTGCGCCGGCATCTGCAGCGCGCTGCGGATCGCGTGGCAAAACGCCTGCGCAGTAAGGGGCTGCGCGCTGGCGGCGTGCGTATCAAGCTGAAGACGGCGGCTTTCCAGCAGTTCACCCGGCAATGCGCGATCGCGCCTTCTGATCTCGCGGCGGATTTCTACGCCGCTGCCTGCCGGTTATACGACGCGCTCGGCCATCCGGGGCCGTTCCGTCTGGTCGGGCTCGGCACATTCGATCTGTTGCGTGCAGAAGCACCGCGGCAGCTTGGTTTGTTCGAGTCAGCCCGGCAAAGCAATCTTGAAGGAGTGTTGGATGCAGTGAACGCACGATTCGGCGACGGAGCCATGCATCGCGCGCGAGACACCGGCTCCCAAACCATCCTCGACCATAACGTCAATCTGGACTTCGTCGACGAAGACGAAGATGGCTGAGGCAGGTCAGCTGCCGGAATGCTGGTTGGCAAGCTCCAGCCACATAGCGTTAGCGCGCGGGTGCGCCGGTGCGAAGGCAAGCACATCTTCCACGAGGTTTCGTGCTGCGAAGGTATCGCCCGCGGATGCTTTATCGCTGGCGCGTTCCACCAGGACGTCTGCGGTGCGGGTAATCCAGTTCAACGCTTCTTTGTTCTGGCCATCCAGGCTCAGCATGTTACGGGCAACCGCGACTACATTGGCCTTGGGAGGCAAAGTCAGCGCATCCTGTTCGAAATAGCGGGCGGCGTCGGCGTTCATTCTGGCCAGCTGGTTGGCGTGCTTGTTCAGCGTCAGGAGGCGTTGCTCAAGCGTCGCGATGATGCCACGGTACTGTGGGTCGACGATGAACACGTCACCAAATGCCCGGGTGTAGCCAGCCAATACATCTCGCTGCTCCAGCGCCGCCAGCCGGCTGGCGTAGTAACGCACATGCTCAAGCATGGGGGGCGTATTCTCCGATGCTAGCAGGCTCGCTGCGAGTGTCAGGAAGCGCTCGTGATTCCCCTGGTTGATGTCACGCAACCAGGCGTAGGTTGTCAGCTCGTCAAAACGCGGATCGCTGGCGATGGCGGCCGCCGGCTCCTCCGCGGCTGTTTCGGGCGGAGCCTCCGCCATGATCATCTCGAACGGTTGTCTGGGTTCCTCGGCGGAAGGCGGCGGCGCCAGTTGAGGGCCGGCTACCGACAGCAACCGGTCGCGTGCCTCTTCTACCCATTGCTCCACCACGCCGTGGTCGAGAAAGTTGTAGGCAGCGAAGGCGCAGGCTGCGAGCAGCCCCAGAATCATCAGCGCGGTGGCTGGCAGCCGGGACTTGGCTTTGGACCTTGCCACCCGTAGCGTCGGTGTCTTGAAGAACTGCGTGGCCCCCATTGGGGTGGGGTGGGCCGCAGGCGCGATGGCGCCTTGTTCGGGAACGGCAGCGTCCGGCACGGTGGACTTTGGAAAGGTGCCCGTGCGTCGGTCCCGGGCGGCGACCAGGTGCGGCCTTGCCGCCGGCTCGGTGATGGTGATCTCTTCGACTTCGAGCGGTTCTTCGTAGAACAGGCGCATGCCGGCGTCTGGTCGGCTGGCTTTGTCTGCGCGGGCTGGTGGTGCCGCCGCCGGGAATGCCTCCCGAACGAGCATGGGCACGGGCCCGGTCAGTTCTGTCAGCGTGTTGGAAATTACGTACAACGTAGTGCCTACCCGCAGATGATTGCCGGCGTGCAGGTGGGCGATTCTGGCTATGGGCTCCTTGTCGACGTAGATGCTGCCTGCGACGCAGGTAACCCACAGCTCGCCGTCTACGACATCAAAGCGTGCGGCATGTTCTGCTTCGTCGACGCTGGCCACCAGTTCGCCGTCGAAGCCTTCGCACAGCACGGCACCGGGAACCAGACGCAGCGACAGGCTCGCGTCTTCGGTTTCCACATACCACCGCGTCGCTGGCGGCGCGGCCTTCTGCGACCCGGGCATACCGACTATGGGCGCTTCGCGCGTCGGATAATGCAATGTCCTACCCCCGTTGCGATGGATTCTAGCCATCGCATGTATCTATCTGTTCTGTTTAGAGTTCTAAGTTGACTCTTTTATGCTGCGAGTGGTCTTGGCCAGCCTGCAGTCCTGAGCGTTCTTCTGACGCTTCATGAACGCAAGATACAAAAAAGCAAGGCAAGAAAGAAGTCTTGGCGTACAGTTAGGCCATGATTTCTCCCCAACCGTATCTGCTCCACGTGAGCGGTTCTGACAAGCAGGTTTCGTATCCCGGCGAGCGCCCGGCGATGATCGTCTTTGTTAAGGAAGATTGCCCCACCTGCCGCGAGATACTTCCGGTCATCAGCGCCGTGCGTCGGCACTTCGACGGCCATGTGGATGTGCATGTCCTCGGCCAGACCGAGGCAGGTAACGCGGTCCTGACCGAGGCGCTGGGCGAGGTGCTCGATGACTCCGCCCTGAAGGTCGCCTACGCCTACGATATCGACACCGTGCCCACGCTCTGCTTCGAAGGCAGCCCACCGCTGGTGGGCTTTGTGCGCGATGAGTGGCAGGCGTTTGTCGAGGCGCAGTCGCAGGCGGCAGGGCTCGACAGCCCGGACATCGACTGGTCGGGGCTGCCGGCCTGGCGTCCTGGCTGCGGCTCCCTTTCGGCCGACCCGGCCAATGCCGCGCGGCTGCAGGCGGAAGCGGAAAACAGCCCGCTGCGCGCGCGGCGTATCGAGGTCGGTGCGCTGGACGATGAGTTTGAGTTCATGTTTGACCAGGGCTTCAGCGACGGTCTGCCTTTGGTGCCGCCGACGCCGGAGCGCGTGTTGCGCATGCTCTCAGGCACCTCGCGGGACCCCCAGGAAGTGATCAGTGTCATGCCGCCGAACATGGGCGATGCCACGGTGGAGAAAATCGCCATCAACGCGGTGATGGCCGGCTGCAAACCGGCCTACCTGCCGGTGGTGCTCGCGGCGGTGCAGGCCATCTGCACCGATGCCTACAACATCCACGGGGTCATGGCGACGACCATGGGCGCGAGCCCGGTGCTGGTGGTCAACGGGCCCATCCGCGAGCGCATCGGTATGAATATGGGGCTGGGAGCGCTCGGCCAGGGCAACCGCGCCAATGCCACCATCGGCCGAGCGGTGCGGCTGGCGGTACGTAACATCGGCGGCGCGCAGCCCGGCGGCACGGAGCGATCCACGCTCGGCAACCCCATGAAGTTCACCATGTGCTTCGCCGAGTGGGAGGAGCGCAGCCCCTGGGAGCCGATGCACGTGGAGCGGGGTTATGAGGCGGGTGAGTCGGTGGTGACGCTCTACACCGCCACCAGCGGCCCGATGCTCATGGTGGATCAGACCTCGCGCACCGCACCGCAGCTTGCAGGTTCCTTTGGCCTGGCGCTGGAGTCCATCTTCGGCCCCAAACAGCACTACGCCTCCGATACCCTCGTGGTGGTGTGCCCCGAGCACATCGACACGTTTGTGCGTGATGGTTACTCCAAGGCGGATATCCGCGCGCGCATTCAGGAGGTCACCGCACGGCCGATCCGGGAGCTGCTGGAAAACGAAGTATCCGGCACCGGTTTTCCGGCCAAGTTCGCCGAAGGCAAGAGCGCTGAGGAGCTTGAGCGTCTGGTGCCGAAGTTCCGCGCTCCGGAAGATATTCACATCGCTGTGGCCGGCGCTGACGCCGGCAAGTTTTCCGGTGCATTTCACGGCTGGGCGATCGGCGACATCGGCTCGCGCTCGGTGTCGCAGGCGATCGATCCATTTTTCTAACCGGTCCCGTTAAGGAGGGCTCATGACGGTCATACTCGACCCCACCAACGAGCGAGTTCCAGTGACAAGGCAGGTCACCGAGCGCAGCGGTGCTATTCGCGGCACGGTGGCGTTTCTCGACATCTCCAAACCCCGCGGTAACGTGCTCATCGACCAGATGCAGACGCTGCTGGCCGAACGGCTGCCAGACGTCGAATTCAAACGCTACGCCAAGCCCACGTTCACCAAGCCGGCGCCCGAAGCGCTGCGCGAAGAGGTGCGCGAGGCGGCGGATTTCGTTATCGAGGCGCTGGCTGACTGAGGCTCCTGTACCACGTGCAGTTTGCATGACACGGTATGGTTCGAGATTCAGGGCGTGCCCTCGGTATCCATTGCCTCGAGCGAGTTTCGCGACGCGGCGGCCACGCAGGCAAAGGCACTTGGCATGCTGGATGCGCGGTGTGTATTCGTCGACCATCCCATTCAGGATGCGACGGACGATGAGATGCGTGCGAAAGCAGACGCGGTGATCGACGAGGTCGTGCGCGCGCTGACCGCCTGACGGCACCAGCGGCTGGAGGGCGCTCAGCCCTCCAGCGCGTCCAGATACTTTTCGGCGTCGAGCGCTGCCATGCAGCCGAAGCCCGCTGAGGTAATGGCCTGCCGGTAGACGTGGTCTGACACGTCTCCTGCGGCAAACACGCCTGGCAGGTTGGTGGCTGTTGCGTTGCCGTCGATGCCGCTCTTCGTGCGGATGTAGCCGCCCTGCATGTCCACCTGACCGGCGAAGATGCCGGTGTTGGGCGTGTGGCCGATGGCGATGAACACCCCCGCCAGATCTACTTCCCGCGGCTCGCCGGCGGTGCTCTCCACCCGCATGCCCGTCACCCCCATGTCGTTGCCGAGCACTTCCACCAGGTTGTGGTTCCACACGAACTCCACGTTCTCCCGGGCGAAGAGCCGGTCCTGAAGAATCTTCTCAGCCCGCATCTCATCGCGGCGGTGCACCAGATACACCTTGCTTGCGATGTTTGAGAGGTACAGTGCCTCCTCGGCTGCGGTGTTGCCGCCGCCGATGACCGCAACCACCTGATTGCGGTAGAAAAAGCCGTCGCAGGTGGCGCAGGCGCTCACCCCTTTGCCCTTGAACGCCTCCTCGCTGTCGAGGCCCAGGTAACGGGCAGACGCACCGGTGGAAATGATCAGTGCATCGGTGGTGTAGGTATCCTGATCGCCGATCAACTTGTGCGGTGTGCTCTGCGGGTCGGTGGATAGCTCGGCAGTGTGGATGTGATCGTTGACCACCACTGTATCGAAGCGCTCCACGTGTTCGGCCATCTGCATCATGAGTTCCGGCCCCTGCAGGTCCGCAGTGCCGCCTGGCCAGTTCTCCACCTCGGTGGTGGTGGTGAGTTGGCCGCCAACCTCCACGCCGGTGATGAGCAGCGGCTTCAGGTTGGCGCGCGCTGCATACAGGGCTGCGGTGTAACCGGCAGGGCCGGAGCCGAGAACGATGAGCTTGTGGTGGTTGGACATGTCGAGGCCGATGCTGAAAGGCCGGGGATTGTAGTGCCAAACCGGCCGGCTTTTGAAGGCGAGTGCCTTGCGGCATGATGCGGTTCATGGATTTTCACCACTCCCCTCATGCCCGCGACGTGCTGGCGGAAGTTCAGCGCTTCTGCGAACAGCACGTGCTGCCGCTGAACCGCGAGATCACCCGGCAGGTGCGCATGGATCAGGATTTCAGCAGCACCGAAGTGCAGCGTTTGCGCGCTGAGGCGCGCGCGCTTGGGTTGTGGAACTTCGCGCTCACCGAGCTTGCCGAAGGCGAGGGCACGCCGCTCAGCAACACTGACTACGCGCTCGTCGCCGAGTACCTGGGCCGCGTGCTCTGGTCTTCGCAGGTCTTCAACTGTCAGTGGCCGGACGTACCGAACATGGTGGCGCTGCAGGCCTGGGCGACCGACGCGCAGCGCGCACGCTGGCTCGAACCGCTGCTCGCCGGCGCCTGCCACTCCGTATTCGCCATGACGGAGCCGGACAGCGCTTCGTCGGATGCCAACAACATCGCCACGCGCATCCGCCGCGATGGCGATGAGTACGTCATATCCGGCGAGAAGTGGTACATCTCCGGCGCCGCCCATCCGGGTTGCCGCTTCTACATGCTGCTCGGCGTGACGGATGCGGACGCACCGCGCAACGCCCGGCACAGCGTGGTGATGGTGCCGCGGGACGCCGAGGGTGTGCATATCGGCCCGCGCAGCAGCTACCTGGGATTTACCGAGCCCATGGGCGCTGCCCACCGTCTGCGCTTCGACGAAGTGCGGGTACCGGTAGACAACCGCATCGGCGCCGAAGGGCAGGGGTTTCAGGTGGCGCAGGCGCGGCTGGCACCAGCCCGGCTCCACCACTGCATGCGCGCTGTGGGACAGTGCGAGCTGCTCATCGAGCTGATGCTGCTGCGCGCCCGCGAACGGCGGACGTTCGGCGACAGCCTGGCGGAGCGCGACTCCGTGCAGGCGTGGATCGCGCAGAGCCGGGTAGACACCGAGCAGGCACGACTCCTCGTGCAGCGCACCGCCTGGCAGGTGGACCAGGTAGGCGCGCAGGCAGCATTTCGCGATCTGGCGGTGTTGAAAGTGGGCGTTGCTCAGGCCTACCACCGCGTGGCGGAACGCGCGGCGCAACTCTTCGGCGCTATGGGCGGTCACCAGGCGGGCCCGGTGGCGGAAGCGCTTGCCTGGTCGCGGGCTTTTCGCAGGGTATGGTTGGCACTATTATTATGCGGCTGATGGATATTATTCTGTCCTTTCCCAGCCTGTTACTGGCACTGGTGCTGGTCGCCGTTCTTGGCCCCAGTCTGGAAAACGCTATGATTGCCGTAGCCGTGGTTATTCTGCCGCATTTTGTGCGTCTGACCCGGGCCTCCGTACTCAGCGAGCTGAACAAGGAATATGTCATCGCCAGCCGGGTAGCAGGTGCCAAACTGCCTCGCCTGATGTTTTTAACCGTGCTGCCCAACTGCACCGCACCTTTAATCGTACAGGCCACGCTGAGTTTTTCGACCGCCATTCTGGATGCCGCCGCATTGGGCTTCCTGGGGATGGGCGCACAACCGCCGACACCGGAATGGGGTACCTTGCTGGCAGACTCACGCGATCTGATCCTGCGGGCCTGGTGGGCAGTCACATTTCCGGGACTGGCTATCCTGATCACCGTGCTGTCGATCAATCTGATGGGAGACGGGCTGAGAGACGCCCTGGATCCGAAACTGAAGCGTTCTTAGAAACGGTTCTTAAAGAAGACCATGTGCAAGATCAACCGGAGAACGCTATGAGTCTGCTCGAAATCCGCCAATTAACGGTTGAATTCCAGACTGCGCACGGCTTGTTCCGTGCCGTGGATAAGATAGACCTGGACGTCGACCAGAGTGAGATTGTTGCCATTGTTGGTGAATCCGGTTCCGGCAAGTCCGTTGCTATGCTG
>JAUIED010000027.1 GCA_030428905.1 Gammaproteobacteria bacterium
CCGGCATCGCCATCTCCGTGACGGACTATGCCGGCGGTTGGAACGTGGTGGTGCTGAGCGGTTGCCTGCTGCTGCTCTTGTGGCAACTCTGGGCGGCGCACGTGTTCTGGCGCCAGTCGATGGGCCAGGCTACCGCCCAGGAGATGCTGCGGGAGGAAGACGGCGCTCGGTAATCACGCTAGCATGCGGCCTGCATCGGAGGGATCGGTTTATGGCAAGACGGGTGACGGCCTTCATTCTGGCATTTGTAACGACGTATGTGCTGGCGACGGTTGCTATCGCGCAGGCTAACCTCGGCTATCTGAGTGGGCTCGGACGAGACATCGGTTTCGCTGAGCGTCTGGGCTATATCGGCCACGACGTGGTTGGCATGGCAGGCATGTTTGCGCCCATCGTTCTGGTCACGCTTCTGGTCGCCTACGCGGTGGTTGCCCTCATCGCTTCCCGAGCACCGGCCCTGCGCCTGGCGGGTTATGTCATCGGCGGCTTCACCGGCATGGTCGCAGTGTATCTGGTGCTGCAGGCGGTCTTCGGCATGAACGCCGTATGGGCCACCGCCAGCGCCTTCGGCCTCACCGTGCAGGGCCTGGCCGGCGCTGTGGGCGGTTACGTGTTCGCCCGCGTCAATCCGCGTTCGGCAGCGTGAGTAGGGCAGGGCGGGCAGGCCTTGGTGCCTGTCTGCTGCTGGCGGCGGCGTGCGCTCAGGCTCACGAGGCGGCTCCGGCGCCGGACTGCGTGGCTCCGGTGCGGCCAATGAAAGAGGATGTGGAGCGCTGGAATGCGTTTGTTGATGCGGTGGATGTGTACCGGGATTGCATCAACCGCTACCAGGCCGCGCACTATGTTCAGTCGGATGCGCACCGGGCGGCGGCTGAAGCGTCGGTTCAGGAGTGGAATACCTTCGTGCGCGAAAACCTCAATGTGCCGGAAGATTTTCCCCATCGGCCAGAGGCATCGTCGCCCTGAAGTTAACATGTTAATGTCGCCAGATGACCACTGAGCTGCGGCCATTTTCCGAGTCTCTGCCGATGCTGCTGCTGCGCGCGCGCGAGGCTTCGCTCACCTATTTTCGTGAGGTGCTGAGCGGCCACGGCCTTACCGAACAACAGTGGCGGGTGCTGCGTGTCCTGAATGAGGAAGAAGCGCTCTCCGCGTCCCTTGTGGCAACCCGCACGGCGCTGTTGGCTCCCAGCCTGTCGCGTATCGTCAAGGGGCTGGCGCAGCGGCAACTCGTGCGCAACCAACGGGCCAGCCACGATGCCCGCGAGTTGCGGCTGACGCTCACGCCGGCCGGCAGAAAGCTGGTGGCAGAGATCGCGCCGCTGAGCGAGGCGCAGTACACCCGCATGGAGGAGCGCTTGAGTCAGGCACAGCTCAAAGAGCTGCATCGGCTGCTGCGCAAGTTCATCGGTGCGCAGGGGCGCCCGGCATGAATTTCGTGCTCGGCTTTCGCGGCAGCGTCAACCGCTGGGAGTGCGACGAGAACGACCACCTCAATGTGCGGTTTTACAACCGCATGCTTTGGGAGAGTCTGCATTCGGCCCTACCTGTGCTGGGCGTGGATGGCGACTGGCGCGTGCGGAGTGTGCATCAGCGCTACCTGGCCGAGGCACGGCTCGCTACCCCCATCGCCGGTTACTGTTGCCTGATAGCTGCAGATGCGGAAGCAGTCACCGTGCTGGTGGAGCTGCGCAATCCCATGCGGGAGACGGTGCTTGCCAGCTTCGTCTGCGTGCTCAACGGTGCACGGGCGGCGCCGCAAGCGGCCCTGCAGTTGCCAGAACATGCCGGGGCGCGGGGTATAAAGAGTGGCGCGCCGAGCCTGCAGGACGTGCCGCTGTCAGCGCTCGCGGCGCGTGGGCCGATACAGGTTGGCCGCGGTGTATTTCGGCCTGAAGAATGCGCTGCAGACGGTGTGGTGCCGTTCTATGCGTACATGGGGCGCATCTCCGACGCCATGCCGAACCTCTGGGCGCGTCTGCAGACGGAGGAGGAAATGGCGGCGCGCAGCGAAGGCTTCCAGGGTGGCGCAGTGCTCGAGTACCGGATGGTGTTTCATGGTGCGTTGCACGCTGGGAGCGCCTTCGAAGTGTGGTCAGGCGTACGTCACGTTGCGGAGAAAACCCAGCACTTCGAGCACCTGTTGTACGATTCTGCAAGCGGCACCTGCATCGTCAGCGCCCAGGCCATCGCCGTGGTGCTCGACCTCGGCACGCGTCGCAGTATGGTTATTCCGGAGTCACGGCGCGCCCGCATGCAGGCGTTGCTGATCCACTGAGAGGGGTCTATGCCGCATCTGATCGTCGAGTACTCGGCCAACATCGAACAAGCGCTGGATCTGCCGGTGCTCATGCGGGCGCTCAAAGAGGGTGCAGTTGCCACTGGTGTGTTTCCGCTAGGAGGCATTCGCGTGCGCGGCGCCCGTCGGGATCACTACGACATCGCCGACGGCGATGTGGATAACGCCTTTGTGCATCTGCAAGCGCGCATCGGCGCCGGACGCGATGAGGCCACGCGCAGCGCAGCGGCGGACGCACTGTTCGCCGTGCTCTGCGATCATCTCGAAGGGCTGTACGCCAGTCGGGGGCTCGGCATTTCGCTGGAATTCGTCGAGATCGATCCGGTCACCTCGCGAAAGCGCAACAACCTGCACGAGCGTCTGAAGACATGATCGCCGTACGGCTGGTGCTTGCGGTCTGGGTTGTCGCCTGGGTGGGGGCTGCGCATGCCAGTGATGCCTGGTTGCTCATAGACATCGAGGAGAAAGCAGCCCTCGATCGGGGGGAGCGCGTGGCTATCGCTGAAGATCTCGGCGCCCGCCTGGCCGTAATCCGCTCCGTGGTGCCCCTGCAGTCGGACGCAGACCGGGCCAAGGTCGAAGCCCGCATGCGGCGCCTGGATGACGAGGCGCTCGGCAGCAGCGGCCGCGGCCGCTTCTTTCTGTCGGTGGATTACCAGCACTACCAGCTGTTGGAGTTGCTGCAACAGGCGGCCACCGCTCTGGACTGTATCTATCAGGCGGCTTCCGAGGCGCAGGAAATGTATTGCTGGTCGCAACTGGCGAGCATCTACCTCGCCGAAGAGCGCATGGAACTCGGGCTTGCGACGTTGCGGCGCAGGCATCTCATCCCGCGGGATGACGATATGCCGCGTGTGGCGCAGGACCCTCGGGTCTGGTACGCGGAATTTGGCCGGGGTATTTTGCGGGGCATCATCTCGCCGTATCTGGCCCAGGCGTCCGGCAACGCAGGCGCGGCAAATTGATGCGGAGGTAACTTCACATGTGGATGCACGTTCTCTTTGGACTGAGCATGCTCCTGACGGGGCAGATGGCGAGCGGTGAATCCGCCGACACGGTGCTGTTCAACTACTCACCTGCGTACGAATGCTACCGCGCCACCTTGCGTGACAACCCGTCCCCGGACACTGAGCAGTGTGACCTCGCCATCGAGAAGCAGGCGCTCGATGGCGAGTCGCTCGCGGCGACGTACTCCAATCGCGGCATCCTGTTGGCGCGCAGTGGAGACATCACCGCTGCACTGGCGGATCACGACCGGGCGTTGTCTTTGAGCACGCATCACAGCTCGCTGTACATCAATCGCGCAAACGCACTCGTGCGCGTGCGTCGGTTCAAGGATGCTATGGACGATCTGGATCGGGCAGTGGCCATCGCCGACGGCGCATTGGCGGCGGCCCATTACAACCGGTCTTTGCTGTTCCACCGCCTGGGCGATCTGCCCTCGGCCCGTTCAGAAGCAGAGGCTGCCGCGAAACTTAGCCCTGAATCAACGGCTTACAAGTCATTCTTAGAAAGCCTATCCGCAGAGAACGGAACCTGATGGGCTGATACACGCGCAAAAAAAACCGCCTGAAAAGGCGGTTTGTATTCCCTGTTTTTATTGTTATGGCGGGACAAAATCAGATGAAACAATTCCCCTCACCTGAATTCAGCTCGAATCCCCGTGCGCGTTCTGCGTTTGCGGGGCGGATGTACACTCCATCGCGGCAGGGCTGAAAGTGGGTGAACTCTACAAGAAGGGTAACGGGTAAGCAATGCTTTAACGGCATAAAATCAAGCAGTTAGTATCGATAGTTAGATTTACATTACTTTCGGTAACAACCGAGCAATGAAAGGGGACGAGAATTGTCAGGAAACCTATTTTCCCAGCTGGCGGCAGTGGCGACACGTTCGGCAGATAACGTGTGTCTACTGCTGCCCGACGGCGGTGAGGTGAGCTTTGCGGCGCTCTACGAACAGGCCGGTCGATTTTCTTCGGCGTTACAGACGCTGGGGGTTTCCCCTGGGGATCGCGTGGTCGTGCAGGTGGACAAGTCGCCCGCCAACCTGGCGCTGTACCTCGGCACGCTGCAAAGCGGTGCGGTGTACGTGCCCTTGAACTCGGCCTACACGCTGGAGGAAGTAGCGTACTTTCTTGGCGACGCCGAGCCGCGGGTGTTCGTTGGCGCAACGAAGTCGGACGATCTCGAAGCGCGGTTTACGGACGTGCACTTTCATACCCTGGACGCTGCCGGGGGCGGCAGCCTGGCGTCTGTGGCTACTGAGGTGACGCCGAGTGTCGACGTCGTGGCGCGCGATGGCAGTGACCTCGCCGCCATCGTCTACACCTCCGGCACCACCGGCCGCTCGAAGGGTGCCATGCTGAGCCACGACAACCTGGCCAGCAATGCGGCCTCGCTCATCGAGGCCTGGGGTTGGCAGGCGGATGATGTGCTGCTGCATGCGCTGCCCATCTTTCACGTGCACGGCCTCTTTATCGCCATGCACTGCGCGCTCACCCAGGGCACGCCGATGATTTTCCTGCCGAAGTTCGACGTCGGGGAGGTGCTGCGCTGGCTGCCGCGGGCGACGGTGCTCATGGGCGTGCCGACGTTCTACACGCGTCTGCTGGCGGAGGAAGACTTCACCGCGCAGGCGGCGTCGCACATGCGTCTGTTTATCTCCGGCTCCGCGCCGCTCACGCCACAGACCTTCGAAGCGTTCGAGACGCGCACAGGGCAACGAATTCTGGAGCGCTACGGTATGAGCGAGACCATCATCAACTCCACCAATCCGCTCATCGGCGAACGGGTGGCCGGCACGGTGGGTTTTCCCCTGCCCGGCGTGGAGATGCGGGTGACGGGGGACGACGCCGCAGAACTGCCGCATGGCGAGATCGGCATGCTCGAAGTACGCGGGCCTAACGTGTTCTGTGGCTACTGGCGCATGCCGGAAAAGACAGCGGAGGAAATTCGCGAGGATGGCTATTTCATCACTGGCGACCTGGGCACGCAGGATGCGGACGGTCGCATCAGCATCGTGGGCCGGGGCAAGGACCTGGTCATCTCCGGCGGCTACAACGTGTATCCCAAAGAGGTGGAGGGCGTGCTCGATGCGCTGGATGGCATTATCGAGTCGGCGGTGATCGGCGTGCCACACGCCGATTTTGGCGAAGCGGTGGTGGCTGTGGTGGTGCCGAGCGGCGAGGACGTCTCCCTGCAAGCGCTGCGCGCTGCACTGGACGACCGGCTTGCCAGGTTCAAACAACCCAAGGCGGTGATCAACCTGAAAGAGCTGCCACGCAACACCATGGGCAAGGTGCAGAAAAACGTGCTGCGGGACACCTACGCGGCGCTGTTTCAGAACTGATCGTTTACTGGCTCAGGAACTGGCGATGCCGAGCGGCGAGAACAACCAGTAGGTTGCGACGATGCTGGCACCCAGCAGCAGCGCTGCGTGCCAGCGGTAGCGCCATGGGGTCATGTCCACCGACGTGCGCTGCTGGGTTGCAGGTGCGGCGAACGACGCGTCTCCGAGCAGCAGCATGATCGCGATCTCCACGCAGAACAGCGCGCCATAGATGTGGATGAAGTGCCAACCCGGGTCCCAGACAAACGCGAGCACAGCGTAAGCGGCCAGGTGAAACACCACGGCGGTGATCGCCCCCCGGGCATTCACCCGTGGCAGGAACAGAGCTGCGATCACCAGGGCGATGGTGGGGATGTTGTAGAACCCGGTGAACTTGCGGATGAGTTGCCACAGCCCCTCCGGGGCGTGTTCGAGCTGGGGCGCGACGAGTATGGCAAACACGGTGATGGCCACGCTCCACCATCGCGCGCGGCGCACCGGATTCGGGCTGTCTTCTGAGGTGAGGTCGAGTGCCAGGATGGTGGCGGCACTGTTCAACAGGCTGTTGTACGAGCTCACGACCACGCCGATGAGTACGGCAAGAAACACGCCGCTGAATGCGCCTGGCAGTACGTGCTTCACGAGGGCAGGGTAGGCGGCGTCCATGCTGCCCAGGCGATCGCCGAACAGGTGGTAGGCGATGACGCCCGGCACCATAACGCCGAAGGGAATGAGCAGCTTGAAGAATCCAGCGGTGAGCACACCCTGCTGGCCGGCGGCCAGGCTGCGCGCACCCAGGGTGCGTTGAATGACGTACTGGTTGGTGCCCCAGTAGAAGAGGTTGGCAACGATCATGCCGGTGAACAGGGTGGCGAACGGGGTCGGGTCACTCGGCCCGCCGATGGCGTTGAGCTTCTCGGTGTGCACGCTCGTCAGTATGTCCAGGCCGCTACCGATGCTGCCGTTCCCCAGCGCCTGCAGGGCGAGCAGCGGCAGGGTGAGCGCACAGGCCAGCAGGCCCACCCCGAACAGGGTGTCGGAGATGGCGATGGCGCGCAGGCCGCCGGCCACAGCGTAGGCCGCGCCGATCAGCGCGATGCCGGCCATCACCACGGTGAGCGGCAGCGCAAGTCCGGTGAGAGCGATCACCGCCAGCGAACCTGCGTAGAGCACGGAGGGGATGGTGACCAACGTGTATCCGGCGACGAACAGTAAGGCGCTCAAACGCCGCACACGGACGTCGAATCGGCGTTCGAAGAACTCCGGCAGCGTTGTGAAGCCCGCGCGCAGAAACCTCGGCAGAAACACGAACGCCATGATGATGATGGCAACGCCGGCGGTCACCTCCCAGGCCATGGACGACAGGTTGTGCGCGTAGGCGGAGCCGGAAAGCCCAACGAGCTGCTCGGCGGAGAGGTTGGTGAGGAGCAGGGAGCCTGCGATGAACGCGCCCGGCAGCGTCCGCCCGGCGAGAAAGTAGTTGTCCTCATCCCGGGCTGCGCCACGCGCGTAACGGTAGGCAATCCACGCCACGGCGGCGAGCACTGCCAGGCAGGAGAGGGCGCCAGCCAGCGTCATACCAGCTGTGTCTGTACTTCGTACTCCAGCGCCCGATGGGTGCTCAGATAATCACGGCCGATACTGGTTGCGATGCGCGCGACATCATCGTGCTCAAGCTTGAAGCGCGATTGGCCGTTGGGTTGTTGCACGATCTTTACCTGTACGCTGCCGAGGCTCGTTTCAACGGTGCGCATTTCCCGGTCGAGCTCATGCCGGGCGACATCGAAAACCCGCAGGCCGATGGTGGTGGACTCATTCAGCAAAACGTCGATCAGCGCCTGACGTTTTTCTGCATGGGCCAGCACGCCAAGCTGGGTGGCAGGGCGGCTCTTCTTCATGACAATGGGGGTGCACCAGGCGTCGCTCGCGCCCTCGGCCAGCAGCCTCTCAAGCAGGGGCGCGAAGGCTTCGGCGCTCATGTCGTCGATGTTGGCTTCGATCTGCACCATGCCGGACACGCGCTGCGAGTCCGGCGTGGTACCAAGCACCACACGCAGCACGTTGGGCACCTCGAAGCCTTTGCGGCCGATGCCGTAACCGAATCGCTCCGGTACGAACGCGGATTGAGGCGCGAACGTATCCACGCTTGCCTTGAGTATGGCGGCGCCGGTTGGTGTGGTGCTCTCGCCGGTTACGCCGCCGTAGAGGCAAGGCACGCCGGTCAGGATTTCCTGGGTTGCAGGCGCCGGCACCGGAAACTCGCCGTGCGCGCAGCGCACTGTGCCGCTGCCGAGCTGCACCGGGTTGCAGATGATGCGATCCACCCCGAGGTAGTCGATGGCGATCGCGCCGCCGACGATGTCGACGATGGAGTCGATCGCACCCACTTCGTGAAAGTGCACCTTTTCGATATCGATTCCGTGAATTTTCGCTTCCGCTACGGCGATCTGTTCGAACATGGCAAGCGCGAGACGCTCGGCACCCGGCGTCAGACCGGCGCATTCGATGGCTGTGCGTATGGTGCTGTAGTGGCGGTGGTCGTGCTGGTCCTTTGCGTGCACGGTGAGCGAGGTGCCGCTGATGCCCATCTTGCTGGCCGGGCGCACCTCCAGGCGGTACTCGCCACTCAGCGACAGCTTACCGAGCTGCGCTTCCACATAGTCGAGAGGCACGCCGAGGTCCAGGAGCGCAGCCAGATGCATGTCGCCGGCGATGCCGGCGGCAGGTTGGTAGAAGAGCGTTTTCAAGCGGTGCGAAAGTACTCGGCAGAGGTGGCCGCAGCGACGAAGTTCTCCTTCAGATGCACCATGTTCTGCATATCGGCGTTGACGACATCAAGGCCGTGCTCGAGCACGTAGGCGTAGCTGCGCTGGAAACTCGAGAGCTTCGCCTTGAGAAAGGCGTCGTCATAGTGCGCATCGAACGCATCGGGGTTGCCCCAACCGAGGAACCGCCGGCCCGCCAGGAAGCGCCCGGCCTTCATGCCGATGAGGCCGATGCCGGCGGCGCGTGCTTTGTCGAGCACCGGCTTGAGCTCGGTCATGGGAGGCGAGCCTTCAAGTACGTTCTTGTTCTCCCAGTCGTACCAGCCGCCCGGGGTGATGGCGATCATCGCCAGATCGAAGCGGCCGGACTCTGCCGCCGCGGTAAGCACGTTCTGCGTGTTCTGGTGGCTCGACAGGCCGAGATAAGACACCTTACCGGCGGCCTTGGCGTCTTCGAAGGCGCGGTACATCTCGTCGCTCGTGATCACGGAGGTGTTGAACGAGGCCATGAAGTAGTAGGCGTCTACATGATCCACCTGCATCTCGCGCAGACTCTCGTCGAGGTAGGCCGTCCAGCCTTTGGCCGCTGCGCGCAGCGCCTCGGCCGAGGCCTGTTCCTGCTCCTCCACCTCGATGGGCACGTAGGCCTTCGAAATGAGAAAGATGTCGTCGCGCCGGGCTTTCAGGAAGGGTGCGAGGTGCTTTTCCGCATCGTCGTAGTAGTGCTTGAAGCCCACGTCAAACACGTTCACACCGGCGTCGAATGCCGTATGCAGCAAGCGGTCCTGACGGCGGCTGGAGAGCGCTGCACCGCAGCCGAAGAACAGGCGGCTGGCGTTGTAGCCGGTGCGGCCGAGCGTGCGGTACTGCATGGCGGGCCATGGTGCGCCGAGGCCGGCGCTGGTCTGCCCCTCAGCGACGGCGGCGCGCAGGCCCTCGCCTTTGAGCATGGCGCCGGCGCCTACGGCGGCGGCAGTAAGGTACTGCATGAAAGTTCGGCGATCAGTGGTCATGCCCGGCTCCCGCGGTCGTACGCCGGGCAGTGTCCCACTCACAGGCGCGCTTTACCAGACCTTCACCCGCTGCTCGGGCGGCAGGTACATGCCATCCCCGGGCTGCACGTCGAATGCTTCATAGAACTCGGGCACGTTCTTGACGATACCAAGCACGCGGTACTCACCGGGGGAGTGTGGGTCAGACAGCAGGATTTCGCGCAGACGCTCCTCGCGCATGTGACCCCGCCAGGCGAGCGCGTAACTGATGAAGAAACGCTGATCACCGGACAGCCCATCGATCACCGGCGCGCTCCGTGCTCCAAGGGAGAGCTGATAGGCGCGGTAGGCCATGGTAATGCCTGCGAGGTCGGCGATGTTCTCGCCGAGCGTAAGCTTGCCGTTGATGTTTGTGTCCGTCAGCGGCTGATAAGCATCGTACTGCGCCACCAGCGCTGCTGCCCGATATTCATAGCCCTCGGCATCTGCCGGCTGCCACCAGTCGCGCAGCCGGCCGGTGCCATCGAACTTTCGCCCCTGATCGTCAAATCCGTGGCTGAACTCATGGCCGATGATGGCGCCGATCGCACCGTAGTTGAGCGCATCGTCTGCACTGGCATCGAAGAATGGCGGTTGCAGAATCGCTGCCGGGAAGACGATCTCGTTGAAAGTCGGGCGGTAGTAGGCGTTGACCGTCTGCGGTGTCATGCCCCATTCGCTGCGATCGGTAGGCGCGCTGAGCTTGGCGACCTCGTGCGCGTAGTTGAAGGCGTTGGCACGCATGACGTTGCCAAGCAGGTCGTCGTCAGCCACCTCGAGCGCTGCGTAGTCGCGCCAGGTGTCCGGATAGCCGAGCTTGGCGGTGAAGGCCGCGAGCTTTTCCCGTGCCTGAGCTTTTGTCGGCGCGCTCATCCAGTCGAGGTTGTCGATGCTGTCGCCGTAGGCCGTACGCAGGTTTTCCACCAGCGTGCTGATCTTGCGTTTGGCGTCCGCCGGGAAGTGTTCGGCGACGTAGAGTTTGCCGAGCAGTTCGCCGGCGGCGCTGTTTACCAGGGCGATGCCGCGCTTCCAACGCGGGCGCTGGGCCTGCTGGCCGCGCAGCTTTCTGCCCTCGAAGTCGAAGTTCTCTTCCACAAAGGCTTGTGGCAGGTATGGCGCGAAGGTCTTCAGCGTGTGCAGTTTGAGGTAGGCCTGCCAGGTCGCGATATCGTGGCTGCCGATCAGCTCGCCGAGCGTGGCGAAGTAGGTATCCTGAGCCAGGATGAACAATGGCTGGGCGGGAATGTTGGCCGCCGCGAAGAAGGCACTCCACGACAGACCTGGGGTATGCGCGTCTGCTTCCTCCGCGGTGAATTTGTTGGTGTAGATGCGCTGCCGGTCGCGGTTCTGCACACGGCTCCACTGGGCTGCTGCGAGCTTCGTTTCAAGGGCCAGGATGGCGTCGGCCGCGGCGCTGCCGTCCGGCCAGCCGGCGAGTGTGTACAAGTTGGCGATATGCGCCCGGTAGTCCTCACGCGCTTGCGCCAGCTTGTCGTCCGGCTCCAGGTAGTAGTCGCGATCAGGCAGCCCGAGACCGGACTGCCACAGGTACAAGCGCACCACATCCGGATCTGCCGCATCAGCGTCGTTGTAGAACGCAATCGGTACGCTGACCCCCTGCGGTTGCAGGCTGCCGAACGCACGCCAGACACCATCGTGGTCAGTGATGGCATCGATCTGGTCGAACAGCGGCTGCACGGCTTCGAGGCCGGCCGCTTCTACACCGGCCTCGTCCATGAAAGCGGTGTACAGCGCGCCGATGCGCTGCGCGTCAGCGTCCCGTGTGTTGCCTTGTGCACGCTCCACGAGTTTGTGCACCTGCGCCTCCGTGCGGTCGAACACCAGGCGGCCCACGCCGTAAGCGGTGTACTCGTCCGGAATGGGGTTGGCAGCGATCCAGCGTTCGTTTACGTAGGCGAAGAAGTCGTCCTGCGCGCGGGTGGCCGTGGATAGCTCTGTGGTGTCGATACCCCTGGGACTTTCCGGTTCGGTTGGGGTGGCGGTGCAGGCGCTGAGCGCGATGGCCAGCGTCATCAGAGTTGCTCGATTCATAGGCGTTTGCGGGCTCCGTTAGCAGGGTGCTGAAAAAGTACTTCCTGTACTTTTTCAGGGACCGCGGGCTGTCGCCCGCTCACGCCGAATCAAGCACTTACGTGCTTGGTTCGCGGCCCGTCCGTCCCTGGCCGGGATACCAGGCTGCTTTTTCAGCAGCCTGTTAGGCGGCATCTTCGATTCTCAGCTTCTCACGCAGTTCTCGCTTGAGAAATTTGCCGTTGGCGTTACGCGGTAGCGGCTCAGGGCTGAACCAGACATAGCGGGGGATCTTGTGTTTGGCAATGAGATCGGCGCAGTGGGCACGCAGCGTATCGGCCGAAGCAGTGGCGCCTTCCTGCAGAAAAACTGCCACACCCACTTCCTCTCCCAGTCGGTCGTCTGGCACGCCGAATACGGAACACTCGCTCACATCGGGATGCTCGAACAGGGCGCTTTCCACCTCGGCGCAGTACACGTTCTCGCCGCCGCGCAGCACCATGTCCTTGATGCGGTCGACGATGAACAGGAAGCCGTCCTCGTCAATGCGCGCCATATCACCGGTGTGCAGCCAACCGTCCGTTATCGACTCTGCCGTGGCCTCCGGCCGGTTCAGGTAACCGCGTATGACATGGCCGCCTTTTACCCACAGTTCGCCTGGTTGGCCGTCCGGCACCTCGTTGCCGTTTTCGTCGACACACTTCACATCGTACGCAGGCATGGCCGGGCCGCAGCTTTCGGGCTTGTCGACGAAGTAGTCGCCGTTGATGGACGTGATGATGCCGCAGGTCTCGGTCATGCCGTAGCCGGTGTTCGGCCGCGCGTTGGGTGCGCTCTGGTCGATTTTGCCGACCAGATCCGGCTGCAGCTGTGCACCGCCGCCGCCGAGGGAGGCGAGGCTCGACGTGTCGGTGCTGGCAAAGTCGGGGTGAGCGATGACTTCCCGCGCCATGACGGGGACCCCGGTCATGGCGGTGATGCGCTCCCGCTCGATAAGCTTGAGGGCTTCACCGGCGTCCCACTTGTACATGTGCACCAGCTTGCCGCCGGTGAGCGTGGCGCCGTGGGCCACGCAGTTGTTGGCGGTGACGTGGAACAGCGGTGTCGTTACCAGCGACGCTGGCGTCACCGGCGTGGCGTTCGGATCCACCAGACCGCGCTTCACGCCGATGGTGGTGGCCAGCGCACCGGCGAACGCCAGGCTGAAGAGATTCGACACGCAGCCGCGGTGGGTGAGCTGAGCGCCTTTCGGGTGGCCGGTGGTGCCGGATGTATAAAAGATGCAGGCGTCATCGTCCGGGTCTATCGCCACCTCTGGCAGTGCACCACCGTGGGCGACCGTGTCCGACCAGGGCGTCATCCCGGCGGCTGGGTCCATGCGCACGCCCACCAGGTGCAGGTCGTCAATCTCGTCCAGGTGCGGCACCAGGCGCTCGTAGCGCTCGGCGTCGGTGATCAGCACTTTCGGCTTCGTGTCATTCAGCGCGTAGACCATTTCGTTGCCCACCCACCATGCGTTCATGCCGACGACGATGGCACCGACGGACAGGGTCGCCCAATAGGCCTGCAGCCACTCGGGGTAGTTGCGCATGGCGATGGCGACGTAGTCGCCGCGGCCGACGCCTTGGGCGATGAGCCAGTTCGCCAGCGATGCCACCCGCGCATGGGTTTCGGCGTACGTAAGGCGCTCGTCCTCGTACACCAGGTAGTCGTTGCCGGCAAACGCTGCGGAGGCAAGCCACACATCACGAAGGCTTCCGGGAGCGTTCTTGTAGGTCTTGATGGTCACGCCGCGCACGGGCACTTCTTCGATTTCGAACTGCGCACCGGGGGCGGTGAGCTCCGCCCACGTAGCCTTGTACAACGCATAGATATCGGCCACCGGAACCTCCAAGAACGGTGTTAGTGAAGGGCGGGGACTTTACCGGCCGTATGGGCAAAAGTCAGCCTCGGACCGGTGCGTACGCGTTGATACGACGATGGCGCACCCGCCTGGAGGAGCGGCTCGCACGGGCGCGGACACGCGCTTGCGGCACCATTGCGCAACCCTTGATCGGAGGCTTCAGATGACGCCTACCCTTGTGCTCCTTGCGATTCTGGCGTTGCCGACGACACCCGGAACGGTTGCTGGCGCTTGCTTGTGTGGTGACGGACCGGTGCCGACGACCCTGCTGTACAGAGGTTGCCCGGCCGGTACGGTGGTCAGGCTGCCGCGGCGACTGCCCGACTGTGCTAGCCTGCCGGGAGTTGCAATCATGTGATGCTCAGTGTCCCATCGATTGGCCGTTATCGTGCCTGTACTCAATGACCGCGAGGCGCTGGAGCGTCTGCTGCCGCGGCTGACCGGTGCTGGCATCGAGCTGATCGTGGTAGATGGAGGTAGTGTCGATGGCAGTACAGAGGCAGCGCAGAGAGCGGGCGCGCGCGTGATCTCGACTGAAGCGGGGCGTGGTATGCAGCTGGCAGCCGGCGTACGGGCCTCCACAGCAGATCGTGTGTGGTTCGTGCATGCGGATTCGATGTTTGCCGACCACGCGTCTGCCAAGGTCGCCGAGGCCCCCGAGGGCTGGGGTCGATTGCAGCTTGCATTCGACGATGAGGGGCTGGTGATGCGCGTCATCGCCTGGTTCATGCACTGGCGCAGCCATCTGACAGGTATCTGCACCGGCGATCAGGGCATCTGGGCTGATCGCACGCTTCTGGAGGCTGTGGGTGGCGTGCCGATGCAACCGTTGATGGAGGACATCGAGCTGTGCAAACGGCTCAAGCAGCGTGCCCGTCCGCAGGTGTTACCCGTGCGCATCGTCACGTCGGCCAGGCGTTGGCGACAGCATGGCGTGGTGCGCACCGTGGTCAGGATGTGGTGGTTTCGCTTGCGCTACAACTTTGGAGCGTCTGCTGATCAACTGGCGAAGGAGTACCGGCAACGATGACAGGAGCCCGCGCGCGATGACTCAACTTTCACCGGTGGTCATGCTTTTTGCCAAAGCGCCGGTACTGGGCGCGGTAAAGCAGCGTCTGGCTGTGGACGTTGGAGATCACTGGGCGCTGCAGGCGCACCAGACGCTCGTGGAGCATGCGCTCGCGCAGCTGGATCGGCTGCAGACCATGGGATGCGTGCGGGAATTGTGGCTTACCGGCCACCTGGATCTGCCGATCATCCGTTCCTGGGCGCGCAGTTGGCAGGCGCGGATGCGCGAACAGGTGGGCGTGGATCTCGGTGCCAGCATGCGTCATGCCCTGCACACCCACGTACGTATGGATCGGCGGGCGGTGCTGGTAGGTTCCGATGTGCCTGTGATAGATGCGGAATTTGCCTGGCAGGCACTGGAAGCCCTTCGCCGCTCGGATGTGGTCTTGGCACCATCTGAAGACGGCGGGTACGGATTGGTGGGGGCCAGCCGCCTGGTGCCGCGGTTGTTCGACGGTGTGGAGTGGGGCACAGGGCGCGTGCTCGAACAGACCCTGGCGCAAGCGGATCACCATGGATATAGCGTGACGCTGCTGGATCCGGTGTGGGATGTGGACACGCTTGCGGATTGGCAGCGTTTCGAGGCGCAGTTCCGCTCCTGACCGTGACCTGGTTCCGGCCGCCGCTCGTAGCGCCCCATACACTGGGGAGCACTCCAGGTACTCCTTCCCCACCGCATGCCGCCAGCTGCCGACTACTACGAAATTCTGCATGTGCATCCCGATGCGCCGCTGGAGATCATCAAGGCGAGCTACCGCACGTTGATGCAGCGCTTGCGCGCCCACCCGGATCTCGGTGGTGACGCGGGAAAGGCGGCAGTTATCAACGAGGCCTATGAGACTTTGTGCGATGCGCACAGGCGCAAGGCCTATGATGAGAAGCGCCAGCGGGTGCACTCGGTGCCGTCTGCGCCGGCTGTAACCCCCCGCGCTGGTACGTGTGCGTTCTGCGCAGAACCGGCGACGCCGGCAGCGGATTGTCGACGTTGTGGAGCGCCGTTGACGCCATTGCGCCGGGATGATGCAGCACACGGCGCGCGTACGTTGCAGCGGATGCCTCGACGGCAGGCGGTACGCCTGCAAAGCGGTTGGCCGTGCCAGAGCGCTTCTGCGCGAACCCGCGATATCTCCACCCAGGGCATGTTGATCGAATCGCGCAGCCAACTCGGCCTGGGGCAGATACTACTGGTGGAATGCGAAGCCTGCCGTGCGGTTGCCAGGGTCGTGCACTGTCGTGTTGAAGGCGGGCTGCACGTCGCCGGTCTCGAGTTCGTCACTGTCACCTTCGCACGCATGCGCGGTACGTTTGTCTCCGCCACGGCCTGACTGCGCCAGGCGCTTCAACTTCACGCACCGGCGGCGTTAACATCACCGCAATCAAGCGGTGGATGGGTATATGGCAGGAGCGCTGGAAGGCATCAAAGTCATCGATGTGGGGCAGCTCGTACAGGGCCCGCAGGCGGCAGCGCTGCTGGCGGATATGGGCGCCGAGGTGATCAAGGTCGAGCTTCCCGGAGTTGGCGACTTGTCACGCTGGATCTTTCTCTCGGAAACCGACCGGCGCAGCGCCTACTGGGAGGGCTGTAACCGCGGCAAGAAAGCGGTCACCGTCGATCTGCGCACACCGGACGGAGCGAAAATCTTCAAGCGCCTGGTGCGAGATGCGGACGTGCTGGTGAGCAATTTCAAGAACGGTACGCTGGACGACTGGGGGCTGGGATACGACGTGCTCAGGCGCCTCAATCCCGGCCTGGTGTGGGCCGCCGGCAGCGCCTTCGGCCCGCGCGGGCCCGATGCGGATCGTGAGGGTGCCGATCTGGCTGGTCAGTGTGCCGGTGGCCTGGTCAGCACCATCGGTGCGGATGGCAGCGCCCCGTCGCCGGTGGGGGTAACCATCGCCGATCACATCTCCTCGCAGCACCTGGCGTCCGGCATCCTGGCGGCGCTTTTGAGCCGGGCGCGCACGGGTGAGGGGCAGAAAGTAGAAGTGTCGCTCCTCGGTGGGCAGATCTGGGCCCAGGCCTCCGAATTCACGCACTATCTGATGAGCGGCGAGGTACCCGGCCGCGCCAACCTCGGACATCCTCTGCTGCGTGGCGTGTACGGCATCTTCGAAACCGCCGATGGCTGGATCGGCATCATAGGCGTGCCGCCGTCGGCGCGTGATGCGTTCTTCATCGCCGTCGACCATCCGGAGCTGGCCCTTGACCCGCGGTATCAGGGCCTGCTCGCGAGCCGCGAAGATATGCAGGAGCTGCACGATGCACTCGGACCGGTGTTTCGCACCCGCACCACGCAAGCCTGGTGCGAGGCGTTGCGTGCCATGGGCGTACGCTACGCGCCGGTACACGACTACGCGCAGGCAGCGGCAGACGAGGGGGTTTGGGCCAACGGCTACCTGCAGGAGGTGAGGGGGGCTGACGGCCAACCACTGCAGGTTGTCGGCACGCCGATCAGCATGAGCGGTACCCCGATCCAACCCGCCGCCCAGGCGCCGGCCCTTGGCGTACACACCGATGAAGTCCTCACCGCACTCGGCTACACCGCTGAGGAGCTAGCAGGCTTCCGTCGCGACGGCGTGATATGAGCCTGCTGCGGCTTGCGCCCACGGGTGCTGCGTGGTGACCACGCCGAATACCGCCGCGGCCATCCTGCGCGCCGCCGCGACGTTGGCGGACGACATTCGCGAACGGCGCCTGGCGGATGAGTTCGACCGGCTGCGCCAGTTGCCGGTGGACATCGTCGACGGCCTGCGTGCCGCAGGCGTTTTCCGCATGAATATGCCGGTGCGGTGGGGCGGCCCGGAACTCACCTCCATGGATCAGGTGCGCGTAGTGGAGGCGCTGGCCCGGGCAGACGCGTCGGTGGCCTGGTGCAGCTTCATCTGGTGCGACTCGGGAATCTACTCCGGCTATCTGGATGATGATGTGGCGCGGGCCTTGTATCCGCGTCTGGACATGGCGCAATCCGGCTGGATCTATCCTGTCGGCCGGGCGGAACGGGTCGATGGCGGCTACCGGCTCAGCGGCCGATGGATGTTCGGCTCCGGGGTGAACCACTGCGACATGCTGGCGGCAGGGTGCACGGTGCTGCAGGACGGCGTCCCGGCGTTGGACGCCAACGGCCGCAGCGAGTGGCGCATCCTGCTTGCGCCGCCCACAGCCTTCGAGATCGAGGACACCTGGTACACCACCGGCCTGCGTGGCACCGGCAGCCATCATTACCGTGCGGAGAACCTGTTCGTGCCAGCGGAACACGCCTTCTCGTTTGCCGAGCCGAAGCGCAAGGGCGCGTTGTGGGCACGACCCGACACCCTGGTACGCAAGATGAGCGGCGTACCGCTGGGCCTGGCGCGGGATGCCATCGACCGCGCGATTGCGGTGCTCGAAGGCAAGACCGACCGCAGGAGCGGCAACGCCTACGCGGCGAAGACCGAGATTCAGCGCGCGGTGGCGCTAGCGGAGACCCGCTGGGCATCGGCGCGTGCCTATGTGTACGCCTCGCTCGAGGCACAATGGGCCAAGCTCGAGAGCGGCGAGCCGCTCACCGACCGCGAACGGGCGGATCCCATCCTCGCCCGCTACAACGCGTTCCAGATGGCGCGGGAAGTAGCCGAGCTCATGTATGACACCATCGGCGGCGAGTCGGTGTACGCTGCCAACCCGTTCGACCGGCACGTGCGTGACGCCATGACCATGTGCCAGCACATCGTCGGCCAGGCGAAGGCCATCGAACCGGTAGGCTCCATGCTGCTCGGTAACGATGTGTCGGACGAATTGTTTTTATAGGATTGCACAGGGGGCAAACGTTGAATACCGCAGCAGAGTGGATTGATCTGTCTGGCAAGGTGGCGCACGTCACAGGCGGCGCCAAGGGTATCGGCCGCGGCATCTGTAGGGCGCTGGCCATGGCCGGTGCAAAGGTAATGGTCAGCGACGTCAATCTGGCTGGTGCCGAGGAAACCGCAGACGAGGTGGCGGGTGAAGCCATGGCGCTCGACGTCACCGACCGGGAGGCGGTGGACGAGGCGATGCAGGCGACGGTGGATCGGCTGGGGTCGCTGGATATCCTGGTGAACAACGCGGGCGTCTACATCGGCTTTGGTGGCCCGGTGCGCGATATCACCGACGACATGTGGCGAACCCTGTGGTCGGTGAACGTGGACGGTGTGTTCTATTGTTGCCGCGCCGCGGCGCGGCACATGATCGATGCCGGCACCCGCGGGCGCATCATTAACGTCTCCTCCACGCAGGCGGTCAGCCCCGGCGTGGGCGTGACATACGACGGTTCCAAAGCGGCGGTGGCACAGATCACCAAGGCGCTGGCGCTGGAGTTGGCGCCGCACGGTATCAACGTCAACGCCCTGGCGCCGGGACCCACCTGGGTGCAGGAGGGCGAGCCGCCGCCCACCAACACGCAGGCGCCGGCGCGCAGCGGCGAGCCGCTGGCAGACACGGTGGCCGACCGCATCTACCGGCTGCCGGCCGGCCATTGGGGCGACCCGATGGAGCAGGGTAAGGCGGTGGTGTTTCTGGCCTCGGAGATGTCGAGCTTCGTCACCGGTGTCTATCTTCCGGTGGATGGCGGCTGGTTGACCTTGTAACGGTTCGCAGGCTCAGTTGGACTGCTGCTGTACCAATGTCTCTATGGGCTCGCCGCTCTCATAGCGGGCCAGCAGCACTTCCGGGTCGAACTCCACACCGATGGGGTTCTGTGCGAACGCATCGCCGCGTATGAAGGCGTTGAGTTCCTCGCGGGACGGGAAATTCTCAACCTGAAACTCCACGCGATTGCCGTCAGGGTCTTCGTAGTACAAAGAGGTGGTGAGTCCGTGGTTGATTGGCCACACCGGCAGGATGTCGAGCGCCTTGAGGCGTTTGTACTGGCCGAGAAGTGCGCCGAGATCGGCGAGCGTATAGGCCACGTGGTCCAACCCCGGTAGCGCCTTGTCTACCCCTTTGCCGCCGCTGTCGATCTGCACCAGCGCCAGGCGGTGATGCTCGTCATCGTAAGTGAGGAAGGTTAGAAACGGGTTCCGGTGCACGACTTCCATACCCAGCACCGTGGCGTACCACTGCACCGATCGGGCCATGTCCGCCGTTCTCAGCACGTAGTGCGCGAAGCGGGTTGGGGCAACTATGCCTGTGGTGACGGTTCTGCTCACAGCGTGTCTCCGATTCGGGAGCTGGCATCATCCAGCAGATTTGGAGATAGTCGCAAGCGCACATGTCTGGAGGGGATGCCCGTGTATAAAGCGCACTTTTTTCTTGCAGGAGCACATGATCCGTTTGCAGCCAGCGGCAGCAGAGCGGAAGCGCTCGTACGTCAACTCGCGCCGGAGGTGTCTGGGTACGTGCAATCGCGGGCGAGCACTGCACAGCTCAGCGACGACATCGCCTATCAGGGCGTTGCCGAGTGCTGGTTCGGCAGCGATGTGGCAGCACTCTGGGCGGGTGCCACCATGCGCGACTGTGCGTTGTGGGCGCCAAGGACGCAGGTGAAAGCCGTCGTCGTAGGCCGTGAACGCACGGTACTGCGCACCGCCCAATTCGCGCATGGGCGCGGGGTCAAGGGCGTGTTCCCGTTTCTGCACCGATCCGACTTCGAGGTGGCAGAGTTTCAGAGCTACTGGTGGTACAACCATGGCCCGATCGCGGCGCGTACCGAAGACGCAGACGGCTACCTGCAATGCCATCCGCTCCCGGCAAGCTACGAGCAGCGCCTGGCGGGCTATGACGGCGTGACGGAACTCTTCTGGCCGGACTTCGCCACCGCAAAGGCTGCCATGGCGTCAGATCAGATGACGGTGGAGCAGTCCACGGACGCCAAGAACTTCGTCGACACCGATAGCGTTGCGCTGTTCTTTGCGGAAGAAGAGGTGGTGATCGCGCCCTAGCAGGCTGCTGAAAAAGCAGCCTGGTATCCCGGCCAGGGACGGACGGGCCGCGAACCAAGCACGTAAGGGCTTGATTCGGCGTGAGCGGGCGACAGCCCGCGGTCGCTGAATAAGTACAGGAAGTACTTTTTCAGCACCCTGCTGGGGGCCCTATTCGCCCTTGAACTGTGCGTCGCGCTTCTGCAGAAATGCCGACACGCCCTCCTGAAAATCGCGGCTGGCGCCGGCGATGTCCTGCATCTGTGATTCCATCTGCAGCTGTTGCTCCAGTGAGTTCGACCAGGTGGACCAGTACAGCTTGCGGGTCAGCGCCAGCGAACGCGGCCCGTTGGCCAGGCGCTGCGCGAGCTGCATTGCGCCATCCAGCAGCGCATCGTTGTCGTCGTAGAGGCGGTTCACCAGGCCCCAGCTTTCCGCCTTCTCGGCGCTGAGGCGCTCGGCCAGCAGCGAAAGCTCCACAGCACGCCCCCAGCCTGCCAGCCTTGGAATGAGGTAGGTCGAGCCGCCGTCCGGCACCAGGCCGATGCGGCTGAACGCCTGCAGGAAGAAGGCGTTTTTCGATGCGCACACAAGATCGCCCATGAGCGCGAAGCTCATGCCAACGCCGGCGGCGGCGCCGTTCACGGCGGTGACCAGAGGTTTGTCCATGTCACGCAGGCTGAGCAGCAGCGGGTGGTAGGTGTTGCGCAGCCCGTAGCCCGCACCGCCTTTGCGCTCACGGCCCGCGTCGTCCTGCAGGTTGGCGCCGGCGCAGAAACCGCGCCCTTCACCGGTAAGCAGCACGGCGCGGGCAGGGCTGGCCTGAATCTCCAGCAGGGCGTCCGCGAAATCATCGAGCATCTGCGCGCCGATGGCGTTCATCACCTCCGGGTGGTTGAACTTGAGAACGGCGACGTTGCCTTCAAAATCCAGGCGCATGCGCGACATGATGCTTCCCCCTGCTTTGCGATTGGTTTTACGGGTATGATTCTGGGCGAAAGCGCATAACGAATCCACGTTTTGAGAGGAGAGCGGTCCATGGCAGAAGCCCATGATTTCAGAGTAGTCGGCACCCGACCGGTGCGGCCGGACGGGGCGGACAAGGTTACCGGGCGGGCGCAGTACGGCGCCGATATGAATCTGCCCAACATGATCTACGGCAAGGTGTTGCGCAGCCCGCACGCCCACGCCCTGATCAAGTCCATCGACGCCTCCAAGGCGTTGGCCATGGATGGGGTGTATGCGGTCATCACTGGCGATGACTTTCCGACGGTTGGCGGCGGAGCGCTGGGCGGCGAAGGCGGCGGCAGCATGGATGGTCTGGCGCAGAACATCATGGCGCGGGGCAAGGTGCGCTACCACGGCCACGCGGTTGCGGCGGTAGCGGCAAAGTCGCTTTCCGTAGCCGATGCAGCACTCGCAGCCATCGAAGTGGAGTATGAAAAACTCGAAGTGGTGCTCGATGTGCTCAAGGCCATGGAGCCGGATGCGGTGCTCATCGACGAGAACTGTTTTACCTCTGGCCTGCCTGAGAAGCCTGAGAAGCCGAGTAATGTGGCTGGCGTGATGACGCTCGCACGCGGTGATCTCGACGAAGGCTTCGCCCAGGCCGATGTGATCATCGAAAACGAGCACGTGCTGCCCATGGCGCACCAGGGCTACATCGAGCCGCACGCCTGCACGGCGTCGGTCAACGAGGAAGGCTTCGCCACCGTGTGGGCAAGCTCACAGGGGCACTTCGAGCTGCGCGGTCAGGTGGCGACGCTCACCGGCAAGGGCATATCCCAGGTGAAGTTCGTACCTCTGGAGATCGGTGGCGGCTTCGGCGGCAAGACCAAGGTGTACCTGGAGCCGCTGGCGGTCATGCTTTCGGAGAAGAGTGGCCGGCCGGTGAAAATGATGATGACGCGGGAAGAAGTGTTCCGCGCTACCGGGCCTACTTCCGGCACCGTGGCCCGGGTGAAGGTCGGCGCCAAGAACGACGGCACCATCACGGCGGCGCAGCTGTGGCTCGCCATGGAAGCGGGCGGCTTCTCCGGCGCGCCGCACATGCCGGCGGCCATGGCGGTGTTCGCGCCCTACGACCTGGAGAATTTCAAGGTAGAGACGTTCGATGTGCTGGTGAACAAACCGGCCGTTGCGGCCTACCGTGCACCCGGCGCACCGCAGTCCATGCATGCCATGGAGGTCGCACTCAATGAGTTGGCCATCACGCTGAACATGGACCCGATCGATCTGCGGATGAAGAACGCCGCAGATGAGGGTACGCAGGCGCCCTACGGGCCGAAGTTCCCGGTGATCGGCTTCAAGCAGTGCCTGGAAGCGGCGAAGAAACACCCCAACTACACCAAACCCGTTCCCGAAGGCGCGGGGCGTGGTGTGGCGGCCGGCTTCTGGTTCAACATCGGCCAGCAGTCGAGCGCCGAAGTGCATATCAATGACGATGGCACGGTGCAGGTTGTGGAAGGCAGCCCGGATATCGGCGGCTCCCGCGCATCCATGTGCATCATGGCAGCGGAGACGCTGGGCGTGCCCTACGAAGCGGTGCGCACGATTATCGGCGATACCGAGAGCACCGGCTTTTGCAATGTCACCGGCGGCTCACGCACGACCTTTGCCACCGGGCTTGCGGTGGTGCGCGCCTGCGAAGACGTGATTGCGAGCTGCAAAGCCCGCGCCGCGGCGACCTGGGGCGTGGACGAAGATCAGGTGGAGTGGCAGGACGGTCAGGCTGTTCCGGCACCGGGCGTCAACGCCGACGTCAAGCCGCTGAAGCTCGCCGACCTTGCCGCCAAGGCGCACAAGACTGGCGGCCCGATCATGGGCAAGGCGTCGCTGAATGCGCAGGGCGCCGGTGCGAGCTTTGCGGTGAACATCGTCGATCTCGGCATCGACCGCGACACCGGCAAAGTGGATGTGCTGTCTTATACCGCCATTCAGGATGCGGGTATCGCCATCCACCCTTCCTACGTGGAAGGGCAGTACCAGGGTGGTGCGGTGCAGGGCATCGGTTGGGCACTCAACGAGGAGTACATCTTCAACGCCGACGGGGTTATGGAGAATGCCGGCTTCCTCGACTACCGCATTCCGGTGGCCTCCGACCTGCCGATGATCGACACACAGATCATCGAGGTGCCAAACCCGAGCCACCCCTTCGGAGTGCGCGGGGTGGGCGAGACCGGTATCGTCGCGCCGCTGGCGGCCTGTACCAATGCGGCCCGCGATGCGCTTGGTTTCCTCGTCCGCGACCTCCCGTTGTCGCCGCCGAGAGTGCTCGCGGCGATCGATCAGCAGGGCGCCTGACGAGGCGCGCCGCGCTGGCCAGCGTGCATTTCAACGACCGCCTGCTGCCCCTCACCGGAGGCGTGCGGCAGGCGGACGTCGCCGCAGAAAACTACCGCGATCTGCTGCGCGCCCTGGAGGCGCGCTGGCCCGGTCTTGGCGAGGCGCTGGAAGACAGCTCTGTTGCCGTAGACGGGCAGATTTATCAGGACGCCTGGCTGGAGCCCATCGGTGCCGACAGCGAGGTGCACTTCCTGCCACGCATAGAAGGAGGATGACAAGCCCGTGAAAACACCCATCTGCGACAAGCTCGGAATTGAGTTTCCTCTGTTTGCGTTCAGCCATTGCCGTGACGTGGTGGCGGAGGTGTCCAAAGCAGGCGGCTTCGGCGTGCTGGGGGCTGTGGGTCACACGCCGGAATCGCTGGAGATCGAGCTCGCCTGGATTGACGAGCACGTGGACGGACGGCCTTACGGCGTGGACCTCATAGTGCCCACGAGCATGGATGACAAAGATGGGGGGCTGACGCCAGAGGAGATCGTGGCAAGGGTGCCTGAAGGCCACAAACGCTATGTGGAGCAGATTCTTGCTGAGCACGGTATTTCCACGGACGACCTCTGGGATCGGCAGATCTCTGAGAATTTCGGCGACAACATGCGTACTTCCGGCGCCTCTGCACAGCTCGATGTGGCGCTCACCCACCCGGTGAAGCTCGTTGTCAACGCGCTCGGCGTACCGCCGCCCTTCATGCTGCAGGCGGCCCGCGAGAAGGGCATTCTAGTAGGCGCCCTGGCCGGCACCAAAGAGCACGCTATTAAACACGCTGAGGCCGGCCTCGATGTGATCATCGCGGCAGGCGGCGAAGCCGGTGGCCACTGCGGCGAAATCGCCACCATGGTGCTGGTGCCGGAAGTGGTGGATGCGGTGGCTGAGTATGGCGAGATCTGCGTGCTCGGCGCCGGCGGCATCGTCACCGGCCGGCAAATGGCAGCCTGCATGGCCATGGGTGCACAGGGGGTGTGGACGGGCTCCGTGTGGCTCACCACCGCCGAGGCGGAAACACACCCGGTCATCAAGGAGAAGATGCTCAACGCGACGTCCAGACAAACCATCCGTTCGCGCAGCCGCACCGGCAAGTATACGCGCCAGCTGCGTTCGCCCTGGACGGACGCCTGGGCGGCGCCCGGCGCGCCGGAACCGCTGGGCATGCCGTTTCAGGGGCTCATCAGCGGCCCGGCACTGCAGAAGATCGACAAGCTGGCGCTGGCAGGTGATCCCGGTGCGAAAGCACTGTCCACCTATTGGGTAGGGCAGGGCGTGGGCCTCATGAACCAGAGCGTCGGTGCGCGTACCGTGGTATTCGATTTCATGCAGGACTTTGCCGCGGCGGCGGAACGGCTCGGTGCGCTGATGGAATAGGTCGCAACACCCTTACCAGGCTGCTGAAAAAGCAGCCTGGTATCCCGGCCAGGGACGGACGGGCCGCGAACCAAGCACGTAAGTGCTTGATTCGGCGTGAGCGGGCGACAGCCCGCGGTCGCTGAAAAAGTACAGGAAGTACTTTTTCAGCACCCTGTTAGGGCTTTGGGAGGGGGAGAGGATGAGAAAAGCAATCGCGATTGGCTGCTTGGCCCTGCTGGCCGCATGTTCGCAGCAGGTAGATGACGCTGGATCGGAGCAACGCCAGGCGGACTGGCGCCAGCCCCTGTTCGAGGGGCTCGGCGAGATTCACCTCCCGGTGACCACCAACTCGGATGTGGCACAACGGTACTTCGACCAAGGCTTGAGCCTGGCCTATGCGTTCAACCACGCCGCAGCGGATTTCGCCTTCAACGAGGCGGCGCTGAACGATCCGGACTGCGCCATGTGCTACTGGGGCAGCGCGCTGGTGCTGGGGCCGAATGTCAATGCCGGTATGAGCCCCGACAGCGCCCCGAGAGCACACGCCCTGGCGAGCCGCGCCCAGAAGCTGGCTGCGGCCAATGGCACGGCGCTTGAGCGGGCGCTTGCCGATGCGTTACTCGAGCGCTATGCGCCGGTGGCACCTGAGGACCGGTCAGCGCTGGATCAGGCCTACGCGGACGCTATGAGGCGCATTGCTGCGGATTATCCGGATAACGTCGATGTGCAGGCGCTCACTGCTGAGGCGCTGATGGATCTGCATCCCTGGGACTTCTGGCTGGCCGATGGCGAAGACCGGCCCTGGACCGGCGAGATCATCGATACCCTCGAACACGCACTGGCAACCAACCCCAATCACGCCGGCGCCATACACCTCTACATCCACGCGGTGGAACAGTCGCAAAGCGCGCATCGTGCAGAACCGTATGCCGACAAGCTTGCCGACATCGCGCCAGCCGCGGGACACCTCGTGCACATGCCCGCGCACATCTATATGCGCGTGGGGCGCTACTACGACGCCACGATCAACAACATGCGCGCGGTAGATGCAGATGCCGCCTTCGTGTCCGTGTGCCGCTCGAACAGCCCTATCTATCTTGCAGGCTACATCCCGCACAACTGGCACTTCGGCTGGGTGTCGGCGGCCATTGCAGGCTGGCAGGAGCAGGCCTACGCCATGGCAGATGGTACGGCTGCCGGTTTGACACCGGAGCTGCTCCGGGCGCCGGGCATGGGCGTGGCGCAGCATTTTCTCATGCAGCCACTGTTCGCCCGCTTGCGTTTCGGCGACTGGCAGGCGGTGCTCGATACGCCTGCGCCGGCAGAGGATCTGGTGTATGCCACCGGCGTGTGGCGCTACGCGCGGGCGCGGGCACTGATCGGATTGGGATCGCTGGATGATGCGTCTGCCGAACAGGCCGAGTTTACGGCGCTGCTGTCCCGTCCGGGCATATCCGACCTCGCCTTTTTTACCGAAACCGGAAAAGGCCGTACGCTGCTCGATATCGCCGCCAATGTGCTGGAGGGGGAAATGCGGGCGGCTCACGGAGACCTCGCTGCTGCGGAGACTGCGCTACGCAAAGCGGTGGAGCTCGAAGACGCGCTGCCCTACAGCGAGCCTCCGGACTGGTACTACCCCGCGAGGCATGCGCTGGGTGTCATTCAGCTTGCACGCGGTGACAGCGCCGGTGCCGAGCAGACGTATCGCGACGACCTGGCTCGTATGCCGGAAAACGGTTGGGCGTTGATCGGCCTTCAGCAGGCGTTACAGGCGCAGGGCCGCGTCGAGGAAGCGCAAGCCGTGCAGCAACGGTTTGTGAGCGCCTGGCGGCATGCGGACATCGCCATCAGCGCGTCGAGACTGTAACCACCCCACAGACTTTAACCACGCCACAGGCGTTCGCGGAAGGGGATCACGGAACGAGCCAGCTGCACCGTGGTGGTGCGTGTGGCCTGCTACGCTGTGCGCTGGATAGCTGGCTGCAGGCACAAGGCAAGGACGGTGTTGTTAACCGCTCGCTTCGACGAGCACCTGGAAAGGGCTTACCAGGCCGATCTGCTGGACGAGAAGACCAGGCTGGCGCGGATGATTGCCGTGCTTGCGCTGCTGTTCAACGCCGCTTTCCACGTGCTCGATCACTTCGCGTTGGCATCAGTGCTGCCTCAGGCCTTAGCAGTTCGCGTGGTCATGGTGATCGTACCCGTCACGCTGCTGATCCTGTCTTTTCAGGAATGGTTTTCAAGGGTATATGTTGCCTCGGTCACGTGTGGACTCGCGACGTTGGGGTTGTGCATCAATGCGTTGATCAGTATTGCAGGCCCCCAGGATCTCGCGGCTGATACGTATTACGCAGGGCTCATACTGGTGGCGGTGGCTATGCATATGCTGACGTTCGTGCCCATGGGCGCCGCGCTATTCGTGAGCCTCGTCCTCTTGACATCCTACGTAAGCGTGGAGATCGGCAAGCCCGCCTTCCACACCGGCGACCAGGCAATCGTGCTCGTCACCAACCTGTTTTTCTTTGTCTCGGTGGTGCTCATCGGCGTGGTTGGGCAGGTACTGCGCGACCGCTACACGCGCGACAACTTCATCCTGCGTCACTCGCTGCAACGGGATGTGGCGGTTGAGGAGGAGAAGCATCGTCTCGCCGCCTACCTGGCGGAGCACGACGTGCTCACGGGCCTGCCCAACCGCCTCCGATTTGAGCGGCAGGGAGAGGAACTCGTTGAACAGGCGCGACGCTCCGGCGGCTATGCGGTTGTATTGTTCATCGACATCGATAACTTCAAGCCGGTGAACGACGAGCACGGGCACGCGGCCGGCGACCGGGTGCTGCGCATTCTGGCCGAGCGCATCGGCGCCGCTGCTGGCGGCGCTACGGCTGGAAACGATGGGATTGCGGCGCGGTTCGGTGGCGATGAGTATGTGGTGTGCCTGAGCCTGGCCGCGGAGGAGATTGGCAACGTCGGCTTTCACGCGGCCCGCCTGGCAAGTGCGATCCAGAGAGGCATCGATGTGCGTGGGCATCAACTGCACATGACGGCCAGTATCGGTGCTGCCGCCTTCCCGCTGGACGGCGATGACCTGCAAGCCGTACTCGAAGTGGCGGATGCGCAGATGTATCGCTCCAAACAGATCAAGGGCGAGATCAGCCTCAGTACCGGTATCGAAACCAGAAACCGCCGCCCGCTCGCTGATTCGGAAGGGCGGTTGAATTTCTCCGGTCTGGTTCCGCAGGAAGGGGTTTAGGCCAGCACAGCCCCACCGCTGCTTGCTGCCGGTTACGCCCCTCAGAGCTCGGTGACTTGCACTCCTTGCCGGCTCACCTCCGCCCGGTAGGCGATGAGATCGCGATACGCAGGCCGCATGATCACGGTAGTTTGATCGTCCGTTACCGACACACCGATCGCACCGGTCGCGGCGTCGCCCAGGTTTGCGGCGACAAAGGCGGGGCCGCCGCCAGGTGCTGGCGCCGCGTTGCTGTTGAGAATGACGATCCAAGCGTTGGCATCGGCAGGCAGGTCGGTAGTGAGACCGAGGCTATCGTTGAGCTGGGCTCTGGCGTGTTCGTTCTGTGCGATGCGTACGGCCTCGTCGAAGTGCGCGCTGACCTTCGCCATCTGCGAGCGGCTGGTATAGCCCTGAAACACCGGGATCGTCACCGCGGAGATGATGCCGATGATTGCCACGACGATCATCAGCTCCACCAGGGTGAAGCCCCCCGGCTTAGCTCGCACGACGTTCAGCCTCGAGCTTGTCACCGAGTTTCTTCAGACGTTTCTGAATGGGTTTGAGCTCGTCGTGTGCCCGGAGTTTGCGCCGGTAGGTGTAGTTACCGGCGATGTACTGGTCGATGATCTGTAGCAGCGCGTGGGTGGGGCCGGAAACGCGATGATTGATGACCAGGCCCAGAATGGATGCCATCAGGACGAATGCGGCGAAGCCGCCGAGCCCGTATGCCACCACCGAGTCCAGTACGTTGCTGAGCACTGCCTGCACCTGTGTTGGATCGGCGAGCGGTTGGTTGAGCATTGCATCGAGCGCGCGCAGCTCCTGGTACATGAGGTAGGCCGTGCCTGAGAGCATCAGCAGCCCCAGGTAGATGAGCAGCAAGCCAAGACGCATCTGGTACACCGGCTTCACGAACAGGGCCCTCAGCGTTCGCCGGTTGCGCGGGGCGTTGTCCAGAGCCTCGTTTTGCGCAGATCGTTCGAGCAAGAGGTGCCATCCTTTCCCTTTTTCTCAGTCTAAAGGCAGGGAAGGCACCACCTGGTGCGCAATGTCTCAGCACAAGCGTGCGTCACGGCCCATCGCAGCCCGCTAATCTGTGTGCATTGCGTCCACCAGCTCTGCCCGGTGGTGCAGGATTTCCGTGAGCGGTGATGTGCGCAGCGCGCCGACTTCATCAGCGGAATAGGGGAGGAAGCCGGCAGGCAACTCGTCTGGGGACATGGTGACCAGTATCCAATTGAGCACCTCTGCGAGGGCGGCATCGTCCAATGCTGCATTGGCCGAGCCGGGTACCTGCACTAGGAATTCACGGCCACCCGGTACCTGTAGAAAACGCCCAACGAAACCGGCCATGTTTGGCACCGTGCCGTCAGTCATGCCGGCACCAGTTGGTCCGTGACAACCCTGGCAATTGAGCATGTAGTTTGTGCGTGCTCGCTGCGCATCCGCGACGCCCGTCAGCGCATCGTTCGCATGAGCAGCGCCGCCCGCGAGCAGACACAGGCAGCATGCAATTGCGCGCACCCTGGTCATCACTCCACGGCGACGCCGATGACAATGGCCGTCGAGCAGTTGTAGATGGCGCTCTGCGTGCCGAGACACCAGTTGATGTCGTTGCTCTTAGGCGGCACGTACATGGGGCGGTCGCCTTCATTGCGGTTGCACAGGCAGTTACCACAACCGACTTTGCCGCAACAATCGTTGTAGGAGATTACGTAGCTCTTACCATCGGCAGGGTTCAGGCAGGTGCCAATCCAGGTGATGGGCGACATCTCCGTGCCCGGGGGACACGTGTTGATGCTGCCGCCGCAGCAGGTACAAAGAAATCCATCGATGGCACAGTAACGCCAGTACTCGCAGGTGGTGTCATCACCCGGGTCGGGCACGTCGGAAGCCTTGGGCTGGCCACTACCGGCGGCACGTGCGACAGGCAGCAGTGGCAGCGACGCAGCGCCGACGACGCTACCGCCCAGTATGCCGAGCAGACCGCGGCGGGAAGTGCGTCGGGCGAAGCCGCGGCTGACCCGTTCGGTGAGTTTGTCGAGAAGGCCGGGTTGATCGTTCATGCTTATCTGCCAGGTGTTGCTGAGTTGGAAGGATCGTAGTTTTGCACGGCGTCGCCATCCTGTGATCGGCCGAGGTAGTCCTGGATGGACGCCACACCGAGACGCTCTGCCTCGAACAGGCTCTCGAGGTGTTCCCGCGAGTTGACGATGCCGAGCGAGGCGACCACGCCGCGCTCGTCTATGAGTACCGCGTAGGGCAGCTTACCCACACCGAAGGAGCGACCGACCACTTCCGACAGCGCGTAGTCGAAGCGCTGCAGGCCGTGGCTGTCGATGTAGCTGCGATGCTCGTGCTCCTCGCCGCCGTCGCTGACGAGGATGAAGGTGGTGTCTTTTTCCTGTGCTGCGAGGGTCTTCACGACAGGTAGCAGGCTCTTACAGATGGGGCAATCCGGCGCGAGGAAAAACAGCAGTTGCCGGCGGCCGCCTGTCCCCGTGGTGTGTTGCGCGCCGTTCAGCGCTTGAATGCCGATCTGCGGCGCCGCATCGCCTACCTTAAGCGCCTGATTGACCATCAAAGCACCAGCCGGAGCTACCCGCTCGTACAGCACGCCTACCTGGCGAGCGAGGGCGAACACCACGATGACCAGCGCGATAACCAGAACCCACAGTACCACCACGGCGGTGACCAGTAGCGCGTTCATGTGGTGATCCCCAGCCAAAGTCTCTGATGACGGCTCCGGTTTGCCAATAGCTCCTCCGCGCATTGGTACAGGCCGAACGCAATCGCTGCGCTCGCCGCGCAGAAGAGCACGCCCCAGATGTCGAGGGCAGGCCATGTTGTGTGCATCGTCAGGGCCCAGAATGCGAGGGCGATGAGGCACAGGTTGCGCGCCACTGTGAACCAGGAAACCGGGGTGGGTGCATCGCCGCACCCACAGTCGATGTGTTGGCGCCCGCGGAGCACGTTGATGGCCATCGCCAGTGCGTAACCTGCGAGCATCAGGGTTGCGAGCAGCAGGCCCAGAGGCGTGGCCAGCAGGAGCGCGCACACCGTTAGCGATTCCAGCAGTATGACGGCGATACAGACGCCCATGGTGAGGCTTTCCGGCACCAATCGGTAGGCGGCAAGGCTCGCACGAAAGCGCGCGGGATCATCGAGCTTGTGGTGCAGAGCAGTGCCGAACACGCAAGCCAGTGTCCAGGAGACGGCGATGGGAAACCAGCCAGACATCACCGCGCGCCGTGCACCAGAAACGGCGTTTGCGGTGCGACGCCGAGCGTGTGTACGAACTCGCCGCTCGGAATGCGGTAGATATCCACTTGCATGTCCGCATTGGTGACCGCCATCAGGCGGTTGTCGCCGCTGCCGGAGGTGCCCAGAGACAGACCCCAGTTGCTGAGTTCGATGCGTGCGAGCCGCTTTTGATCGACCAGATCTACAACCCAGACCTCGCTGCCGCCGTCTTTGTGGGTACCTTCGCCACCCTCCGGATTCATCAGGAAGTAGCCGAGGCCAGCAGCGTCTGTTGCGTAGGGTTTCATGCCGCCCGGACGCCAGTTCCTTTCGTTTTCACTGGTGAGCCACCAGGCGTCGCCGGCCTGTACTTTCTCCCCGCTGACGTCCACAGGCAGGATGCGACCCTGGAAGGTGGGGAAGTAGGCCGTTCCGCCCGACATCGCTGCGCCCTCAAACACCGGGTCTGCGTTCACGTCGAAGAGCACCGAAGTTTCCGAGTGGCCTTTGGCTTTGCCATCCTCACCCATGTGCGTGGTGCGCATGCTGCCGTTGGCGCAGATGGAGGTGAAGCTGCGCTTGCCATTGGGTACCACGAAACCGCACCCGGGGGTGTCGATCTCGGCCACGAACTGGCGTGTTTCGAGGTCCACCACGCTCACCGATTGGGCCGGTGTGAAGTTGTAGATGAGCATGAAGCGTTCGTCAGGGGTCAGCGCAGAGGCGATGGTCTTGGGCATGCCGGAGATGCGCTTGGCAGGAATTTCGATCTCGCCAGATACCGCGAGCGTGTCGTTACCCCAGATCGTCACCACGTCGGTGCGCTCCCCGCCGCGAGCACCGCGGGAGTAGAACGTTTCCGCCACGTAGTGCTCATTGCGTTTGCTGCTCTGCTGATAAAAGGCGATGAAGCTTGCGGTAATCATGCCTTTGTACTGCTCGGCAGCGGTTGCCGCCAGCGGATCGACGATCAGCACCTCGCCTTCGAACATGTGAAAGAACGAGGCGTCGTGCACCATCATCCAGTGGTCCGGGTACTGTGCCGGCAGCGATTCAATGATACCCATCGGTTCGGGCTGCAGGTCGGCTGTAGCGTTGCCGGCCAGGCTGCCGACGATGATGAGCGAAGCGAGGGTGCGTGTGATCATGTGTTTGCGAGTCCCAGGATGACGGCGGTTGAGCAGTTGTACACGTTTGTGGTGGTGCCCATACACCAGTCGATGTCGTTGTTTAGATTTGGCCGATACACCGGCCGGTCATCTTCGTTGCGGTTGCACATACAGCGGCCGCAGCTGCTTTTTCCGCAGCAGTCGTTATAAGAGATGATGTAGTTCTTGCCGTCGCCCGGGTTGTGACAGGTACCGATCCACGTAAGCGGAGACATTTCCGTGCCGGGCGGGCAGGCGTTGTGACTGCCGCCACAGCAACTGCAGAGGAAGCCGTCGATGCCGCAGTAGCGCCAGTAGTCGCAGCTTGCCGGATTGCCCGGGTCCGCCTCCACACCAGTCGTCTGCTCTGGAACCGCGCTGTCGCCGCCCACGCCGCTGGCTCGTGCTACCGGCAGCAGCGGGATGCTGAGCGCGGTACCGCCCAGCAGCGATCCCAGACGGCCGAGAAAGCCGCGCCGTGAGCTGCGTCGGGCGATGCTTCGGGTGGTGCGTTCCGTAATGTCGTGCAGGCGGCTCATGGTCGTTCTCCGGAGGCGATGGGGTGCACCATGTAAGGCGTCTCTCCAAGCTCGTTGATTCGACGCAGGTGTTTGCCCGAGAAGCCGTCGTAGACATCCAGGCTGCCCTCGATGTTGACTACCAGCAGCATCGGCTCCTCGTGGTGCGTGGCGGCGATGCTCAATGCCGGGGACGCGAGCTCGAAACGTGCGGTGCGTTGTTTGCGTTTGCTATCGAACAGCCAGATCTCCGGCGCCGGGTCTTTGTGGCTGCCGTTGTATCCATCAGGCGTCATCCCCACCCAGAGCCAGCCGGCATCGTTACCTGCATTGCCGTGCCAGCCGGCCGGTCGCCAGTTGTCTTTACGCTCCGCTTCGGATGCCAGCCACCAGATGTCGAGCAGCTTCGGCTGCGCGGCGCTCACATCCACCGGCTGAACTTTGCCGGCGTAGGTGAAGAAATGCCATACATCGTCGATGCGCGAAGCTTTCTCGGAAATCGGATCGCGGTCTATGTCGTTGAATTCGGCGCTCACCCAGCGGCTGGCCTGACTGCCGTCTTCTTGCAGGGCGATGGCGGCCAACGTGCCATTGCCGCAGAGCTGCAGGAAACCGCCTACCGCATCCGGGTACACCAGGCTGCAACCGGGGGTAGATATCTCGCCGACGAAGGCATCCTTGTTCAGATCGATGACGCTCACACTGGTTGCCGGGTCCATGTTGAACACCAGCAGGAATCGCGCGTCGTCGGTAATGGCTGTGAGTGCTTTGTTGACGACGATGTTGGCGCGGCGTGTAGGCAGCGCAATCTCTGCCACCAGGTCCAGATTTTCGAAGTCGTAGACGGCGACCAGGTCCTGCCGCTCGCCGCGCACGCCTTTGGTGTGGATCGTCTCACCAACGTAGAACTTCTGGTGGGTCAGCGAATGATTAATGGTGGCGAACTGGCCGGCGCTGAGCATGCCAAGAAATGCGCGGCTTTCCACATCAACGATGCCGAAGCTCGAGTCGATGAGGCTGCCGAAGGCGAAGTCGTGCACCACGGCGTAGGTGCCGGGGTAGGGCACCGACAGTTTCTTCACGTTGGGAATGGGTTCGGCAGGCAGCTCTGCGAGCGCGGGGTGGTGTAGAAGGCCCGCCGCAAGGCCAATCATCGTAGCCACACCGATTGAGCGTAAGTTCTGCAGCATCGTCTCCCTCCCGAGCCGTTACGAGGGATTGTAGTGGGGTGCCCCTCGCAGTTACAGCCAGCACGCCGGTGCTGGCAATCTTCGCTGCGCGCCAATATAGTACGCGCGTACAAAGTAGGCAACCGCGCGATTGCGCACGGACAGCGACCGGATGAACGGCAGACGGCACAAACCAGGCACCGCGGCATACGCCACCGGACAGGAGACCGTGGTTCGCATCCTGGATGCGGCGTTCGACATCGTTATCGACGAGGGTATGGCGGGGCTATCCATGCGCCGGGTGGCGCGGACGTTGGGGATCTCGCCGGGAAACCTGAGCTACTACTACGCTGCCAAGGCAGACCTCATCGAGGATCTGCTTACGCGGGTCATCGACGGTTATATGCTCGAATTCGAACGACTGCGCAATGTGCAGGCGGAAGACCCGGAGGCGCAGCTCAAGGCCGTCATCACCTATGTATTCAACGATCTGCAAAGCCGTTCCACCACCTGCTTCTTTCCTGAACTCTGGGTGCTTGCCAACCGTGACGCCTGGGCAGCGCAGCAGATGGAGCGCATCTACAGCGTGTATCGCTCGGTACTAGAAGACATCATTGCCCTGATGCGGCCGAAACTCAGTGCCGCTGATCGCAGCGACCTGGCGCTGGCCATATCCGCCTGCATCGAGGGGCACACCATGTTTGTGGGTCACGACCGCCCGCACCGCGCGCGCCATGCGCGCCTTCGTGCCCTGGTCGTAACACAAAGCGTGATGATGGTGCGCAGTGCACCATCCACCATATAGCAGGCCCGTATCACGACGGGTCGAAACCATTGGGGAGTTAAGAACCATGAATCGAAAACCCATTGCAGCCCCCGCGTTGCTCTTTGCGGGGTGCGCGCTGCTCGCGTCCGGCCCGCAGGCCGCGGTGATCGAGGAGATCGTCGTCACGGCACAGAAGCGTGAGCAGAACGTGCAGGACGTCGGTATTGCCGTGAGCGCGCTCACCGGCAACCAGATGGAACAGCTCGGTTTCGTCAACGCACAGCAGGTCACTGCCATGGCGCCGGGGGTGTCCACGGTGCAGCCCAACGGCGAGGCGAACTACTCAATCGCCATCCGCGGTGTGGCCAACAGCGATTTCACCACCAATGTCGAGAGCCCGGTGGCGGTGTACCTCGATGAGGTGTACATCTCACAGATGTCCGGCACGGGCTTCATGCTGTTCGATATGGAGCGGGTGGAGATTCTGCGCGGTCCTCAGGGCACGCTCTATGGGCGCAACGCCACTGGCGGCCTTGCGCACTTCGTTACCAACAAACCCTCTGAAGAGTTTGACGGCTACGTCAAGGTCACTGCTGGCGATTACGATCAGATCAAGCTCGAAGGCGCGGTTGGTGGGCCGTTGTCCGATACGCTCAGCGCACGGCTGTCGGTGAGCACCCACGACAACGACGGCTATGTGGAAAATCGCCTGGGCGGGGACCTCAACAACGCCAACGATCGCGCCGCGCGGCTGCAGTTTCTGTGGACCCCGAGCGATCGCGTCGACGTGCTGTTGAGCGGCCGCTACTCCGATCAGGACATCGACACCGGCTTCTTCGAACACGTGAGCGCCAACCAGGACGGGGTGTTGACGCCGAATGAGGTCAACCAGGTACTCGGCTACATCGACAACGACGGTGATGTGTATGCCGGAGACTACGACTCGCCCGGCTTCAACGATCTTGAAACCAAGGGATTCACCGCGACGGTCAACGTCGATTTCGATGCCTTTACCTTTACCTCCATTACCGACTACTCGACGGTCGAACGGGATTACATCGAAGACTCCGACGCGAGCCCGGTACCGCTGTTCAATTTCTATCTCACGACGGACGCCAAGCAGCTGTCGCAGGAATTTCGCCTGCAGGGCGGCAACGAGCGTCTGAACTGGGTGGCAGGGTTGTACTATCTCGATCTCGACATCGATGACTCCAACGGCGCCGAGAGTGAGCCGTTCATCGATCCGAACAGCGATACACCGGCACTGTCAGGTCTCGACAATCCCTACGAATCCACGACCGAGTCCATCTCGGTGTTCGGTCAGCTGGAGTACGACCTCACCGACAGTCTCACCGGCATCTTTGGCCTGCGCTGGATTCGCGACGAGAAAGATCACGAATACCTGGTGAATGCGGTGGACTTCATTCCCGGCACGCGCCTGCGCAACGGTAATCCGAACGTTCTCGCCAACCTCGCCACCTACCGTGGCGACCGTGAGGACGATGAGCTTGCCTGGCGGCTGGGCCTGAACTGGCAGGCGACGGACGACGTCATGCTATACGGCAGCTACAACCGCGGTGTTAAGAGCGGCGGCTTCAATGCCCCGGTATTCCCGCTGAGCCCGCCGCTCGCTTATGACGACGCCACCATGAGCTTCGATCCAGAGCAGCTCGATGCTTTTGAGGTGGGATTCAAATCCACCTGGGCAGACGGCCGGGTGATCTTCAACGGCGCCGTCTATTACTACGACTACCAGGACTACCAGGCTTTCCAGATCATCGGCATCGATACCATCACCAGCAATGCCGAAGCGGAGTCGCAGGGCGGTGAGCTCGAGTTGATGGCTTCGCCCATCGACGGTCTCGACATCATTCTGGGGGTGGCCTACAACGATATCGAGGTGGATCTCAAGAACGGTACGCCAAAGACAACCTCGGTGCAGTCGCCGGAGTGGAGCTACAACGCGATGGTGCGCTACGAGGTGCCGGTGGGTGCAGGCCACCTGGCTTTCCAGGTGGACGCCCAGCGCCGCTCGGAACACTACTTCTCCCTGACCCGGCTACCGACGGTCACCGAAAACGGCTATACGCTGTCCAACGCTCTGGTCAGCTACAGCCATGGTGACGATCTGTGGACGCTGTCTGCCTTCGTGCACAACCTCACTGATGAAGAGTACCTGGTGCAGACCTTCGACCTGTCGGGCCCGAACGTGTTCGGTCTGGTGGAGCAGTACTACGGCAAGCCGCGCTGGTGGGGCGTGAGCTTCCGCTACAACTTCTAACCTCCGCCGTTCAGCCCTCTGCCGGGAGGTCGCGTACGAGCACCCGCTCGAAGCGCCTCTCGGCGATTTTCCAGCCGGCTTCGGTCTTCTCGAAGCGGTCGTGGTAGCGGCCGATGGCAAGGAAGCCCCCCGTTTTCGCCGGTGCTTCACCAGCACCCTCCACATAGACCTCGGCATAGCTCACACCGCGTGCGCGCGTGGCTGATTCCGGAAAGATCCGCACCGTGCTCATCAGGTGCATGGAGGTTTGCGGTGGCGCCGTGCGCATCCGTTCGAGTATGGCGGCACGGCTGCTAAACGTCTGGCCGAGCAACGACAGGCTGCCATTCTCCGTAAACAGGTTGGCGTAGGCCTCGGCGTCACCGGCATCCCGGTACACCGCGTAGTCCATGATGAGGCGGGTACATTCGCGCTCGATGTCGTTATCGGCGCTGGCGAAACCGCTCAGCAACACGAACAGCAAACAGGGCAGGGTACGCATAGTCGGTTCCTCCTTCGGATGGTCGCATCCTGGGCCCGGGGTGGGTGTGTTGCAAGGTTTGCGCGGTCCGTGCACCCTACACGTTCCGTGATCTGAGGCACCTGATATGCGTCGTCTGCCGTCTTGCGTTCTGCTCCTTGTACTCGCGCTGCCCGTGGCAGCCGCCATCAACGCGCCATCTGGAAACTACGGCCTGGATAAAACGCATGCCTATATCACAGTGACGTACTCTCATCTTGGCTTTTCCAACCCGCATCTTGGTTTCAACGACTTTGATGTGAAGCTGGCATTGGACGCCAACGAACCACAAAACAGCAGCTTTGCGGTGACGATCGATGCCGCATCGGTGGACAGTCGTGTAGCCGAGTTCGATGAGCATCTGGTAGGTGAGCGCTTCTTCGACGTGGCGAACCACCCGAAGATCGTCTTCACATCAACGGCCATCACAATGACAAGCGACGCCACGGCCACTATCGTCGGCGACCTCACCATCAAGGGCATTACCAAACCCGTGACCCTCGAAGCGACATTGAACAAGGCTGCCATGCATCCCATGCTCAAGCGGCCGACCCTGGGCGTGAGCGCGGTGGGCGAGCTGCGTCGATCGGATTGGGACCTGGGCTATGCGGTACCCATGGTGACCGATGAGGTGCAGCTATACCTCTCTGTCGAGTTGCCGCTGCTGGATGACGTATCGCCCTGATGGTTTTCTGGTAAAGCACGTTGTCCAGTTGCCGTCTGGACGCTGAATAATTTGCTTGTCATTTCTTCTTAGCCCGAGAGCAGCGTTTGTAAAACCTGCTCTGCATCCGATGTGTCGGTGATCTTTCTTGTCTTTATTGCGGGGTTTTGCGGGTTTTTCGGCGAGGATTTGACGGTACCTTTCCTACCTTGTGAATAGAATCACGCGCGGCGCGTCACGGCGCGGGTAATCTGCCCAATGGACGCTAACATTCTGTTTACGGAGTGAGCCGTCTCGCGCCGGCATACTGCGCAAGACTTTGCCGAAACGGCGCGCGATGACCGCGTGACCTGGATTTAAAGGACAATCGATGATCCACAGCAATACGATATCTGCCCGTCGTTTTCCCAACCCTGCGAAAGCTGTCAGCAAACTTGTATGTGTGCTTGCACTCCTGTGCACGCCTCTGGCTTGGGGGGATGTTGCAGCCACAAAAACCGCGGGTGCGGTCAGCGACCAGGGCGGTAACGTCTTTGAGGTGACCTATACGCTTCGCATCGATGGGGTCGGCGCCCCGCAGGACTTCGATATACAGGCGTTTGAGGATCTCACCACCTCCTTCGGTACGGCAGTGGCGAATGTCGGGCTCGTGGATCAGCCTGGCGAGTACTTTGTCGGTCTAGGGGTTATCAATACCGGGCAGGTGCTGACGGGGAACGCAACTTTCGCGACCAACCCTTCGTTCGACGGTGACTCGGACATTGGCGTGTTGGACCCGAGCCAGCCCGGTACCCTTGCCGGTGGAGACTTCATCACCATCCCGATGACCGTCACTTTCTTCCCGGACCCGGTCAACGCTCCCTACGACAACACGTTCATCGCCAGCGGCGATTCCACGCAGAATGGTGTGGCAGATCAGGAGAACACCGATACGTCGGCTGCGGCGTCCATCGACATCGTTCCCGCGCTCACCACTTTTTCGTGCACGTCAGATCTCTACCTCGCGCGCGGCACGCCGACGCAATTCAGCGCCATCAATGTTGCCGGTCAGAGCGTCAACAACATCGGTACCACCACACACAACATCACCTACAACGCGCTGGGCTACCACGCAACGAACAACCTCATCTACAGCCTGCGTTTCAACAGCACAGAGCTGGTGGTGACCGACGCCAACGGCACGACGGTGGCCATTGGCGACGTCACTGGCCTGCCGGCGGCGGACTTCACCAGCGCCGAAGTGGTCGGCAACAACCTGCTCATGATTCCGGTAGGTGCGGATGATCTCTGGTCGGTGGATCTTACGACCCTGGCCGCTACCTTCGTCGGCTCAGGAACCAACCTTCAGCGGCTGCTCGACATAGCTCTCAACCCCATCGACGGCCAGCTCTACGGGGTGAACGAAAGCACCAAGCAGCTCATGCGCGTGAATCCCGGCACCGGAGCGACCACCGTCATCGGTCCGACGGGCATCGTCGGTGTAGGAGTGGGTTCTGCCTATTTCGATGTTTCGGGCAACATGTACGTCTACGAGAACGGTAGCGGCCGCTTCTACACAATCAATACGACGACCGGTGCTGCGCAGCAGATCTTTACCGGCCCTACTGCGTCGCTCACTGACGGCGCCTCCTGCAACCAGGCGGTGCCCCCCTCGGTGCCGCAGATCGGTGCTGCCAAGGCGGCTGGGGCCCTCGCCAACGTGTCGGGTCATGTGTTTCAGCTGACCTATGATCTGCGGATCGAAAACACCGGCCCCGGCGTGCTGTTCGATATCCAGGCCACAGAAGATCTCACTGGTGCGTTCGGCACGGCAGTGGGCAGCATCGGCGACGTAGATGCAGCCGGTGAGTTCTTTGCCAGCATCGGCGCCATCGACACCTCTGGCGTCACCAACGGCGGCAACACTGCGTTTGC
>JAUIED010000222.1 GCA_030428905.1 Gammaproteobacteria bacterium
CCAAAGTTACTGAAATTCCGCAAGCCCCACAAACGACCCATCGTTGCGGTGCGCCAACTCCCGCATCAATGCAGCAAATTGATAGGTACGCAGGCTCGGCCGCTCGATGTACACCGGGAAGCCGACCGCATTGATGCGCACGCGCCGTTTGCCCTTGGCATCGGCGACATTGATTTCATCCACCGCGTCGATGATTTCCTCGATGGACGAGCCGGTGAAGTCGTCGCCGAACACATAGATGCCGATGCGCTTGTCCGGAGAGTAGAAAGCGTTGATTGCCGCGCGGATACCTTCCACCGGACTCGAGTTGGAAAACGGTGCCCAGCTTCGGAGGCTGCGAATAATGCTCTCCCTGCGGCTCGGACTGTCCGGCAACCAGCGCCCGGCGTAGCCATTGAACATATAGTCGCCCATATCGTTCATCACCTGGATACCCTTCACCTGCGGGTACACCGCCAGGGTTTCCTCTACCTTGCGCAGCACCTGCGGCCAGGCAGAACTCTGCATGCTGCCGGACGTGTCGATGACGAAGATGATGTACTCGCTGTCTACCGCGATGCCGCCGACGAGGTCGTTGCGGGGAGAGAAATCTGCGGCCAGCAACCGCTCCATCTCATCGGTCAGGCTTTGCTTGGTGGCGGCCAGCTGATCCTGCGCGCGTTGTGATTCCTGTTTGTTCTCTCGTGCCAGATTGAAGCGGCCGAGGATGTTGGTGAGTTCGGACTCGAGGCGCGCCAGTTGGGTAAGCGTATCGTTCAGCGACAATCTGGAGTCGGTGAGTTGGCGTTGCACCTCACGAATCTGGCCGCGAATCTCGTGCAGCGCGTTCTCACGTGCGGCTACCTGCCCCTCGAGGTTGATGGTGCTTTTTTCCAGAAGCACCGGCTCCACCGTTTTGGTGATGAGCAGCAGCAGGATGATTGCGCCAAATCCGCAACAGATGACATCGAGAAAGGAGACGGAAAACTCCTCGATGCCGCGCCTGCGCTCAGCCCGCCTCATGGCCAATCTCTCGACGGCGCGAGGAAGGCACCGCCGGTCGCTCGGGCCAGGTTCCAGAACGCACCTGCGGCAAAAGGGTCGCCTTCCATGGGAAACATGATGACGTTAACCGGTATCTGGTTGGGTAGTTTGACCCGCGCATCGCGAAATAGATCCAGGCGGTCCTTGCCGCTGATCGTGGCTTTGCGCGGCGCCCGGGTGCCCTGGGTGGGGAGCGAATCGGTGATCAGGTAAACGTTGTCGGGCAGTGGGCTCATCTCCCGCAGCACGACGAACAGCTTTTCCAGACTGGTGCCGCCATCGGGCACGGCCTCACGTAGTCCAGCCAGGCTCGTGCGGATGCTGCTGCCATCGCCCACAGGTGCCCAATCGTACCCATCAGGGGTGGTCATGGAGCGCACCTCGGTGTTGAACAGCAACACCTGAAAATCGGCCTGCAAGGGAATCTGCGCCACCAGCCAATCCACGGTGCGTACAGCCCGTTGCCATTTGGGTGCACGCTGCTTGCGCTCATCCGACATGTTGCGCCGGCGCAGCACGTTGACGATGGTATCGTCGAGCATGCTGGCGGAGGCATCCAGCGCAATGACGATATGCTCACCGCCCACGCGCAGCCCGGTCAGATACTGGCGGTTGCCTTCACCCTCGATGCGCACAATGCGCGTGCCGTCCTGAGCGTCTTCGAGTGCCTGCAGCTGCTCCACCTCCTGCTCCCGGGACTCGATATCGGACTTCAACGCTTCGAGGCTCTCCACCTGGGCGCGGGATAGGGACTCCACCTGCTGCAGATCTTTGCGCTGCCGCTCCAGGCTGGTTTGCGTCGATACCAATCGCTGCTGTTCGCGATCCACCTTGCGGCGGGTTTCTTCGAGCTGCTCAATCAGCTCTACGAGGTCGCGCTCACCATTCTGCACCTGGTAGTCGAGCATGCGCATTTCCGCCAGCAGGTCGTCGTTGATCACCACCGTATCGCGTTCGCTTGCATGGTTGATGATCAGGAAGATCAGCACCACCGCCCCGAAACCGCAGGACATGACGTCCAGAAAAGACAGGGAGAAAACAGAGATGCGGCGGCTGCGCGCCACTAATCCAGCACCTGAATGAGCGTGAACAATCGACCGTCGACGTTGACTGTTGTGCCGCTGGCTGCATCACCAACCGCCTCGGCTGGAAGCGCTGCTGAGCCGATGCGGTAGGCAGTGGTTGCATGCAGGCCGTGGGTAGGCTGGCCCGGGCTGGGCGCGGCGGGTGCCGCGTGCGGCGCCGACGTGGCTTCGGGTTGCGGCTGTGCCTTCGCCATAGCTGCTGGTTTGAGGGCGCGATGGTAGCGCACGTCGTCGGTGCTCAGCAGGGGTTCCGCGTGGTGCGCAAGCCAGGCCCGCAGGCGATCCGCGTCGCTGCGCTGCACACTGAACCGGCTTTCCAGCAACGCGCGCAGCAACGGTACGCTGGCAGCATTCGGGCCCAGCCGTACTGGCAGGTCCGGATTGAGGGCGGCGACGATGCTTTCGATGGAACGGTTCAGACGGCTGCGCAGGGCATCAATGCTGACTTCCTGGCGCCGCGTCTCGCCGCCGTGCTCGATGGTCAGGTAGCTCGAGGGCGTCGCGGAACCGAACCATCCCGCCACCAGGTTGTAGAGCTGCTGCTCAGTGTGGGCGGCATGCAACGGATCGAAGCGGGAGGACGCGACGAACTGATCGGCAATGACATTGGTCCAGCCATCGATGATGCGGCTGATGCTCGTGTCCATGAATTCCGTAGCCGGTCCTGCGCTGGTATCAGGCTTGAGTTCGACGCGCACAATGTAGGCGCTGCTCATGTTCAGTTCGAGAAACTGCAGCGGTGTGTCGCCGGGTTGGGCGGCAACGCAGGCGCTGGCGAGATCGGTGAAGCCGCCGATGGTGACACCGGCTTCTTTCGCGACTCCCAACAGCAGGCTGAGCTGCTCATTGCTGACCGGGCTTGGCACGACAGCCAGCAACGGGTCACTCAACACAGGCTGCGTATCGGCGAGCACCTTGAAGTGCAGGTAGAGCAGATCCGCGTGGTTACGCGCAGAGGTGAAGGGCTGAGCCAGCGGGTCGGCGCTCAGCTTGCCCAGATATTCGAGGTTGCTCTGCCGGGGGTGCACGCGTGCTTTGGCAAAAGCATCCGCACCGAATAGCAGATTTCCGTTACTTTCCAGGGCGGCGGCAGGTTCTTCGTAGACGACGATGCCGTTGGCGATCAGGGTCAATCGCCAGTCGTTGAGAATGAGCGCAGGGTTCACACGCTGCTCCTGTCGGTGCTGCGGACCTGCATATGCCGCACCAGTTTCTGGTCCGCGTAGGCGTGTGCGTCGAGCACCAGACGCTCCTGGATCAATTGCAGCTGGTGCATGAGGAACATCAGCACGATGCTGATCACCAGCGCGATGAACGTGGAGTTGAAAGCCACACCCAGGCTTGCGGTGACGCCGGCGATGTCGCCTTCCACGGCGCGGTAGGCCTGGCCAAGCGCTTCGCCGATGCCGCGCACCGTGCCGATAAAGCCGATAGATGGTATGGCCCAGGCGATGTAACGCACCATGGACAGCTCGCTGTCGAGTCGATCGGACTCTGTGTCGCATACCGCCCGAACGGCCTCAGACACATCCTGCACGTTGCGGGTGGAAGCGAATCGTTGCAGGGCGCTGATGAGCGTTCTCGGGAGCAGGTACTCCCGGGTCTCTTCAGGCAACGCCTGAATTGGCCGGGTATATTGCCGTGCATCCTCCGGCAGGATGCTCGTGCCTTCCTGGATGTCCAGCATGTCCTGCTGCAGCAGGCTCCGCTCGCGGAGTGCTGCGCGGGCTTTGAAACCCATGATGGCCATGGCCCAGAACATCAGCACGAAACAGGTTTCCTGCTCGTAGTCTCGCAACACCACATAGATGGAGCGGTCCTGCACGTAGGCTTTACCTTCTGCGGCGAGCTGCGCCTGCGCCTCGAGGATGGCATCGGCATTGGGCCGTATGACGGTGACGTACACCAGATGCACGAGGATGACGGCGACTACCAGTGCAGCAATCTGGTAGATCAGTTCAAAGTGCAGGGTTTTCTTCATGGTTATCGGTCAGCCTTGTCAGATGTCCACCGGGAAAGCGATGGCGATGTCCTCGGAAATGTCTTCTGTGGGCACGAACACGTCGTCTTGAACGACTTCCTCATCCTCCGCTGCAGACGCTGCATACACCGATAACATGGTCAGCAATGCGGCGGCAGCAATCGACAAGGCGCGTCTGTGATGCTTCGTCGGAGTCTTCGTGGAATTCGTCGTGAGATTCATTGTCATGGCTCAAATTACTCCGCGTTTCTGGCGATTCTGAAACCCAGGTCCTTGCGCCCGTCGCTGCCGTAGTCGCGAAAGGACAGGCGCAAATCGGTAACGGTACCGTGCATCCACCCGGAACCCTTGATCACATGAAACTCCCCGCTTGCAGGGCCGAACGGCTGCGCTTGTGCGTCCTTGCGGGGAATTTCGTAGTAGTCGTGAACCCATTCGGCGACGTTGCCGCCGAGATCGAACAGATCGTGCGCGTTAGCCTGGAACGATCCCACAGGCGCGGTTGCGACGTAGTTGTCGTTGAAGCCGTAGATGATGCGGCCAACCAGATGCTGCGCGGCGCGGTCTGCGTAATTGCCGTGGCGGTCCGGTGGCGGCAGGTTGTCGCCCCATGGGTAGCGCAGTAGCGTGTCCATACCCGGCACGGTGCGCGCCACCCAGGCCCATTCCGCCTCGCTCGGCAGACGGTATCCCGTGGCTGCAAGGTTCACGCCGACCAGCTTGCCAAGATCGATGTCGTAGACGGGTGTGCGTTGCTCCTGTTCTGAGAGCCAGTTGCAGTAGAGCGCCGCGTCGATCCAGCCGACATCGACCACTGGCTGGTCGTCGGCGCTGAGGACATTGCCCTGAAAGTCACCTGAGTCGTGACTGGCGAGATACGCCTTGTACTGGCCGTTGGTCACTTCGTGCCGGGAGATGTAGAACAGCGACTCGAGGGCGACTTCGCGCAACGTTTCGTTTGCACGCCGCCCGGGCTCACGACGGGAAGCGCCCAGCGTGATCGGCGTGGGTTCGATGAGCACCATTTGTTGGCCGTAGTCCGTCGTGTAGCGCGGTTTGAGCGCCTGCCTGCGTGCTTCTTCGACGGTGAGCAGCTTGACACGTAGAGCCTGCGTCACGCCGGCGCGGGGCCGCACTGTCGTCCTGTAGGAGGCGTACCCAGGCATCTCAATGACGAACTCGTGGGCGCCGGTTGGCAGTTTCAAGGTGCGGTTCGCTTCGCCGAGCAACCGGCCGTTCAACCGCAGTTGTGCCCCTGCCGGTAGCGCTTCGACGTTTACCTCGCCGAGTACGCGCGCCAGTTCAAGCTGTACCGCAGGATTGCTGCCCCGTTTCAATGCCACCTGTTTCTGGGCGCGGTGGTAGCCCTCGAGAATTGCCTCGACTCGGTAGCGCGCGCCTGAGCGCAGCGTCAGCTCTATTGGTGACTGGCCGACGAACTCCCCATCCACGGTGATCCCGGCACCGGCCGGAGTGGTGGAAACCTCGAGTGTGGCATCCGCCTGAACGAGCGTGAACGTATCCAGACGCTCCTCCTGCTCCGCGGCAACGACGAGCCGCATACGGGCGCTGCGGTAGCCGTCCAATCGCAGCGAGATCTCCCGCTCTCCAGCGAGCACCTCGGCCTTTGCCGGGGTGCGATGGCCTGTATCCTGGCCGTCCACGAATACGGCAGCGCCATCGGGAATGCTGTTGATGTACACATCGCCCCAGTTCGGCGCGAGCGCGAGGCTCATGGTTTGCGGCTGCTCACGACCCGCAACGTCGAAGAGTATGGTCTTGCTGCGGTACCGGGGATGCAGGGCGGTAACCGCATGTTCGCCGGCGGCGATACGCGCGGGTGCAGAAGTGTCCTGCACGTGCCCGTCGACTCGAACCTCGGCGTCAGCAGGATCAAGGGAAAACGTGACGATACCCGGCAATGGAGTGAAGTTGACCA
>JAUIED010000223.1 GCA_030428905.1 Gammaproteobacteria bacterium
CCAGTGCTCGGTGAGCGCATCATCGCCGGGCTCGTGCCCTGCAACATCATTCCCGACGAGGTGCTGAGCAGTCACCCGAACCGCTATCGGGCGATGATCATCGAGTCGGCGAACCCCGTGCACTCGCTTGCTGACAGCGCCAAGTGGCGCCAGGCCATGCGGGCGTTGGAGTGCAGCGTAGTGATCGATGTGGCGATGACCGAAACCGCCCGTCAGGCCGACTACGTGTTGCCCGCCACGTCGCAGTACGAAAAAGCGGAGGCGACCTTCTTCAACTTCGAGTTTCCGGACAATTTTTTCCACGTGCGCGCGCCACTGTTCGCGCCGCGAGACGGTGCGCTGGACGAAGCGGAGATCCACTACCGCCTGGTGCAGGCGCTGGGTGCGCTGCCTGACGGGGTGGAAGCGTCGCTGAACCGCGCCCTCGAGGAAGGTGGCCGCGAAGCTTTTCAGGCGCAGGTCTTCACCTTGCTGGCCGAGCAGCCGACGTTGGCGGATTTCGCGCCGGTATTGCTGTATCGCACCCTGGGACGGACGCTCCCGGAAGGTATGCGCAACGCCGCGACCCTCTGGGCGCTGGCCCATCAGCATGCGCTTGGCCATCGCGAATCCCTCGAACGTGCGGGTTTCACCGGCGAAGGCATGGCGTTGGGCGAGGCGTTGTTCGATGCGATGCTTTCGAGCCCGAGCGGCATGGTGGTCTCCTCGGAAGGTTGGGAATCCGTGTGGGCACGGGTGCCTGGCGGGCAGATCGAGCTGGCGCTGCCGGAGTTGCTTGCTGAGGCCGAATCGCTGCCGCACACCGTGCCGGAAGAGACATCGCAGGCGTACCCAATGCTGCTGGCCGCGGGCGAGCGCCGCAGCTTCACCGCCAACACCATCATTCGCGATCCGGCTTGGCGCAGAAAGGACGGCGAGGGTGCATTGCACATGCATCCGGAGGATGCCGCACGCATCAATCTGGGCGAGCGCTCCCAGGCGCGGGTGATCAGCGCCAGCGGCAGTGCCGAAGTGACGGTGACCCTGGATGAGCGTATGCATCGCGGCCAGGTGTCGCTGCCCAATGGCATGGGGCTGAGCTACGCGGATGTGGATGGCACACAGCGCACGGTGGGTGCTGCGTCGAATGAGCTGACCTCAACGGACCTGCGCGACGCCTACGCGGGCACGCCATGGCACAAGACCGTACCGGTGCGGGTGGAGGCTATTTGACACCCGAGGAGTGGCACTCCTGGCGCGAGTCGGGTTACTTCGTGCGGGCGCAGCAGTTCGGCGCCGAAGAGCTGGCACGCCTGCGTGAGGCGGTGGAGGCGGTGGCAGTTGCGGTGGCTGCGGCAAGTGGTGAAGGCCGCACGTACTGGCTGGACGGCAAGCGATTCGTGGATGTGGGTTCCACTACCGTGCAGTTCGAATACTCGCCGCCGAGCGATGCGGTGCGGGTGGTAGAGCCGGTGCACGATCAGCATCCGCTGCTGGACGTGCTGGTCGATGATGCGCGCATTGTCGAGCCCATGCGGGAGCTCATCGGCACGGCACAGGTCACGCTCTGGAGCGATAAGCTCAACCTCAAACGGCCGCGCGAGGGCACCGGCTTCGGCTGGCATCAGGACGCGCCGTACTGGGTGCACAGCTGCAATCACGTCGACAAACTGCCAAACGTGATGATCACGCTGGATGATGCGTATGCCGGTAATGGCTGCTTTCGTGTCATCGCCGGCAGCCACCGGGCCGGCTGCCTGCCCGGCACCGACGATGGCACACAGCTCGGCGGGTTCTACACGGATCCTACCGCTTTCGATCTCAGCCAGCAGGTGGCCTTCGAAGTACCAGCTGGGTCGTTGATCTTCTTTGATCCTTATGTGGTGCACGGCTCGGAGCCCAACACGTCCGATACGCCGCGCCGGGCGCTGGTCTATACCTATCAACCGGCCGGCTTTGCCATGCTGAAATCCGGGCGTGTGCGTCATCCACGACCGCATCACTGATTAGTCAGCAGGTTCACCACGATTTCGAATGACGTTTACGGCGGCGTAGCTGAACACGATGGCACCCTGCATCAGTAGAATGTACAAGCCCAGCGTATAGAGTCCCGGCCGGCTCGCGGCGAACAGGATCAACCCAGCAAGCTGCAGTCCCAGAACCAGTATTGCACCCCCGAACATGAGGGCAGCGATCCATACGACGATACCTTTTCTCGGCATTAGGATTGCGGCGGCTAACAGCCAAACCGTCATGAACATCGCCAGGCAGCCCATGGCGACGTTAATGGCGTCTGCCGTAGGCATCGCAAAGCTGGCGAGGATCATTGGCAGCAAAGCGAAGAACCCGGCGGCGAAGGAGCTGACCACCAGGTTGGCGAAGCGCAGAACGGCGATTGAGGAATCCTTGCCCGATGGCTGAGAAAGAACGAACAGCACGCCGGTAAAACCTGCAAGGCCGATCGCGAATTCGGAAATAGAACCCAGGGCTGCGGGAAGTTCTTCCATCTTGGATCAAGGCTCCTATCGGCTGATCAGACGGCAATCTGGTTGCCGGGACGGTGGTTGAGCTTCGCGGCGAATGCATGCGCATTGTGGGAGGGACCGACGGTCAGCGTCGTCCCGTCAACGAATCTCAGGGCGACTGTTCCTGACGGTGCATGGGAAGGATTAACGAGAAGGTGGCCGCAAGCAGAGAAAACACAACCCAGATGAGCGAAGAACCCTTGGGATAAGGATCGATCGTTAATTTCCCTTCTACCACCACCCTGGCTCTCAGTGAAACCAACCGGCTACGTTAGAGTTCATCCACAAGCTCCCGAAGTTCATTGTTGGACAGTGAATCCAACGACAGTATCGCTTCGTTCGGATCACCAGCCAACCCCAACACAGATGCGAACGCGGGTTCTGTCTTCATGCCGCGCTGTTTCAGCTCCAGCACCGCCAGCCTCAGCGGCGGGTGCAGCTGGAGCAGGCGCTGCTCGACGAGGAAGTGCCTTACACCCCATTGCTGATCCAGTGGGATCGACTGGCAAAATAACTCGACTTCCCAGTCAAACGCGTGGAACTGAATACAGGCATATGGCTCGCCACGTTTGCAGCCAGAGTGGTGTGAATAGTTCGCCTGTTCACCGAATGCCAAAGCAGCTTCCTGTTGAAAGCGGTGCAGATCATCCGCTTGAAAGGCTACGTCGATGTCGCTGTTCTGCGTTGCAAGCCCCAGCGGCGGGGTTCCGATAATCATGGACGGGAACTGTACAAGCTTGTCGGCAATTGCCAGTCGCTCAATCACTACTTGATGGTTCGAGGCGTGCATGTAGGCGTCACAAACTGCTGGGTGATGATGTCGTTGCTATGGTTCTGGCGTGATCAAGAACGCGATGCAGATCATTGGTCGATAGGCCAGGAAATCTGAAACCTCCTTTCGATGTTGCAAGGATCACCCCGATTACGCCACTTCGGTTCGAGTAGTATCCAGGACACAACAGCTGCGGTTCTGTCTGGCTGGGCCGGCATCGGGCTACGCCGAACATGCAGACCTGATCATTGTCGCAACGGGCGGCCACCGATCGAAACTGGGACAGATGCTCGATCTCCTTCAGGAGAACGTCGATCTGCTCGATGTTCAGTCGAATAGCGTCTTGCTGATGCTCGTCCGCCAGCCGGATCTCGACCATGGTGCCGGTGGCCGTGGTTTGCTTGTCTACTGGCAGCGCCGAGACAGTGAGCTGCCCTGAAGCACTTTCGATGCGGCTGGGATCTGCTATGTGGTGCCCTTCGATGCCTGGCGAGGATTGGCTCCAACCATGTGGGGTGCCAAGCAGCATGGTGACGGTCAGAATCAGTACAAGCTGTCTCATCTGTGATCCGTTCCGGGTAGGCATGGTATTCAAACACATATGACTTCCTGCTGGGATCCGAGCAGATGCGCTGGGTCTGCTGGTTTTCAATGACGCACACAGGTGCTAGCGTCTTCGCTATGCCGTATTGCCCGTTACCTTGCAGTGAACCTTAGAACCGTCGCGTCTGTGGTCACCCTGCTGTGGGCTGTAACCACTATTCCTGTGTCCGCTTCTTTACGGGATGAAGATTACTCCGCCCTCGATGTGCTGGAAGTTCCACGTGTCGTCTGCCATGACGAAGCGCGTGCGCATTTCGTCTCCAGTCTTTCGGTACCGGTCAGGCATGCTCGGGAGGGTCAGGTGGAAGTTGTTCTGCTCACCAGGCACGGTGTATCGGATCACGGTGCCTGCTGGCTGGAATCAAAGGGCGAGCGGTATCAGTTTGTAGCACTGGAAGTTGGGCGGGGCGGTGGCCTGAAGAGCGATTGGGCTGTAGGGGTTCTGGATCGACGGCTTGCTGAGGACGTGCCGCGCCTCCCGGCCGCATCCATTGGCTTGCAGGGTATCGACTATCTCAGGGAGAGAGGGATCAAAGTTCACGTCACTCGGACGGCTTTGGAAAGCTCTGCGAGTGGATGCGACGTACGGGTGCCTCGGGAGGGTTTGAGAGATCCAGCCGATCAGGACTCTGTGTTTGTTTCCAGTTGTCCGATGATGGCCGGGAAGTCGGGCGCGCCGGCGATCGTCAGGGTCGGGGGTGGTCCGGCGATTGTCGGGATAGGATTGGGTTACCGCTTCGATGTGAGCGGAAGCGAGAAAGAGTGGAGATCTCCGGTTGCGGTGGTTCGCCTGATAGATGACGAAATACTCCAGGCGGTCGAGCGGTTATCCTCCGCGGCCAGATAGGTTGCCACGGCTGAAATTGCAACCGCACGATCGCCTTGTAGCTAGTCTCTGCCCGGAAATAGCCATCCCTGGCTATTTCCTCATACGGTTTGCTACGCAAACCTCCCATTTTCCTGCGGAAAATGATCGCGCATCCCTGCGCTCACGCCAGTGGATCTCAGAATGCTGCGCATTCTGGACAGGCACTAGCTACTGCCCTTCCTCGCGATTTTTCGGCGGCCCCGCACTCGTAAACCGCGTCCCCGGCGGGTCCTGCGCCCACTCAGGCGCCTCGCCCCAGCCGTCGGCAAAGACGAGCTCCGACATCGGCCGGCGACGCACCGGGCCGTGCCCACCTACAGGTTTGCCAAGCGTCAGCGTGCAGGCGATTTCCACGTCGCTGGGGATGCCCAGCAGCGCGTGCAGTTCTTCGGTCACCGCGCCGTGGAAGCCGGTGATGACGCCGCCGTAGCCGAGCGCGCGGGCGGCCAGCAGAATGTTCTGCACGGCGGGATACATCGAAGCGCCCTCAATGAGCGAAGGTGCCCGGTAGCGCACGAAGCAGGGCAGGATCAGGCAGGGCACGGCTTCGAAATCGTCCACGTACGCCTGCATGGCGCGGGCCATGCGCGACTTGGGTGATTTGGGGTCGGCACCGCTGCCTTTGCTGTAGCCGTCGGTGCGTATTTTTTCCTCCCACATGGCCCGGGCTGCTTCGCCGATCAGCCGTTTGGCTTGTTTCGCCTCCTCGCTGTCGGTCAGTACCAGGAAGCGAAAGGGCTGACGATTCGAACCGCTGGGAGCGCGGGTTGCCGCCCAGAGGATGTCCCTGAGCACCTCCGCAGGAATGGGTTCGTCGAGGTAGCGGCGGATCGCCCGCGTTGTGCTGAGGCCCTCCAGGAGGCCGATGGTGTCTTCTGCTAGCGGCCCATTGTTGAATGTTGTCATGTGTTTGCGTACTCGTCTCTGACCTGCTTGCGTTGCACTTTGCCAGCCGCGGAGCGTGGCACGTCGTCCACGAAGATAATGGTGCGCGGACACTTGAAGTGGGCCAGCCGCTCGCGCAGCCAGGCGTCCAGCGTCTGCACCATGGCACTTCCAGCGGAGTGGCCTTCGCGCAGTTTAACGATGCTGCGCACCTCTTCTCCCCATTCGTCGTTCGGCGCGCCGAACGTGCAACGGATAGGAAGGATAACCGCTATATCGGCTGAAGTTCAGAGGTAAAGAAATGGCGGTGCGGGTAGCCCAGGCGTGATGAGAGGAGCCGGAGTATAGGGG
>JAUIED010000224.1 GCA_030428905.1 Gammaproteobacteria bacterium
CCGATCGATGGCCACGGACGAAAGCGTTGCGGCTCGCGAGGCCAGAATCATGAGGCTCTCATCTGCCTCGCAGAACGGGCAGTCGCGGTGGAAGCGCTGCATTTTGGCGCCATCGCGCGTGTGCTGCTGGTTGGTGTGAGGAATAACCACGCTCACCAACCAGTCGTTCTCCGCCTCGCAGTGGCCGCAACGCTGATCACCCTGCGGATTGATGGCGCCACAGCTGCCGCAAAGACTGCGCTCTTCAGATGGCACCACCGGAGCTTCGCCTGCCAGGTAAAGCAGCCGCGTGTCGGGATTGCGGTTGAAAAACGCCTCGTAGATGGGCGGCAACTCACGCTGCACTTCCACAGCATTGGGTTTGCGCAAGCCCACCCAGCCAGTGGCGTGGCACTCATTGCAGTGAACCACCGGCAGGCACAACCGCTGCTCATCTGCTGGCAGATCGTCCGCGAACCGGATCAGTGGCTGCGGCGCCACCGTGGCGACCATGCGGCGCAGCTCGCGGAGCCAGAGTTGGCAACGGACCGTGAGCCAGGGTCTGCCGCTCGGGTTGCGTGCCACGGATACGAGCGCGACGAGCCCATCCAGAGCCAGCGCCGCCTGGCGCTCGTTGACGCGCCATCGATTGGTCCATTCGCGCACGAGCGGCCGAACGTCCCCAACCCGTTGATGCGCGCGAAGAAGCACATGAAACGGTTCGAGGCGTTTAAGCACCTCACCCAACGCGACCAGCGTTCTATTCTCCGGATCACGCAGATCCTGCGTTTCTTCTTCGGGTAACCAAAGCCTGGCGGCCTCGGTGAGGTGATCTCCAGCATCTGCAAAGGTGCGTTCAGAGAACGCCACGACCGATTCGGGCGCAGGCCAACGAGCAAGCGTACCGGCAGGCAGAAATCGGTCGGCGTCCTGCCTTTCCTCCTGGAGCACCGCATCTAACTCGAAAGGCGCTGAGAAGACTTCTGATGCATAAGAGATGAGCGCTTGCTGATCGCTACCTACCGTGGCCGATGTGCCCACACAAGCCAGATTGTCCCCCACTTCCAACCGCTCCCGCAGACGGCGGATAAGACAGGCCAGATCCGTTCCCTGGGCACCGTCGAACGTGTGCAGCTCATCCACCACCAGAAACCGGAGCGTGCCCACCTTGTTGTAACGCCAGAGCTGTCGGTCGCGTGGACGAATGAGTAAGTAGTCCAGCATCTTGTAGTTGGTGAGCAGGATGTCTGGCGGGTTGGCGCGCTGAGTGGTTTTACAGGTGATCACCGACGTTGACGTCATCGATTTGTGCCGCGTCGTTTCGGAGTCGCCGGTGAACAACCCCACCCTGACGTGCCCCTTCAACGCCTCCCGCTGATCAATTTCCTCCGCGAACCGCCGCGCCTGATCCTGCGCCAGCGCGTTCATGGGGTAGACCACGATCGCCTTGATGCCTGGCCCCGGATTCAGCGCGCAGTGCTCGAGTAAGGGGAACATGAAGCACTCGGTCTTGCCTGAGCCCGTACCGGTGGCGACCAGCGTGTTCTGTGGGTTGGGACCGGTCAGACGCCGATAGGCTTTGAGCTGGTGGCGGTACGGTGCGAAAGGTGGATGCTCGAACACCTGAAACGGCAATGCTTCATCATTTCCGGCAGAAAGATTCGGCAAGCCGAACTGCAGATACGGACCTTTGAAGACGCTGTCGTCCTCGGCCACCAGGTCGCCGATGGCTGAGCGAATTTCTTCTTCGCCTCCGTCTCGGAGAAAGCCGCGGGTGGTGGAAGGAAACTGCGCCAGCAACTGTCGCCGGATGGCGTCGATCACTTCGCGGGAGACGATGGAAGGTAGCATGTGTCTTACCCCGCCTCACTCAACGTCTGCTCGAAAAACGACCAGGCCACCCGATAGTCTTCCTCACGATCCGGCCTGAAGAACGGCGCCCGGTACTCGATCGTGCGTTCGCGCGGACCACCCGGCAGTGTGTCGTCCATGAAGGTTTTGGTGACGGTGCCAACCTCGAGATCCCGCACGTCTTCCCAACCCAGGGCGATACCCTGCTCGTTGCGAGTCTCCGATTCGATGCGATAGGAGATGTGGGAATTCAGGTCGGCTTTGCGGGCCTTACGGGGCAAACCGACGCCGACCAGGCCTTTGCTCGGCGTAAAAATGATGCGGCCGTTCTGGTCGTAGAAGGTGCCGGTATCGTACTGGCGCATAACGGGGAACTGGACACGGTATATTGTAAGCAGTTCAAACAAGGTCATACCTAGTGCTTGAGCGATCAATACATCCAGTTCTACAAGTGCCATTCGTCTGGCATAGTCAGTGCGTAAAGCGTTGCCTCGCTGCCACTCAGGAGTTAGTTTTTCGAAGAACTGCGTATCCAAAAGCTGTGCCCCGCACTCAAGGTAGCCGAGGGTTGCTTCTCCAAACGACGGGCCACAATTGGTACCGCCTGCGTACTTGCTGAACGATCGATCAAAACATACTCCATGAATCGCCCACCTCTGATTTCTGAAGCTAGGCTTCCAGCAGGATCTCCACAAGTCCGAGAAATCCGTCGTAAGTGCACACAAAGCCAATGCTCGAAGTTCAATGCTATCCGTTCGCTTTCCAAATTCTAGAATGGGCAGTCTGCGAACAAGGGCAGAATTGGCATGGCCTACCCCTGTACTCCGAACAAAAAAATCATATGGCAATGAAAGTGACGCAGAAAACGACTGGAGCAGAGTTGTAGTATTCTGAAACGCATGACTAACCGCAGTGTAAATGTGACCACACTTCGGAGGTACCATCGCGGTGACAAAGGTTCGTTCTGCAGTTTGGTTGAGCATCTCTCGATTTACCAAACGGTAGTACTTTGTAACATGGGCCGGCTCATGAGCTCCTTGTTCTAGCCACGTTACTTTCGGAATCCTCCCGACGTACCTATCTTCAGGACACGCGGGCAGAAAATTTGTTCTCGGAATGTAGTTGTCAGGCAGATAGGTAAGATCCAAACAGTCGTAGTCACTACTAGTTCGGCAAACTGATCGAGGCGTTTTGTTGTACAGACTGCCAGCATAAAAATGGGGGCCGCCAAATATCAGTAGACGTAAATCCGTAGGAAACTCTGTTATCGCTTCTATCGTCCCATCCTGTTGCTGAATTGTCTGGTTCCAAAACGTCGTCGACTTGTGTTGATCATCTAAATCACCAAACCGTAACGTTTGATCTGCAAATTTGACCAAAACAGCCAGCATCTGTGTAGCATGAATAGAAGGTAACCTAGCTTGCGCAAGGGGCGTACCTGGCTCGTCGTATAGCTGAGCAAAGAGGTTTAGTTCCCGACTAGAAACACTGATGACACGCTCCAAATGCCCCTTTGTGCTCCACGTATAACGAACTACGCCACCAGAGGTATCCTCTTCCTTGATTCCAGGCACTGGCGCATCCACTGAAACAGATTGAAAACAATCATCGATAGTGCGTGGCAAGAAGAGATTGGCAATTTGATGAAACGAGATTTCTCTTCCGGGACCATAGATGTTTAGGCCGAATACAACCCGATGGTCAACTTCAGGGAACAATTGCAGTTCATTATGAAACTGAAAGTGAAACCGTAGCCGTGGATAGATCAGCTCGCGGAGCCCACCACCACTAGGATCATCGAATACTCCTTCAGGGTGAAGATATCCAGTTACACCCCGATCATTAACAACACGCCACGCTGTTGGAAGAAAGGCCTTGTAAAGATTTGCCTTAACACCTTGAAGCTCCGCGTAGTTCACGGTTGAATTGAGGTAGTTCTGAGCGCCTTCACCGCTCTCGTACTCCAAACGCCAAGTGCCCTCCAGTTCTGAATACTGCGCAAACGTTTCCTCTCGCAACTCCCGTAGCTTTGTCGCCGAGGTTTTCCGCAGCACGAAGAGCGGTTCCGTATCGCCAAGCACGCCGGACTCTTCCCACTCCACCTTGATCCAGGGCGGATTCCCCAGCACCAGGTCAAACCCTCCGTGGTCGAGAAAAATGTCCGCGAAGTCGAGTTGCCAATGAAAGAAGCGGTGCTCCTGAGCGATGTCGTTGGCGAGACGAAACCGCGGTGAGGTTTTGTAAAGCACATCGAGGTTGACTACGCCAAAATCGTTGATGAACTGCAGGGCTTTCTGCTCGCTCACAGCATCAGGGAAGAGATCCGACTGCATCTCCGGCGGCGCGGCCATCACCGTATCGCCGAGCAACAGGTTTTCAAGATCAAAGAGCCATTCCTCGCGGCTCGGCAGCAGCTCGTGCTGGTCGATGGGCCAGAACCAGAGCGCGCACCAGTAGTCCATGACGAGCTTCAGGCGACGCCAGCAGCTCGTGTTGGCGAGCTTCTCGGTGAGCAGCTCTGCATCGAGCGCCGTGTCTTTGAATTCCAGCGTTGTCGTCTGGTGGGCTGTGTCTTCCCGCCCATAGATGCTGTAGCGGTCCGTGGTGCGCTCGCGCAGTTCGGCCAGCTGCTCAGTGTGCTCCTGCCACAGCGCTTCCACTTGCGAACTCAGTTGCTGCAACCGAGCGATGTCGGTCTTGCTGAAAGGCTTGGTGAACTGGGTGCGCCACTTCCGGATAGCGCCGATCTCGTCTTTGTAGCGCTGCTTGATGACTTTGTCGTCGTAGCTGGCCATGCCGGCGAACGGCAGCAGGAAGTGCCACACCTGCTCCGCGCCGTGCGCCGCGTGCATGGGCAGCTTGTCTGGCGGCGCTTTCAGCCAGGAACGGGCTTCGCTGCCGGCCACCATGAGCTGGTCGATGCGATACGTTTCACGCCGGGCGCCGATGAGGCTGTTGCCGCAGTGAAGCTGCAAGCCGAGCCAGGGTACGAAACGGTCTGTGGATAAGGCATTGAGCCAGATCGAGACCTCGGCCAGCTCCACTGCAATGGGGTTGAGGTCGACCCCGAATACGTTGCGGTCGGCCAGAAACATCTTCACTTTCTGACGCTCGGCAATGTATCGGCTCTGCGGGATGCGCTCACCGCGCGCGCTCTGGGCCAGCGCCAGGTATTTGTCGGCGAGCTGGTTGATGGCTTCGTTGAGAAACGCCGCTGAGCCCATGGCCGGCTCGCAGATGGTGAAGCCGAGCAGTTTCTCTGCTCTGGCGGCATCATCGGGTAAAGGATCGAGCTGTTCTTTGTAGAGTTCCTGCAGGGCGTACTTGACGAGGCTGCGGGTCAACACTTCGGGGGTGTAGTAGGACGCCGACTTCTGCCGGTCGCGGCCGGCCATGCGGTAGATAAAGGTACCTTTGGGATAACGCCGCAGGGCTTTGTGGCCTGCCTCGTCTTTCACATAGACCTTCTCGTCGTCTTTGTAGTTCGCGAGTGCTGCAGCGTTGACGAAGTAGCCGGTATCCAGCGCATTGAGCCGCTCGCCGGCTTTCTTCACCTCGAAGAGCTCTTCGGTGGCAAAGAAGCCGCGAAACGACAGCAGCGATTCGTAAACGGCACCCAACTGGTTGATGCCGAGCTGGGCATAGCTGATGCGCCCCCGACGCTTGCGCCCTGACGCACCGGACCGGCTCAGCGACATCAAACGGATGACGCGCAACAGCACGTGGTTGGGGAACACCACCCGGTTGAGTAAGTCGGTGCGTGCCGGGTCAAACAGGTGGCTTTTGAGGGCTGGCAGCTCGAACGCGTCTGCATCCGCGCCGAGGGTTTCTTGAGCAGGACGTACAAAGCCCTGGTCGATGAGACGGAACAGTGTGGCCAGGGTGTCGTGAATGAAGCGCCCGTTGCGTTCGGCCGGGCTCGTCAGTTCCACCATCTCCAACTGGCGGAGCGACTCCAGGCTGTAAC
>JAUIED010000028.1 GCA_030428905.1 Gammaproteobacteria bacterium
ATCCGGGTGCACCAGCGGCGGGGCAGGTTCGAGGATCTGTAACATGTCAACTCTCCCTTTCGAACACCCAGTACGTCAGTGCCTGAATGAAATCGAGGTCGCGCGATGGCGCGAGCCCCTGAAATGCATTTGTGAACTCTGCACGGGCAGCGCCAGCCACGCCCATGGCGAAGCGCCTGGCATGTTCCAGGCAATCCAGCGCAATGATCCGTTCATTGAGCCAGGCCACGTCATCTGCATGTTTATCTTCCCGGGCGGTACCGAGGATGCATTCAATGCGCGCGCGATCCGAAGGGCTCGACAGGGTATACAGGCGGATGAGGATCAGCGTGCGTTTGCCTTCCCACAGGTCGCCGTCGCGTTCCTTGCCGTAGCTGGTGGTGTGTTCGATGTTGAGAATGTCGTCCTGAATCTGAAACGCGGCTCCGAGAAAGAAGCCGAAGCGCATGAAGCGATCCAGATCCAGCCGCATGCCGGCGCCGATGAGGGCCCCCACGCGCACCGGGTAGATGGTGGTGAGCCAGCAGGTCTTTTTTAGCACCATCAACAGATAGTCGTCTGCGGTGACATCGCAGCGGTTGTCCGCACGCCAGCCGAGCTCCAGCGCCTGACCTTCGGCGGACTCCCGGCCGACGCGCTCCACTTCGCGCAGCACCGCAAGGCTGCGTTGCATGCCGAGCACGCCGATGTTGTCCATGAGCGGTGCAAGGCTCAAGAGCGTGAGCGTGTCGCCGGCATTGATGGCCAGCGGTATGCCGTGCGTGATGTGCATGGCCTCACCGCCGCGGCGCTCGGTGCTTTCGTCTTCGATATCGTCGTGTACCAGGAGCGCGTTGTGCAGCAACTCGATGGATGCTGCGGTGCGCACTGCCTGCTCAGCGGTGGCGCCGAATGCGCGGGCAGCAGCGATACACAGGCTCGGCCGCAGCATCTTGCCGCCGCGTGACGGGTAATCCGCCACCAGATCCCAGAGGTAGCGCTTCGGCTCGCGGTCCGGCAGGTAGCCCTTCAGCGCGGTGCGGGTGAGCGCACCGTACTCCTCCAGCGTCTCGTCAATGAGCTGCGCGCGGGCGTTCATGCCACGACGTCTAGCTGCAAGAGTCCGCAGGGTTGGTTGTTGGTGCGATCGATGAGCACGCCGTGGTAGCTACCCGCCGCGGTGTCGGCGGAGAGGCTCACCCGTACGATGAGTGTGCCGCTGTCTGCGGCTTGCAGGGCAAGCGGCAGCAGCGCACCGTCCTGCGCTCCGATCAGCCCCGCACAGTGCAAGTCTGTAACAGCCACATCACGTTGCAGGGTGATGTCCACGCTGCACGGGCGCGACGCACCGTCTACCTGCAGTGCGTGCCTTACCGGTGCGATGCGCGTGTCGGCTGCTGCGGTGCTGCCCGCGTTTGTTCCGGCAGCGCTGTTCAGGACAGCGTCGCTCATGGTACCGAGCAGCTCGAACCAGTTCGCCATCAGTTCGGAGGAGAGCATGCCCATCCGTGACGGCAGGTCGCCGAGATCGCCGAGTGAGCCGTAGGACGCTTTGCCGAGCTTCATGGCCAGGTCGGCGCCCTCCGCCAGGTACTTCTCGATCACGTCGTAAGCGCCGCGCACGCCGGCCGCAACGTCGTCGTCTCCGGTGGCGGCGCTTGCACGGGCGCCGTCCAGAATGCGGCTGGCGTTGCGGAATGCATGATCCCGCTCGTGCTCCGGGCGAACCTTGCGGCCGTGGCTGATGGGCGATTGAAAAGTGGTCTGCTCAGACATGCGCGTTATCCCGTCACTATTGAGGTCACTTGTCCTGTTCCGCCGGGGTTTGCCGCCGCAAACCATCGACCGATGCAGGGGAGGCCTTCCGTGAGCAACGCCCATTACTTCAGGTGCAAGCGCCGAAGCGCTACGACCGGCTACCCGCTTCCTGTTCGGGCAGCGCTTGTCGTGTTTGTTGGTTTACGTTCAGCTACCAGCTAGCCATAGGCCATGCGCAAAGGCAAGCCGGCGGCCCACTAACTACGCTCGCAGATCTGTTCCACTGCGTATTCGTAGCCGCGCACCCCAAGACCGGCGATCACAGCATCCACGGCGCTGGCGACGTAGGAGGTATGGCGAAACGGCTCGCGCGCGTGCGGGTTGGAGATGTGCAACTCCACCTTGAAACCGGGGTAGGCTTTGAGTGCGTCGTGGATGGCGACCGAGGTGTGGGTGTAGGCAGCGGCATTGATGATGAGCGCGTCGGCGTTGCCGATGGCCTGCTGGATCCAGGTAACCAGATCGCCTTCGTGGTTGGACTGTTTGAACTCGATCGTGTGGCCTCGGGTCTCAGCGATCTCCCGACAGCGCTCGGCAACCTGGTCCAGCTTGTCGTGGCCGTAGATGTGCGGCTCGCGGGTGCCGAGCAGATTGAGGTTTGGTCCGTTGATTACCTGTATCAGCATGGTGCCTGGCGCTTAGTAGTGAGGCGGTGGCGGTTCGGCCTGCAACGGTGTGTCACCGCCGGCAGCTTGCTTTACCTCGCGAACAACCATCTGTAGCACTTTCTCCAATCGGTCGATGCGGGCCTGCTGGCCGACAAGCGCTTCATTGAGGCTTGCGATGGTGTCTTCCTGGAAGGCGATCTTCGCCTCCAGGGTGTCTATCCGCTCGGGTGTGTCGTTCATGCGCAGATCATAGGCAGATGGCCTCTTTGATGCGAGGCGCGTTTGTTCAACGTTGATCGATGTCCTTCCAGTGCGTGATGCCGCGGCCGGGCGTTTTCGTCATGCGTATCCACACCTCTCCCGCAATGATATGCAGGGCACCGGCGAGCCAGAAGGTGGTGCCGAACAGTACGGTGAGGCTAACGTCGGTGGTGGCTTGCAGCGTGATCAGCAGAATCCGTTCGGTGGCGATGCCGGTCATCAGCGCGAAGCTGCGGATCATCCACTCTCGATGGCGCGGAATATCCCGCCTGCGCACGCTGGTGTACGCACAAATCAGCGTGAATATTACGTAGCCCGAGAAAAACGCGGAAGCCATCGCCTCGTTGAAGCCTGGGCCGTTCAACCCACCAAACGGGTTGAGCCCGCCTATAAGGAAACCCGAAACCGCGCCGAGCAGGCCGGATACGATGTAGAGCCGCCCGGCGGTTCGGTGCCAACCGGGCCAGCGCTTGCGTAGCACCCGGATGAACTGCAACGGCCCGACGACCGCGATGATGAACGCAGGCAGCAGATGCAGCCAACTGACCAGCGGTATCTGTACATAGCGGATATCGAACCCGTTGAAGGTGGTTTCGGGGTCCGAAACCCATAGCAGGCTGCTGAAAAAGCAGCCTGGTATCCCGGCCAGGGACGGACGGGCCGCGAACCAAGCACGTAAGTGCTTGATTCGGCGTGAGCGGGCGACAGCCCGCGGTCGCTGAAAAAGTACAGGAAGTACTTTTTCAGCACCCTGTTAGGGCATCCACCATGAAGAGCATGCGGGCTATTACTGAACTCAGCCCGACGCAGAGGAGCAACGCCAGCACGACCCAGCCCGTGCGTTCGAGTATCTGGCGCTGTTGCTTCCGGCTTGCGAAGCCCTCCATCTCGAGGGTTCGAACGGTGCTGGATGCTTCTGCCATATCGGGTACCTGCCGGCGGGGTGTGGTTGCATTCATAGGTAGAGTCGCGCCGCGCCCGGCAATTGTTTGCCTGATGAAAGGAAAGATGTCCGCTCAGGGTGCAATGGCCGTGTCGTCAGGCTCGCGGAACGGCATGAGCGCCTTTCGCCAGAGCGTCGGCTCGGTGGGTCCAGTGCCCGCCTCTCGCGTCGGTCCTGGCTCGAAGGTGCCGAACAGACGGTCCCACACGATCGCCGCGCAGCCATAGTTGGTGTTGCTCTCTTCCATGACGACGGAATGGTGGTGGATGTGGTACTCATTCGTCGTGAAGAGCCAGCCGATTACACGAGAGTTCATGCGGATGTTGGCGTGGGCGATCGACGCCTGCACGACCGCGAGAATCGATGCGCCGGCGGCGGCGATGCCAACGCCGAAGAGCAACTCCACGAATGCCGACGGGGCGACCAGAAAAAAGAATTCGAGCGGGTGATTCAGGCCGAAGTTGAGTCCGCCGAGCTTCTTGAACGAGTGGTGCACCCCATGCCCTGATATGCGCCATACCAGGGCCCAGCGATGCTCCATACGGTGCAGCCAGTACCAGATGAATTCGCCGGTGAAGAACACGAGCAGTACCTGGGCAAACAGTGGCCAGTCGTGTGGCCAGATATCCAGATGGAGTATGGCGCGAAGCTCGGCCAGCGGTTCACGCAGGAGCATGTCGTACCAGCCCGCAACGATGCCGATGCCGATGGTCAGAACGACCACCAGTACAACGTTCATGAGCTTTTCGCGCGCCGGCTGCAGCCAGTCCGGTCGCGCTGGCATCCAGTGTTCTATTACGCCCAGGAGAACGTGCACGGTCGCGAGCACGATCGGGTAGATCAGCGGCTCCTCCGGATTCGAGAACCACAATGCCATCACGGCCACGAGGATGGCAGGCTGCAACAGATATTCGAGCGCTGGAATTCGGCCCGGTGAACGCTTGTCGGCTGGCTTCGAACGCATGATCATCTCTCCGCAGTGCAGGCGGATAATGATGGGGAAACGCTGTGCGACTGAAAAGATCCGCGTTCTGCGGTGGTTTGCTGACCCTGGCGGGCTGTGCGGGCAACCCTGCACAGAGCGATGTGGCCACCGCCGAGTCGTTCCTCGATGCCTTCTATTCCTGGGAGCCAGATCGCCTGGCGGCCATCGTCGTTCCTGGCGAAGACGCTGACCGGGCGCTGTACTATCAGGCCTGGGCGCGGGCGGGAAATTACCAGGTGCAGACGCGCCGGCCCTGCGAGCGCAGCGAAGATGGCCGTATGCACTGCGCGGTGACGGTCACCGACGACATTGGCGCGGCGCTGGGTTACGTTGCCACCGACACGTTTCATCTCACCATTGATAGACATGTCGTGCAGGCGGTGTCGTTTACGGCCGATGATCCGCCGGTTCTCGCGGAGGTGTTCCAGTGGCTGGGAGAGGAACATCCGGAGGTGTTCACCGGCCCGTGCAAAGACATGTTTTCCGGCGGTACGACACCTGAATTGTGTGTCCGCGCGGTGATCGATGGCGCTCACAGGTATCTGCAGCGTATGGATGCGGAGCAAACGGAGTGATGTGACCGGTTTGAGTCCGAACCGGCTGTTGTCCTGCCATGCTTGAAAAAGGTGCAGGCGGATGAGCTCCTGCAGTTAGCCCGCCAGCACGATATGTCGTGCTGGCTCGATTCGCGGAAAACCATTCAGGGTTGGTACCAGATGGCTGAGGTAATAGCCCGCTCCTGAATGGCTGATGGCTCGGCCGGGGTGTGCCCAAGCACCCTGGCATCGTGGGTGGACCATCGGGGGGTAGGTATCTGCAGTACGCGGGCGTAGTAGAAGGCAGGATTCTGAGGGTCGAACTCCGCATCTCGCCAGTAACCGCTCAGTGCGCTGCTGCCGATGTCGTTTGAGTAGCTGGCGCTGGCAGCATCCACGGTGTTACCCACTGGCGGCAGCCGCCCGTCGACGGCCTGCCGGTCGCCGGACCAGGCGACGTCAAACACCTGTTCATGGCTCTCACCTTGCGAGTTCGTCCAACCCTTGATGATCTGGATGCGATCGAGGTTGGCGCCGTCCGGGTCTTTGAGCGCGGTAACGAGGAACGTCGGAGCGCCATTCTCATCGAGGGCGACCAGGCTGCCACCCATAGGCACGCCCTGTTCGTAGGCTTGTGCGAGCAGGTCATCGCTCGCCAGCATCTCCTTGCGGTAGTTCCAGCCGCCGAACAGTCGCACGGTGATGCGCGGGCCTGAGGTGGCGAAGGTTTCCTTGCGTGTGAGCGCGGCGAAAAGTGATGCGCGGGTGTTCTCCTCCGCCCATACGCCGGCCAGGCCGCCAGATCCCCAGCCGGTGGCTGGGGTGGTGCCCGTCGGCAGCAGTGTGGCGGCGTCGGTGCGCAGTGCGGCGCTGCCGTCGAGCATGGGCAGCTTGCCGTGATAGCGATCCTCTTCCACCGGTGAGCTTGCGTTGTGGCTGTCGCTGGAGCCGATCACGCCGAACTGAAACGGGTTGAAGCCCTGCGTAGCCTGGTGCTCGATGCCGGTGCGCAGCGCGTCGCGCATATAGCTGCCGCGAATGGCCTGGAGATTTTGCTCCGCATCCGCCTCGGCGAGGGAGGCAATCTCGAAGTCGGCGAATTCATCTAGCGGAGAGAGCAGGGGGTGGGCGGCGGAGGAGCCTTTGATCTGCAGGATTTCACTCAGAGGTTCGTGGCGGTTGCGCATGGCCGCGTATTCGGCGGTAAGGAGCGCGCCGTCTGAATCTGCAGCGGCATACATGCCGCCCTTGCTCTGGTTGGCGTTGTGGGAGATGGCCAGCGCCCGATTGCCGACAGCGTTCTGCCGGGCAAGGAAGGCCCACAGATCTTCCGGGCGGTTGCTGTGCAGTGACGAGAAGGGCACGTCCGGCACGTTGCGCGAGGCGAAGATGACGTTGCGATGCATGTGCACGGAGATGTCGCCGCCGTCGGCAGACCACTCATAGCCGATGAAAGTGGTGAAGCGGCCGGGCACGTTGTGCCGCTCTGCAGCGTCGATGACTTCCTGCCATGCGGCTCGATTGATGCGCTCGTCTGTTACGTTCACGCCGAAGCCGAAGCCGCCGTCACGTTGGAACATCATCGTTTCGAACCAGGCGCGGGTGATATCGGCGCGGCTGCCTTCGAGGAGCAGGCTGCGCAGCGTCTGGCGGGTAGTCGGCAGGTCGAGGTTCGCCTGCCGCGCCTGGCCGAGATATTCCGAGTGTTCGGTGACCGCAGCGAAATCCAGTGGCCGCGACATCTGAATGGCGTAGCCAGCGGCATGCTCGATGGTCCCGCCTTTGGCGAAACGATAAGCGTCGTCGGGCATGGCGCGCACGCCCATCACATAGGCATCGGTAGAGAGGCTCGTATGGATGTGGAGATCGCCGAAGAAGGCGCTGCGCGTCCCGGCGTAGATTGATTCGGGCGGAAGCTGCGCAGCGGTCGCCTGCGCGGCGTCGAACGGTGGCTGCAGGCTCGGGTCTGACACCGGCTCGCAGCCCGCCAACACGGCGGCGGCGAGCAAAGGCGCAAAGCAGCGCTTCATGCGGACAACCCACCGTCGATGACGAGTTCAGAACCCGTCACGTAGCGCGCTTCATCGCTGGCGAGGAACAGAACGCCGTTGGCGATGTCGAGCGGATAACCCACTTCTCCGGTGGGTACGCCAAGCGCGGCCATCGCCTCCACATCCACGGCGTTTTCGCCCTCGGCCAGGTAGTCAGGGTTCACCTTGGTCCAGATCGGCGTATCGATCACGCCTGGATGCACGGAATTTACGCGTATGCCCCAGCGGTTCTGCGCGCACTCCAGCGCCACGCCTTTGGTAAACAGGCGCACGCCGCCTTTGGTGGCGTTGTAGGCGGAGAGGTTGGCGCTGCCCTTTAGCCCGGCAACCGAAGACATGTTGATGATGCTGCCGCCGCCGCTGTCCCGCATGACCGGGATGCAGCTCTTCACGCCGAGGAACACGCCGTCGAGGTTGATGGCCTGCTGGCGTTGCCAGTCTGCCAGGCTGAAGTCGACGATGCTGCCGCCGAGACCGATGCCGGCATTGTTCACCAGGATGTGCAGCTTGCCTTCGTGCGCCAGAATGTCGCTGATCGTCTGCTGCCACTGTGCCTCATCGGTGACATCCAGGTGCACGTAGCGCGCCTGACCCCCGGCTTGTGCTATCTGTCGAACCGATTCCGCGCCCATGGTCTCGTCGATGTCGGCGATCACCACCGCTGCACCTTCCTCGGCGAGGCGTAACGCGCAGCCGCGGCCGATGCCTGATGCACCGCCCGTAACCAGTGCCACTTTTCCGGCAACCCGATCTCCCATGTTCCTGCTCCCAATGTTTAGAACCTCGTATTATCCGACACCGTACAGGCGGCGCCCACCGCCGAGGCTCCTGCTATGATGGGCCATGCGTCAACTACCGAGCGGCTTCGCCATCGGCCATGCTGCCGATGAAGCATTGAACACCGGCGTCACCGTCGTTCTGCCTGCGCGCGAGGTGACTGCCGGCGTGCATGTGATGGGCGGCGCGCCGGGTACTCGGGAGACGGACCTGTTGAACCCATCACAGGCGGTATCCACTATTGACGCGCTGGCGTTTGCCGGCGGTTCGGCCTTTGGGCTGGATGCGGCGAGCGGCGTGCAGGCCTGGTTGCGCGAACGCGGCCGGGGGTTCCCCGCAGAGCCATTTCGCATACCCATCGTACCGGCGGCGATCATCTTCGATCTGCGCGCCGGCCGCATGCACGATTGGCCGCTCTACCCGCCGTACCGGGAGCTGGCCTACGCTGCCTGCGATGCAGCCGAGGCTGCACCTGCGCTTGGTGCTGTGGGTGCCGGCCTTGGAGCCACCACGGCAACTGGCCGCGGCGGTGTTGGCCTCGCGAGCGAGGTGCTTGATGACGGCAGCACCGTTTGCGCGCTGGCGGTATGCAATGCGGCGGGGTCGGCCTATGTTGCCGACACGGCACATTTCTGGGCTGCGCCGTTTGAGCATGATGGTGAGTTTGGCGGTCTGGGTGTTGCACACCCCTGGCCCGGCGACGCAACAACCGTACGCACCAAGGCAGGCTATGCGAAGGAGAACACGACGCTCGTGGCAGTGCTCACCGATGCGACGTTGGATGGCGCCGCAGCGGAGCGCATCAGCGTGATGGCACACGATGGTTTTGCCCGCGCGCTGTATCCGGTGCACACGCCAGCAGACGGTGACGTGGTTTTTACACTTGCCAGCAACCAACGCGCGGAGCCTGCAGATCTGCGCACCATCGGCGTCGCGGCTGCCAACTGTACTGCCCGCGCCATTGCGGTGGCGGTGTATGAGGGCAATCGATGATGGATGCTCTGTTCGCGCGTATCGACAGCAAGCGCGAAGACGTGACAGCGCTCACTCAGGCGCTCGTTCGCATCCCGTCCATCAACCCGCCAGGTGCCCTCTACACGGACTGCGCCGAGCTGCTTGGCAGGCGTCTGCAAGCGCGGGGCTTCGAGGTCCGCTACGAACGCGCCAGGGGCGCGCCGGGCGACAGCGATCAGTTCCCCCGCACCAATGTCATCGCCCGAAGGGAAGGCCGTCGTGCAGGGCCTTGTGTGCACTTCAATGGCCACATCGATGTGGTAGAAGTCGGCAATGGCTGGACGGTGGATCCCTTCGCCGCGGAGATCATCGACGGCCGTATCTACGGGCGCGGCACCTGCGACATGAAGGGCGGCATCGCTGCCGCCGTCATCGCGGTGGAGTCGCTCCTCGAACTCGACCCGGACCTGCCAGGCGCCATCGAAATCAGCGGCACGGCCGACGAAGAATCCGGTGGCTACGGCGGCGTCGCCTATCTCTGCGAGCAGGGATATCTGCGCAAACCCCACGTCGACCATGTAATCATCCCCGAGCCCCTCAACAAGGACCGGGTCTGCCTCGGCCATCGAGGTGTGTGGTGGGCGCAGATCGAAACGTTCGGCCGCGTGGCGCACGGTTCCATGCCATTTCTCGGCGACTCGGCGATACGTCACATGAGCGAGGTGCTGCGCCGCTTCGAAGACGAGCTGTACCCGCTGCTCGCCACGAAGCGCACGGATATGCCGGTGGTACCTGAGGGTGCGCGGCAAAGCACCATGAACATCAACTCCCTGCATGGCGGTCAGTCCGAGGCATTCGACGGCCTGCCGGCGCCCATGGTGGCAGATTCCTGTCGTGCCATCATCGACCGACGCTTTCTCATCGAAGAGCCGCTGGAGCAGGTGAAGGATGAAGTGCGGGCGCTGCTGGAGCGCATCTCAGCGCAACGCACAGGCTTTCGCTATGCGCTCACCGATCTGTTTGAGGTACACCCGACGCTCACCGAGGCGTCGGCACCGGTAGTTACCGAGGTGAGCCGCGCGGTACAGGACGTGCTGGGCGTGACGGCACAGCACGTGGTGTCGCCGGGAACGTACGATCAGAAACATATCGACCGTATCGGCCGGCTGCAGGATTGCATTGCCTACGGGCCAGGGATACTCGATCTGGCCCATCAGGCTGATGAGTATGTGGCCGTTGACGATCTTGTGGATTCTGCCAAGGTGATGGCCCTGGCGGCTCTGCGGTTGCTGCGCGGACATGGCTGACCGTCTGGCGGGCAAACGCGCCATCATCACCGGCGGCGCATCCGGTTTCGGTGCTGGTATCGCGGAGAAATTCGTGCAGGAAGGTGCACGCGTGGTTATTGCCGACGTGGATGTCGACGGTGGCGAAAGATTGGCGCGTTCGCTTGGTTGCGCGTTCGAGCTTGCCGATGTGCGCAATCTGCAGACGTTCACGACGCTCGCGGATGCCTATCCGGATACGAACATCGTTGTCTCTAATGCCGGAGTGGGGCATTTACCGCAGGCTGCTGAGGATATCGACGAGGCGACCTTCGAGCGGGTGCTCGATGTCAACGTGCGGCCGTTCTATCACGCCGTGCGTGCCTTTGTTCCGGGCATGAAAGGCCGAGGTGGTGGCGTGTTCGTCAACATCGCCTCTACCGCCGGGGTCAGTCCACGCTCGGGTTTGAGCTGGTACAACGCGAGCAAAGGTTGGTTGATCACGGCCACCCGATCGCTGGCGGTGGAACTGGCACCTGCCGGTATCCGCGTAAATGCGGTTAATCCGGTAGCGGGTGACACGCCCATGCTCGCCACGTTCATGGGCGGTGATACGCCGGAGTTGCGGGCGAAGTTTCTTTCGACGATCCCACTTGGGCGTTTCAGCACGCCTGAAGATGTCGCCAACGCGGCCTGCTACCTGGCGAGCGACGAGGCTGCCATGGTGACGGGGGTGGCGCTCGAGGTGGACGGCGGGCGGGTTATCTGAGTGCTGCGGAGTACAGTCGCATTCGTCATCCTGCTGCTGGTGCTGGCCGTGCACGCCTGGATGCTGTGGCCGTCGGCGCGTCCGGATTTTTCGGCCCTGCCGCCCGATGGCACACGGCAGTCGGAATTCGTTGCGCATCTGTGCCCTTTTATCGAGGCGGCGAACCAGGCGGTGCGAGGCGACCTGGCGCGGCTGGAAAATGCCGATGAGGAAACGCTGGTGCGTCTGGCGGAGGCGTACGGCCTCAGTACCGACGTGCAGACCGACCTGCTGCGTGAGCGCCTGGCGTCGCGCGTAGGCGAGTTGCCACCGGCACTGGTGCTTGCGCAGGCGGCGCTGGAGTCCGGCTGGGGAACCTCCCGGCTTGCGGTGGAAGCCAACAACCTGTTTGGGCGCCGCTGCTTTTATGCGGACGACTGCTACGAGGTAGAGACGCAAAGCGGTGCGCGGATTCGTTATCGGCGCTTCGAGCACTACGGCGAGGCAGTGGATCTCTACTTTGACGATCTCAACCGACTGCTGCCCTATCTGCCACTACGCCTGCGCCGGTTGCAGGCAGGGGGCGACCCGATGCGGCTGGCGGATGGTCTCGTCAACTACTCCACCCGTGCGCAGGCCTATGTCGCCGATGTGAAATACATCATGCGGGCCAACAGTCTGGTAGGCGCCTGTGCTCGGCTGGCGGAGGCGGGCTGACAAACCCGGCTGGGGCTGGAATCGGTCCCCTTGCAGCAGCATGTATGATTGTTGACAATTCAGGCTCGTGGAAAAGGAGCGGGCCTGAGTATGCAGATCATCGATGCACACCATCACCTGTGGGATCTGGAAGCCAACGGCGAAGGCTACCCCTGGCTTGCTCCGGACGACCACGACCGGGGTTGGGGCGATACGTCGTCGCTGAAGAAAACCTACAGCGTTCCGGCATTGCTGGAGGATGCTCGGCGGGCTGGCGTGACGCTCAAGAAATCCGTGCACATCCAGGCAAATTTCGATCCAACGAGGCCGGTGGATGAAACCCGCTGGCTGCAGGGGCTGGGCGATGCCCGGGGACATGAAGGCCTGCCCAGCGCCATCGTCGGTTTTGCCAACCTCGCTACCCCCGACGTGGAACGGGTGCTTGCAGCGCACGCGGAGTCATCGCGTTTCCGTGGCGTGCGCCAGGTGCTCAATCGTCATGAAAACCCCGTTCACAACCGGGCGCCGCGCGATTTCCTGGCGGATGCCGAGTGGCAGCAGGGCTTTGGCCTGCTGGCGAAGTATGGGCTCAGTTTCGATGCGCAGATCTACTACCCGCAGGCAGCGCAGCTTGTGGCGGTGGCACAGGCGCACCCGGACGTGCCGGTGGTAATCGATCACACGCTACTGCCGCTCGAGCGGGAGGAGGCACACATTGCGGGCTGGCGGGCGGCTGTTGCGGCGCTTGCGGGATTGCCGCATGTGATGATGAAAATCAGTGGCTTCGGCATGGTGGAGCGCGACTGGACGGCTGAGTCGGTAGCGCCCTTCGTCTTGCACTGTATCGATTGCTATACGCCGGCGCGCATCATGTTTGGCTCCAACTTTCCGGTAGATAAGCTGATGGCTGACTACGAAAAAGTGTGGGCTGCGTACGCCGAAATCGTGCAGGGATTCAGCGCCGAGGAACGTGAGCAGATGTTCGTCGGCAGCGCCGAACGCTTCTACCGGATCTGAACTTCGATCAGCTCGTCTCGTTGAGTTGTTTGGCAGCCTCGGCGCCGGATTGACTGACGAGTGTGCGGGCAGCCTGCTCGGCGCCCTCGCTGTTGCGTGCTTCGATGTGTTTCACCATCGCGGTCCAGTTGGCCAGAGATTCCCTGCGCCGCCCAGGCTGCGCGAGGCCAAGCCGCGAATAGCGGATGGAGCGCAGAAACAGGTTGGACACCATGGAGCTTAGGCGCTCGATGCCGGCCGAGATGCAGATCATGTTGCCGAATTCCAGCACCGCCAGCACGTAGTCTGCGCCGGCGCGCTCGTCTTTGCGTGAGGCGAGGTGTTTGAGGTCGGCGAGCCTCCGCCGCACCTCGATGAGCTCGTCATCCGTGCGGTTCTGTGCGAAGCGCCTGGCGCCGAGGCCGAACAGCACGGCGCGCAGCTCGAACAGGTCTGCCACCTCTTCGGCGCTAAGCTCGGTAACCACGGCGCCTCGGCGAGGCAGATGCCGGATCAGGCCGGTGGCGTCGAGCATGCGCAGGGCATCGCGCACAGGGCCTCTGCTGACTTTGAACCGGCTGGCAATGCTCGCTTCCGTGATGCGTGTGAGTGGCGGGGTTTCGTCCTCGACGATCTCCACCGCAACTTGCAGTGCGATCTGTTCGGCTAGCGACAGGGTCTCGCCCAGGCGTTCGCCTTGCGGGCGGATCATGGCCAGCATGATGTTGCGCAGTGGCGAGGGGTTGAGCAGCATCGGCGCACTATAGCGCGCGCGGCTTCGAAACCCATCCCCGGCGCACGGGTATTTAGCCGGTGATCGTCAAAAGCACCTGGTCTTCGCTTACCGGGTCGCCTTCCGCCACCTGAATTTCCCATACCTCGCCGGAAATCGGTGCTTCCACCGGAATCTCCATCTTCATCGATTCCAGGATGAGCAGTTGGTCGCCAGCCTGCACCTTGGCGCCCACCTCGGTCTCCACTTTCCACACGGTGCCCGACACTTCGGACAGCACTTCTTCCACGGCCATGAGAGGCTCCCTGCGTTGTGTTTTTTCTATCTCAGGGTCAATTTGACAATGGCTTTTTCGATTGTCAACAATAAGACAATAGTTGAAGGGTGGGTGGAAGCGTGAGTTGGCAGGAAGAAGTGGATGAAATCGCCCGTCGGCGCAGCCTGGCTGAAGCGCTTGGCGGTCCGGATGCGGTCGCCAGACAGCATGCCGCGGGGCGCCTTACGGTGCGCGAAAGGATCGACCGGCTGCTGGATGCCGGCAGCTTTCGGGAGCTCGGCGCGCTGTCCGGTAAGGCCGTGTACGATGCTGAGCACAATCTCGTATCGGTAACACCAGCCAATTCGGTCATCGGTACCGGCCGGGTGGACGGGCGCAAGATCTCCGTCAATGGCGACGACTGGACCATCCGCGGCGGTTCCTCGGAGGCGGCAATTGCCGAGAAGTGGATCTACGCAGAAACCTATGCGCTGGAGATGCAGGTACCCATCGTGCGTTTGGTGGAGAGTGCCGGCGGCAGCGTCAAGATCCTCGACCAGAACGCAACCGCAAAGCTGCCTTGTTATCCCACCTGGCTTGGTGCGCGCATGCTTGGAACGATTCCAGTGGTAGGCATTGCCCTCGGCCCCTGTGCCGGGCTCGGAGCCATCAAGGCTGCGGCTGCGCACTACTCCGTGATGGTCAAGAACACATCGCAAGTGTTCGCCGGTGGCCCACCCGTGGTGGAGCGTGGCATGGGGCTGAAGGTCGACAAGGAAGAGCTTGGCGGTTGGAAAGTGCATACGCGTGGCAGCGGTGTCATCGGTAACGCAGCGGACAGCGAGGAGCAGGCGTTTGAGATGGCGCGTCGGTTTCTTTCCTATCTCCCTGCCAACGTGCACGAGATGCCGCCCGTCACGGACTGCGAGGATCCGTGCGACCGGCGAGAAGAAGAGCTTCTCGAGATCATCCCGCGAGACAAGCGCAAGGTGTACAACTCCCGTCGCATCCTCGACCTGATATTCGATGCGGGTTCCGTGTTCGAGCTGAGCCCCGGCAACGGTCGTTCCATCGTCACCTGCTTTGCGCGGCTCGGCGGCAGGCCGGTTGGCGTCATCACCAGCGACCCCAAGCAGTACGGTGGCGGCATGACCCGCGCTTCAGCGGAGAAGATGGAAGGCTTCGTGGATCTGTGCGACACCTTTCATCTGCCCATCGTCCACCTGGTGGATCAGCCCGGAACCATTGTGGGCCCTGAGGCGGAGCGCACCGGTGCCGTAAAGGGTTCCGTGCGCGTCTGCTTTGCCATTGAGCAGTCACGTGTGCCGTTTTGTTCCGTCATTCTGCGCAGGTGCTACGGGCTTGCCGGCTCCACCTACAACCGGGTGCAGGGTTTGAATCTGGTCTATGCCTGGCCGTCCGGGCGGTGGGGCTCCATCCCGGTGGCTGGTGGAGCCGAGGCTGCGTTCAAGTCTGAGCTCGAAGCGCTCGAGCCGGAGGCACGCGCTCAGCGCCTGGCGGAAATCGAGGCGCATCTGTATCACATGGAGTCGCCGTTCCTCACGGCTGAGCGTTTTCGTATTCCCGACATCATCGACCCCAGGGATACCCGGGCGCTTCTCAATGAGTGGCTCGACGATGCGTGGCGGCTGATACCGCAACAGCTGGGCCCGAAAGGGCGATCATTCCGCATGTAGGTAGCCGCCAGGGGGGGCGGCAATCTGAGGGTAACGGTCATGTCTGATATTCCGATCTCGCTGCTGCACGCGCTGCAGCCCTGGCTGCAGAACGAGCCGCAACGCACGGCGGTGGTGTTTCGCGATGTGCGCCTCTCCTACGGGGAACTGGCTTGTTATGCATGCGCGCTTGCGCAGGAGCTTAGAAGCCGCGGTGTGCGGCCGGGTGACCGGGTGGCGGGCCTGATGACGCCGCGGCCGGAAGCGCTCATCGCGTATCTGGCCACCTGGCTTGCGGGCGCCACTTTCGTCGGTATCACCAGCCGCTTTCATGCCCGCGAGCAGGCGCAGATTCTGCACGACAGCGGTGCTCGGGTGTTGTTGTCAGTTTGTTACGACGGTGCGCGTGACCTCGGCCCGGACCTGGCGAGTCACGAGCAGGCGCTTGGCACGCAGGTGGTGCGTTTCGGTGCGGAGTTCTGGGCAGGCGAGCTGCCGCAACCTGTAGCCGTCGAAGCCATGCAGGGCGCCTGGCGCGATGCGCTGCTCACACTCGATGCAGACGTGCCCGCTGTAATCATCTACACCTCCGGTTCAACGGGCACGCCGAAGGGCGCGATGATCACGCACGCGGGCCTGGCGTTCCGCTCGCAGACGCTGCACGAAGATCGCTTTGCACTGCCGCACATCCGTCAGCTCGTGGACATTCCTGTCAATCACATCGGCGCGCTGGCCAGCGGCATCGGTCTGTCGTTCGTGGCAGGCGGCATGCTGGTACTGGCGGAGCGATTCGATCCTGCGTACACGCTTGCGACCATCGCTGCAGAGCGGCTCGATGTGTTGAGTGGCGTGCCGGCCATGCTCACGCTGCTTGTCGAGCACCCGGACTTTGCCGAAGCGGACTTGTCCTCTGTGAAGTTCGTCAACTGGGGTGCCGGCCCGCTGGGGGCGCATGTGCTCGATGCGTTGCTGGCGGCCGTCGACGGCGAGTTTTCCCAGCAGTACGGCATGACGGAAAGCAACGGGCCCATCGTTTACACGCCGCCCACCCGCGACCGGGAAATTCTGCTCAATACGACGGGGCGGCCCGATCCGCGTCTGGAGTTACGCATCGCCGATCCGCAGGACGGGGCGGCATTGCCGCCGGGCAGCGAAGGTGAAGTGCAGGTGCGCCAACCGTATCCGTTTGCCGGCTACCTGGGGCTGCCGGAGGCGACTGAAGCCGCCTTCACGCACGACGGCTTTTTGCGCACCGGCGACCTGGCCCGGATCCGTGACGACGGCTATCTGGTGTTCTGTGGCCGATCGAAGGAGATGTACAAGTCCGGCGGCTTCAATGTCTACCCCAGGGAGATCGAGATTCTGCTGGAAAGCCATCCGAGCGTTCGAGCTGCAGCCGTTCTTGCGGTGGACGATGCCGCCTGGGGGCAGGTGGGGCATGCCTTCATCGAGACGATCGAACCGGTGACGGCTGCAGCGGTGCTCGACTGGTGCCGCGAAGGGCTTGCTAACTACAAGGTGCCCAAGGCGGTAACGATCCTCGATGCAATGCCTCGCACGCCGGTGGACAAGGTCGACCGGCAGGCGCTTGCCCGGCTGCTAGCGAGCGACTGAGGCCGATGGCTGCTTCGCCACCTGTGAGCTTGCCTGAACGCGATGGGCAGGCGGCGGGCGCCTATGCTTGGTTCGTATTCCTGGTAATCGCAGCGCTTGGATTCACCGACTGGGTGGTGCGCCAGATCGTTGTGGGCATCTTCCCTCTGCTGCAGGCGGACTGGAGCCTTTCAGACTCGGAGATCGGCGCGCTGTCTGCAGTCGTGCCGCTGATGGTCGGCGTGATGATGATGCCCGTAGCGCTGCTGGTCGACCGCTGGAGCCGCGTGAAGACCATCTTTCTCATGGCGCTGCTGTGGAGCCTGGCCATGATCGCCTGCGGTATTGCGGCGAACTACGAGCAGCTGCTGCTGGCCCGCGCCTTCATTGGTCTTGGCGAGGCGGCTTACGGGCCGGCGGGATTTGCGCTCCTTGCCTGGTATTTCCCCATGCGTATGCGCTCTACGGTCATCGGAGGCGTACTGGTAGTCTGCTCTCTCGGCAACGTGCTGGGTGTAGGCATGGGCGGTACGCTGGCCGAGCAGTGGGGATGGCGTGATGTCTTTCTCGCCATCGGCGTGGTGAGCCTGCTTGTCAGCTTCGCAGCCTTGGCCATTCGCGACTATCCCACGCCGGCGTTGCCACCGCGGCCCGCTGAGGGCGGGCGCGCCAGACAGAACGCAGCGGCACTCCTCGGCTCGCCCACCGTGGTGTTGACCTGCCTCGGCAGCGCCTCGCTGCTCTTTGTGATGTCAGCACTCGTGACGTGGCTGCCGAGCCTGCTGTTTCGCGACTACGGTATGACCGCTGCAGAAGCAGCCAGGACCGGGGGCCTCGGGGTCGGCTTCACCGCTATCGGTGCGGTGGTCTGGGCACAGCTCGCTGACCGCTGGGGTCAGGTGCGAACTCAGGGCCGCCTGTTTGTGCCGGCTATTGGTGCAATGGGAAGTGTTGCGCTTCTTTGCTGCGCGCTGCTGCTGATGCAGCCGGGCAGCCTGCAGTTAGCGGTTGTCGTCGGCGTGTTTTTCTTCACGGCGGCGGTGATGGGGCCGGTGAACACGGTTGTCATGGACGTGGTAGACCCCGGTCTCAGAGCCACCGCGACGGCGCTCGTGGGTGTCGCTCAGAATTTGCTCGGGTTGGCCGCCGGGCCGCTGGTGGTAGGTTGGCTGTCCGCCAGGGTAGGGTTGGCGCCGGCCTTGCTGGTGCTGCCCGTCGCCGCGGCGTGCTCGTGTGTGTTTTTCCTGCTGGCGAGCCGCCGCTACCCGCGTGAGCAGCGGGTGCATCCCGTCCACCCTGCCTGATGGCGTCTGTGGACGGGGAGGTGTGTAAATAAAACTAGACACGAAGTTAAGCTGAGTATACATTGCGCGTGTCAAATATGTTTTACCTGGTTACACACGGAGGCGCGATGTCGTTTCAGGAAAAGAGCACGTGGATTCAGTTTGTCTGTATCGCGTTGGTGTACGGCAGCTACTTCCTTTCGATCGTTGAACGGGTACAGACCCTGCCGGTGGAGGATATTGGCTATCAGGCGACGATGTTCGCCACGGTGGGGGCGCTCGTGGTGCTCATGATCGTTGCATACATCGTTGTGTCGATCGTGTCCCGCGACAAGGATGACTCGGCGGATGAGCGCGATCGCGCCATCAACCGGCAGGGTGAGTACATCGGTGGTTTCGTGCTTGGTGCAGGGGTGCTCCTTGCCATGGGGCAGGCCATGCTGGAGATGCATCAATTCTGGATTGCCAATACGTTGCTCGCCGCCATGGTGCTGTCGGAGCTGGTGAGCTGCGCCTGTAAGATCGCGCTCTATAGGTGGGGGCAGCTCAGTTGGTAAAGCCCACCAGCATCACCAACAACATCCGCAGCTTACGTTTTGCGGCTGGCGAGATGACCCAGGCGGCGCTTGCAGACGCGGTGGGTGTCACCCGCCAGACCATCATCGCCATCGAGCATGGAAAGTACTCGCCGTCTCTGGAAGTGGCCTTTCGTATTGCGAGGGCCCTTGGGGTGGAGTTGGGGGAGGTGTTTGCCTACGAAAGGGCTGACGACTGATTGCGCTGCCTGCATTAACCGCATGCGAAGATTGACAACGTTGTCATCAAGGCCGGAATATGGTTAGGTTCGCAGGGTGTTTGGGAGGCACGACATGAATGACCCTCAGGGAAGCTCGCTGTCCTTCAAGGAGAAGGTCGGCTACGGCATGGGCGACACGGCATCCAACTTCTTCTTTCAGACCTTCAACATATTCCTGCTCTATTACTACACCGATGTGTTCGGTATCTCCGCAGCGGCGGTCGGCACATTGTTCTTCGTGTCGAAGTTGTGGGATGCCATAAACGACCCGGTGATGGGCGCGGTTGCCGATCGCACGCAAACTCGCTGGGGTAAGTTCCGTCCCTACCTCCTCTGGATGGCGGTGCCATACGGTGTAATGGGTTACCTGATGTTCGCTGGCCCGGACCTCGACGACAGCGGCAAGCTGGTGTACGCGTGGGTGACGTACTCATTGATGATGATGCTCTACACCTCCATCAACGTTCCCTATTCGGCGCTGATGGGGGTGATGACGCCGAGTTCCCGGCAGCGCACGCTGTTGTCGAGCTACCGATTCGTGGGCGCGTTTGGCGGTGGGCTCCTGATATCCATGTTGGTGCGGCCGCTGGTGCAGTTCTTCGGTGCCGAGGACGAAGCCGCGGGGTTCCAGGTGACGATGGCGATTTTCGCGGTCGCGTCGGTGGTCATGTTCTGGCTGACTTTTGCTTGGACAAAGGAGCGTGTCGTGGTGGCAGATGAGTCGTCGAGCCGTCTGTCGGACGACCTGCGCTTCCTGGCGCAGAACCGGCCGTGGGTCGTGCTCTGCTTTGCGGCCATTTTCACCCTGACGGCGATTGCGCTGAAAAACGCCGTCACCATTCACTTCTTCAAATACTACGTGGGTGACGACGGCAGTCCTGTGTTTCTGTTTTTTGATATGACGACCCTTTTCATGACAATCGGCATGCTCGCGCTGATAGCTGGCGTTGCGTGCACCAAGTGGTTAACTGATCGATTCGACAAGAAGAACCTGCTCATCGTTCTATCGTTGGGCAATGCCGCATGCATGCTGGCACTGTACTTCGTGCCTGCCGACCAGGTAGGCATCATGATGCTTCTCAATATTCTGGGTTCGCTGTGTGCTGGACCTACAGCCCCGCTGGTGTGGGCGATGTACGCTGATGTCGCGGACTATGGGGCCTGGAGATTCGGCCGTCGCACGACAGGTCTCGTCTTCTCGGCATCGATGTTTGCCCAGAAGTTTGGTCTGACCATCGGTGCAGGGCTTTCCGGGTGGTTGCTCGCGGTTTTTGGCTACGTTGCCAACGAGGTGCAGAGCGGTACTGCCTTGGAGGGCATACGCCTGCTGTTTACGGTAATACCTTCGGTGGTTGCGCTGGCCAACGTTGCGGTGCTGACCTTCTACCGCCTGTCAGATGCCCAAGTCGCGCAGATTGAGCAGGAGCTTGCTGCCCGCCCCGTAGGTTAGGTCTGAAATGCCTGGGAGACCACCTGGCATCCCAACAGCCCGGGTTGCGGGTGCGTAATGAGCATGGTGGGAATGCGGGCCATCAGCGAAGCGTGTCGGCCCTTCGACTCGAAAGCGGTGCGAAAACGCTCACCGTGTATGAGCTTGTGGTGTTTTTGCGCGATACCTCCGGCCAGAAACACGCCGTCGAAACTTCCCAGGCTCATCGCAAGATCACCCGCAACCTGCCCGAGGATGCGAACAAACTCCTCTACCGCATCTGCAGCGACCGGGTCTGTCCCTGAGGCGTGGCGTTCGAAAATTGCCGCTGCCTTTGGTTGCTTATCTGCATGGTGCTGGTGTGGGTCAGACAACGCCCAGTAGATGTTCTCCACGCCTTGGCCGGAAACCAGGCGTTCAATAGAAACGCGGCTGAACCGGGTGCGCAGGCGCTGGTGAATGTACGCTTGGGTCTCGTTCTCTGGTGCAAACCCAGCGTGTCCGGCTTCCGTTACGATCGGTGTTGAACGATTGCTCTCGACAATCAATCCTGCAGCACCAAGGCCAGTACCGGGGCCCAGAACGGCATAGCAGCGGCGTTCTTGTGGATGAAGGCCCGCGAGCGCGAACGCCGGGCCGCCAAGATGACTGCTGTGGTGCAAGCCAAGCCAGGGCAGGGCGTGCGCAATGGCTTCAAAATCGTTGAGCACGATGGCCCGATCGAGGCTGAGCTCGGTTTTGATCTGTTGTGCGTCTAGCTCCCAGGAGCTGTTTGTCATTCGCGCGCGACCACCCGCAACCGGCCCCGCCACCGCCAGGCACATAGCCCCTGGTGCCTGCAGGCCGGTACGGTGGAGATATGCCGTAACAGCTTCAGTGAGCGAGCCATAGTCATTGGTGGCCAGCACTTGTTCGTGGTGCAGATTGTCTTTGTCCGAGTAGGCGAATCGCACGTTCGTCCCGCCGATGTCCGCGAGCAGCCAGTGGTAGTCAGACACGACCGAGCACCGCGGCTTGTTTGGCGAGGCGGCCGATGCTGCGGAGGTCACCGGTCGCGATAGTTTCTTCGGGAACGAACCATGAGCCGCCGACGCACGCGACGTTGTTGAGCGCCAGGTAAGCCGAAGCGTTGGCAGCGTCGATTCCACCGGTTGCACAGAAGCGCAGCATGGGCATCGGGCCCGACAAAGCGCGCAAAGCGGCAATGCCGCCGATCGCTTCAGCAGGAAAAAACTTGACCAGCGTGTATCCCGCGCGTTGCGCGGCCATGCACTCGGAGGCAGTGGCCGCTCCTGGGATGTACGGCATGCATGCATTCGATAGCAGTTCTTCGGAAGCCCCAGGACTCACAGCGAATCGTGCGCCTGCCGCCTGCACGGTCCGCATCTGCGCGATATCCAGTACGGTGCCGGCGCCTACCAGCATCTCGGGCACCGCCGTGGCGACCGCTTCGATAGCCCTGAGTGCTGCGGCGCTGCGCAGGGTGATCTCCATGGCGTCGATCCCCTCTCTGAGCAGTGTCTGCGCCAGCGGCACGGCATGCGTCGCGTCCTGCAAAACTACGACCGGCAGCACGCTGACGGATGCCAGCAGTCGAGATGCGGAGGTGGCGTTGCTCATGAAAGCGCCGAGAAGATCGAAGCACCGCGACTGGCAGGGCTGACATTGTCACGAAACAGGCGAAACAGTTCGCGTCCCACACCCGTTACGTCAGCGCTCGCCTGGGCAGCAGCGGGCCGCTGGGGAAGATCTGCATCTACGAGCAACAGGCCTTCCTGGACGTTGATCTGCACGATATCACCGTCGCAGATGCGGCCGATCATACCGCCTTCCTGGGCTTCTGGAGACACCTGAATGGCAGACAGAACTTTCCCTGAGGCGCCGCTCATACGCCCATCGGTGAGCAACGCCACTTTCTGACCGCGATTCTGCAACGTACCCAGCACGGGGGAGAGCTTGTGCAGTTCTGGCATGCCGTTGGCGGCTGGACCCTGATGGGTGACCACGGCCACGAAGTCGCCTTCCAACGTGCCTGCCTCAAAAGCCTCAAGCAGCGCTTCCTGCGATCGGAACACGCGCGCAGGTGCCCGAATGCTCTGGTGCTGTGTCTGTACCGCTGAGACCTTTGCCACAGCTTGCCCGATGTTGCCGTCGAGCACGCGAATGCCGCCATCAGCCTGGAATGGGTCAGCCACTGTGCGAAGCACTGATCGGTCGGCTGAGCTGGCGGCGCCGTCCAGCCATTGCAGTTGGCCGGCGTCAGCCAGCGACGGCTTCTGCGTGAACCTGTTCAGACCTTCACCGAGGATGGTAGGCACGTCGGCGTGCAGAAGCTCGTTGCGCAGAAGTTCTGCGATCACGAAGCCGATGCCGCCAGCGGCATGAAACTGATTAACATCCGCCGCGCCGTTGGGATAGACGCTTGCGATCAGCGGTACCACAGACCCCAGGTCTGCAAAGTCCTGCCAGCCGATACTGATGCCGGCCGCGGCAGCGATAGCGATGAGGTGAATGGTGTGATTCGTTGAGCCGCCCGTGGCAAGAAGCCCGATCATGGCGTTGACGATGCATCGCTCGTCCACCATCCTGCCGATCGGCGTGTAACGATTTCCGAGATGTGTGATGTCCAGTGCGCGGAGTGTTGCAGCCTCCGTCAGCGCATCGCGCATCAGGGTTCCGGGCGGCTCGAAAGAACTGCCCGGTAACTGAAGTCCCATGAATTCGAGCAGCATCTGGTTGCTGTTGGCTGTGCCGTAGAAAGTACAGGTGCCGGGTGCGTGGTAGGAGGCGGATTCTGCCGCCAGGAGTTGGCTGCGATCTGCTGAGCCCGCAGCATAGGCTTCTCGCACGGCGGCCTTTTCCTTGTTAGGCAGGCCGGACGGCATTGGCCCGGCAGGCACGAACACCGCCGGCAGGTGCCCGAAGTTCAGCGCGCCGATGAGCAGCCCGGGAACGATCTTGTCACACACACCCAGATAGAGCCCGGCGTCGTACATGTCGTGCGACAGCGCCACAGCTGTTGCTAGCGCAACGACGTCGCGGCTGAACAGGCTAAGTTCCATGCCCTCGCGCCCCTGAGTGACACCGTCGCACATCGCGGGTACGCCACCGGCCACCTGTGCGTTCGCCCCGGCAGCACGCGCGGTATCACGGATCCGGGCTGGATAGTGTTCGTAGGGCTGGTGCGCACTCAACATGTCGTTGTATGCGGTGATGATGGCAAGGTTGGCGCTGTGGTCTGCTGCCAGGTTCTGTTTGCCCGTGGCGTCGCACGCTGCCATGCCGTGTGCCAGATTGCTGCAGCCCATTGACGAGCGGGGTCTGCGATTGCTGGCTGCGTTTTCCAGGCGTTGCAGGTACGCCGTGCGGCTCGTGGTGCTGCGTTCGCGGATGCGGTCGGTGACTTCTTCGATGGTTGGATGCATGGTGATTCCTGTTGGATCAAGCGGCCCAGAACACTTCAACGGGCGTGCGTGTCTGTGCGAGAAGGGCATCTACAGGCAGGCCGCCGGGATTCAGCAGGTGCCGCTTTTTGGATTCTCCAAAGGCGAGGAGGAGCAACGCGCTCGTATACGTTAGCGCAGAAAGGTTCAGGGTTATCCGACGATGGGGGCTGGCGGCGGTGCTGGTCTGCAAAACTGTTGGTGCCTGGTTTGTGTCGATGGCAGTTTGCCGCTCGCTTGCATCCGGAAAGATGGATGCGAAGTGGCCATCCTCTCCCATGCCCACAAGCACCACGCTGAACTGCGTAGCAAAGGTGAGGTCTTGCATGGCGACGAAATTCGCAGGTTCAGCGCAAGCAGTCAGCAGGTGCTGCCTCAACATGCGTTCGTTGCTGTCTGCATGATTGCCTGGCACGCATCGCTCATCGGTCAGCGAAACGCATACTCTGTTCCACGGCAGTTTCGAATTCGCCAGCTGCTCATAGCAGCCCAATGGCGACGTGCCGCCGCTAAGGGCAGCATAAACTGTCTCTTCGGTGGTCAGGGCGTGTGTCAATTCGTCGGTGATCCGCTTGGCGACAGCGGAGCTTGCGGCGTTGCGACTGTCGAAAGTGTTGAGTATCACGTACCGAGTTCCCAGGCGCGCTGCTCCCGGTCCAGCAGCAGTGAGGCCTGCGTCGGCCCCCAGGAGCCGGAGAAGTAGGGCTCGACTTGCTGCCCCCTGGCCTGCCAGGCGGCATGAATTCCGTCGATCCACTGCCAGGCGGTTTCCACCTCGTCGCGGCGCATGAACAGGGCCGGGTTGCCCCTCAGAACTTCGATGAGCAGGCGTTCGTACGCGTCAGGGTACGTGGCGCCGAACGTCTCTGCGAAGCTCAGATCCAGCGATACCTGTTGAAGTCGAAATCCTCCTGGGCCTGGTTGTTTGGCCATGATCGATAGCTTCACCCCTTCGTTGGGTTGCAACATGATCGACAGCTTGTTGGGTCGTGTCGTGAAGCCGGATTCGCTGAAAATCGAGTGCGGGATCGGTTTGAACTGGATGACGATCTCAGAGTGTTTTGCAGCAAGCCTTTTCCCTGTGCGCAGGTAGAAAGGCACCCCAGACCACCGCCAATTATCGAGCTCCGCTTTGATCGCCACAAAGGTTTCGGTGTCACTCCCGCGGCCGAGTGCTTCGGCGTAGCCGGTCACGGCCTTGCCGTCCACCGCACCGGCCTGATACTGCGCGCGTACGGTCGAGGTGTGGGCGTCGTTCTGAGTGATCGGGCGCAGGGCGCGTAAGACCTTCAGTTTCTCGTCACGTACTGCGTCGTCTTCCAGGCTGCTCGGCGCTTCCATGGCAACCAGACAGAGCAGTTGCAGCATGTGGTTCTGTACCATGTCGCGCAGCGCGCCGATGTCGTCGTAGAAATCGATCCGATTTTCCACGCCGAGCTGTTCGGCAACCGTGATCTGTACGTGATCGACCACCTCACGTCGCCACAAGGGTTCGAACAGTGAATTGCCGAAACGAAGCGCCAGAATGTTCTGTACTGTTTCCTTGCCAAGGTAGTGATCGATGCGATAGATCTGATTCTCAGGGAAGCAACGCCCAACCGCGTCATTGATCTCCCGCGCCGTTGGGTAGTCTCTGCCTACGGGCTTTTCGAGGACGATACGCATGTCCCGGCTCATCAAACCCCGCTCCGCAAACCCCTGGGCGATCGGGCCGAACAGGCTCGGCGGTGTCGCCATATAGACGGCGCGGATCTTTTCTTCGTGACCTTCCAGCAGGTCGCGCAGAGCATCCCAGCTCTGCGGCGCCAGTGCGTCTACGTCCACGTAGTGCAGACGGTCAGCGAAGGTTTGCCAGGTATCTCCCGGTGTACCGGCGTTCGCATGCTCTTCGATGGCTTTGTGTACGAGCTGCACGAACTGGTCTCTCGCCATCGGCGTGCGGCTGACGCTGATGATGCGGCTGCCAGCAGGTAGCTGGCCGTCGTTGTGTCGATGGTAGAGCGCAGGCAACAACTTGCGCATCGCCAGATCGCCGCTGCCGCCGAAGATGATGAGGTCGAATGGATCGACCGGTATCAGATTTGCCACGCCGAACTCCAGGTTCTCAGCGAAGTGTAGTGCGCCAGAAGATAGTGCAATGAACTCCATATGACAACGTTGTCATTTCATGGATAAAAGGGTAGCTGGAGTTGTCGCGATACAGATGCGCATCCTTGACGGTTGGTGCGATAAGATGCGCGCTCGATGGTTCATGAGCGCCTGATGGCCAGGAGAAAACGCGAGAGCGCCGGCGGCAAGCCGACCATATTCGATGTCGCCCAACGGGCAGGGGTGTCCATCAAGACGGTCTCGCGGGTCGTCAACCATGAAGACAACGTGCGCGAGAATACCCGTGAGCGTGTGCTGGCTGCGATCGCAGATCTGGACTACCAGCCAAATGCAGCTGCCCGTGGGTTGTCCAGCAAGCGGTCCTACGTCATAGGTTTAATCTATGAGAATGCCGATGAATTCAGCTACATGAAGCATGTGCTGGACGGCGCATTGGCGGCTTGCGAGGCGCAGGGGTACACGCTGTTACTGCGGCCGCTCACGTTGCCCAACGACGAGCTTCTCGCGCAGATTCGTACGTTTGCGGTGCAGGCTCGGGTGGACGGTGTTGTGCTGCCGGCACCGATCGGCGACATCGACGGTGTCGTGGATCTGCTCAAGGAGCTGGATGTTCCTTTTGCGACGGTCACCCCAAGAACACCGAAACCCGAAGGTATCAACGTGTTCTGTGATGATGCGCAGGCAAGTCAGGACCTTGCGTCTTACCTGATAGAGCAGGGTCACAATCGTATCGGTTTCATTCTCGGTCACCCCGATCACCGGGCCACGGAACAACGCTACAAGGGATATCGGCAGGCGCTGAAGGCGCACGGTATCGGCTACGACGCAGCGCTCGTGCGCAAAGGCCTGTTTACCTTCGAGTCCGGCCAGCAGGCGGCAGCGAAGCTGCTCTCCCTCGATACGCCGCCCACGGCGATCATGGCCAGCAACGACGATATGGCGGCCGGGGTCAGCTTTCACGCGCATGAGCGCGGTCTGGATGTGCCGGGCGATCTTTCTGTCGTGGGGTTTGACGATACGCCGGTCGCGTCTCATATGTGGCCGCCCCTGACCACGGCGCGTCAGCCCATCAGCAGCATGGTAGAGGCGGCCGTCAACGGACTCGTGCGGCAGTTACGGGGGGAGGAGGCGAACCTCTCCGAGGCGCCGTTTCATTGCGAGGTGGTGATACGACGTTCTACCGGAGCGACCCCCTGAAGGGTTGAGTTCTGACAACGTTGTCATAACCGTTCGCACCTAATAGAATCCATGGCTTTGCCGAATCTGGGTGGGAAGCTGTGGCAGAAGCGGAGTCGTATTCTTCGGGTGACCGAGGGCGGGCAGAGCGATTGCTTGCCGAAATGAGCCTCGAGCAGAAGATCGGTCAGCTCGTGCAGGTCGAAGGCGCCTACGGGTCGCTTCCTGATCACCTGCGAGAGGCCGTTGTTTGCGGTGCTGTAGGCTCGATCATCAACGAAGTTGATCCAGCCACGCTTAGTGAGCTGCAGCGTATTGCGCGCGAGGACAGCCCGCATGGCATTCCCCTGCTGATCGGTCGCGACGTCATTCATGGATTCCACACCGTGTTTCCGATTCCGCTCGGCATGGCTGCTTCCTGGAACGACACGTTGGTGGAGCAAGCCGCTCGTCTATCTGCATGGGAAGCTGCGCAGCAGGGCGTGAACTGGACGTTTTCACCCATGCTCGATGTGAGCCGGGATCCCCGCTGGGGGCGCATTGCGGAAAGTTTTGGTGAAGACCCACTGCTCACCGCCCGCATGGGCGCGGCCATGGTGCGGGGCTATCAGAACGATACAGAGCATCCTCTGGTCAGTTGTCTCAAGCATTTCGTGGGGTACGGCGCATGTGAGGCCGGCAAGGACTACAACACCACGAACTTGCCCGAGATCGAGTTGCGCAATGTCTATCTGCCGCCGTTCGAAGCCGCCGTGCGAGCGGGTGCCCTGACCATCATGCCGTCGTTCAGCGACCTTAACGGCATGCCGCCGAGCGGCAACGCCTGGCTGCTGCGAGATGTGCTGCGAGGGGAGTGGCAGTTCGACGGCTTGGTGGTGAGCGACTGGGCGTCGATCAGCCAACTCGTGGTGCATGGCGTTGCCGAGAATGATGCAGATGCTGCGGCACAGGCAGCACGGGCTGGCGTGAACATGGACATGGTGAGCGGCGCGTACGCAGCTCACTTAGCTCAGCTGGTAGAAGCGGGTGCGCTGAACGAGCAACTCGTCGACGAGCTGGTGTTGGAGGTGCTGACGGTTAAGTTCGCGGCCGGGTTGTTTGATGCGCCGGTGCGCGTATATCACATGGCAACACAAACACCGGCAGCGCTGGCTTTGGCGCAGGAAGTGGCAGAGCAGAGCATCGTTCTGCTCAAGAACAACGACGTGCTGCCGCTGGCCATCGAGGGTCGTGTCTGCCTTCTTGGGCCGTTGGCGGATCAGCCGTACGAGCAGCTGGGCACGTGGGTGTTCGACGGTGATGTCGCTCGCAGCGTGACCATTCGTGAAGCTTTTGCTGCGACGTTTGGGGAGCGTCTCAGCTACGACCCGGTTCTGGAAACCAGTCGGGATCGCGGCCAGGCGGGGTTCGATGCCGCTGCTACCCTGGCTTCTGAGAGTGATGTCGTGGTGCTCGCGCTGGGCGAAGAAGCCATACTCTCGGGCGAGGCGCACTGCCGCTCGGACATTCAGTTACCTGGAGCGCAATCGGCACTCCTTGAGCACATTGCAGCGCTAGGCAAGCCAGTTATTGTGGTCATCCTTGCAGGGCGTCCTCTTGCGATTTCGGAAGTGGCCGAACGCGCAGATGCGCTTCTTTACGCCTGGCATCCCGGCAGCATGGCAGGGCCAGCTTTGCTGAACGTGATAACGGGGGGAGTGGATGCGTCGGGACGTCTTCCGGTGACGCTGCCGAGGCGGGTCGGTCAGGTGCCGATCTACTATGCCCATGGCCACACAGGCAAACCGGCCACGCCGGAAACCGTTATCCATATCGACGACATTGATCCGAAAGCGCCGCAGACGTCGGTTGGCAACACATCGTTCCACCTGGACGTCGACCCGAGCCCCCTGTTTCCCTTCGGTTATGGCCTGTCTTACACCACGTTCGAGTTTCACAACCTGAGGGAAGAAGCGGTTGCCGGCGATGCATCGGTCGCGGTTGCTGTAGATGTGATCAACAGCGGCGCGCGCGCGGGGGTGACGGTTGCGCAGCTGTACGTGCGCGACCTGGTCGCGAGTGTCACGCGCCCAGTCCGCGAGCTCAAAGCGTACGAGCGCCTGACTCTGGCAGCCGGGGAGCAACGCACCTTGCGATTCTCCCTGAGCAGGGAGACGCTCAGCTTCCACAACGGGCGGGCGAGAGTATTCGAGCCGGGGCGTTTTCGTATCTGGGTGGGCGAGCATGCCGGCTGCGGGTTGTCAGTCGAGGTGCTGGTGAAATGAAGCCTTGCGTGTTCGCCTTCATAATGGTGTTTGCTGCGACGGCCTGGAGTCAGGCGATACCGGTGGAGATTCGCACCCTGGACGATGGCTATCAGCTCTATCGGGGCGGGCAGCCCTACACGGTGCGCGGTGCGGGCATCGCTGTCGACTCCGAGGACGCCCTGCAGATGCTGCGCGCATTGAAGCGGCACGGTGGCAACTCGTTCCGCACCTGGAACGTCGGCGACGGCTGGTTCCTCGATGCCGCGCACGAACTCGGTCTCACCGTGGCGTTGTGCCTGGACATCAAGCGGGAGCGGCATGGCTACGATTATGGCGATGCCGCGTTCGTCACGGCGCAGCTCGAGCGGGCACGAGAGCAGGTACTGCGTTTCAAGGATCACCCGGCGCTCCTGGCCTGGGTCATCGGCAACGAGCTCAATTACGACTACACCGACCCTCGGGTTTACGACGCGGTGAACGACATCTCGCGCATGATCCATGCGCTTGACCCGCTTCACCCTACCACCACCACCACCGCCGGCATCACCGCAACGCTCGCGCGTGACATCGCCGAGCGCGCGCCCGATATCGACTTCGTCAGCGTGCAGACCTATGGCGAGCTGTTCGATCTTCCCGAGCGGCTCGAATCGATCGGCATCGACAAACCGATCATGATCACGGAGTGGGGCACCATCGGTCACTGGGAGGTGCCCAAAACGCCCTGGGGTGCGCCCATCGAGCTGACGAGTTCCGAAAAGGCCGCTGCGTATCGCCAGGGTGCCACCGAGGTGCTGCCACGGCTCGGCGCGCGCCTGATCGGCAGCTACGTGTTTCTCTGGGGCCAGAAGCAGGAGCGCACGCCGACCTGGTATGGCGTTTTTGTGAATGGCAGGCGTACGGAGGCGATCGATGTGCTCGAGCGGGCCTGGACAGGTGCCGGAGTGCGCGATCCTGTGCCGGTAGTGCGATCGTTGCTTCTGGACGGCAAGCCTGCCGCTTCCGGTGTGCGCCTGACATCGGGGCAAACATACCAGGCGCATGCCGACATAGGCGATCTCGATGGCGATGCCTTGCGCTGGGTGGTGCTCGAGGAAAGCACCGCGACGCAGGGTGGTGGTGATGCTGAAGAGGTGCCTGCGGACCGCTCGCAGATGCTGCAACAGACGGCCGGAAAGCAGGTGACGCTCACAGCACCGGAACGCTCCGGTGCGTATCGCCTGTTCGTCTATGCACAGGATTCAAACGGTGGCGTTGCACACGCCAACTTGCCTTTTTTTGTGGAAACGGAGGAGCCCTGATGCCTGCTTCTGGTTCGGAGCAAGATTTCGTCGAACGCACGCTTGCCGCCATGTCCCTGGCTGACAAGGTGGGTCAGATGACGATGGCTGAGCGCATGTGGGCCACGCCCCAAGACGCTCGTGCGTACCGGCTGGGCGCGGTGTTGTCCGGCGGTGGATCGCACCCCGGCGACAATACGCCGGCGGACTGGGTGGCGATGAACGATGCCTACTGGGCGGCGATGATGGAGGGAGACGATGCTCCGGGAGTGCCGATCCTTTTTGGCATCGACGCGGTGCATGGCCATAACAACGTCAGGGGGGCAACGATCTTTCCGCACAACATCGGCTTTGGCGCGGCAGACAGCGAAGAGCTGGTGGAGAGCATGGCACGGGTTACCGCGCGGGAGATCCTGGCGAGCGGCGTGGAGTGGAACTTCGCACCAACGCTTGCCGTGGTGCAGAACTGTCAGTGGGGCCGTACCTACGAAAGTTACGGTGACAGCCCTGAACGCGCCGCGCGGTTTGGCGAGGCCTATGTCCGTGCCTTGCAGGCAGAAGGCGTCATGGGCTGCGCGAAGCACTGGGTGGGAGACGGTGCCACTCTGCACGGCATCGATCAGGGTGATACGCGTCTTTCCTGGGCGGATCTCGAAGCCACGCACGTGGCGCCGTACTACCCGGCACTGCAGGCAGGCGTTGCCAGCGTGATGGTGTCCTTCAACAGCTGGAACGGCACGAAATGCCATGGCCACAGGCACCTCATCACCGAGTTGCTGAAAGAACAGCTCGGCTTCGAAGGCATCGTCGTGTCAGATTGGGACGGTATCAACTATCTGGATGAAGACTTCGACACCGCCGTTGCGCTGGGCGTTAACGCCGGCCTGGACATGTTCATGGTGCCGGAGAACTGGCGTGCTTTCATCGAGTCGCTCGTCGCGCATGTTCGAAGCGGGCGTGTAGACGTTCAGCGCGTGGATGACGCTGTGTGTCGCGTACTGCGAGCCAAGTGGCGCAGCGGCCTGCTCGCCGCGCCAAGGCCCGCAGAACGCAGGCTCAGCGACTGTGCTTCGTTCGGTAGCGCGGCCCATCGTGACGTTGCCAGGGAAGCGGTTCGCCGTTCGTTGGTGCTGCTCAAGCACGAGTCGGACGTGCTGCCGCTGCGGCCGGAACAACGGATCCTGGTGGCTGGCCGCAATGCCCATAACCTTGGCCACCAATGCGGTGGTTGGACCTTGAGTTGGCAGGGCGAGAGCGGCAATGACACGATCGTCGGCACCAGCATCTGGGAAGCGGTGCGTGCCGTCTCCGAAGGCGCTGTCTACGATGAGAGTGGCGCGTCCGCCAGTGCCGCAGAGCACGATGTGGCGCTGGTGGTCATCGGCGAGCGGCCGTACGCCGAAGGATTCGGAGACATCCGCTCAGGGGACGATCTCCTGGTGCAGGCGGGCTCGATGATCGACGGGCTGATGAACCCGCTGGAACCGTACGGCCGCTCGCTCGAGCTCAAGAATCTTCATCCTGAGGATGCCGAGACGATTCGCCGCATCCGAGATGCGGGCGTTCCCGTGGTCACAGTGCTGGTCTCCGGGAGGCCGCTGGTGGTCAATGATGAGCTCGCGTCGTCTGAAGCGTTTGTCGCCGCCTGGCTGCCGGGCTCCGAAGGCGCAGGTGTGGCAGACGTTCTCTTCGGTGATGCGCCATTCGAAGGCAGGTTGCCGCTGTCCTGGCCGGCGCAATCGGTGGATTCGGGCGTCGGATCTGAGTACGACATGCTTTTTGAAGCAGGTTACGGTCTGACAACCCGGAAAATCTCCAGCTCAGGAATTGACAACGTTGTCGGTGTCGCTTATAAATCGGCCTGATCAAATGACAGCGTTGTCATTTGCCTGGGAGCGAGTAGATCAAGTCCATCAGCAGAGGGGAAGATTGGACTAATGGAAAACCATCTCTTTAAGAAAACACCCATCGCCGCCGCCGTTGCTCTGGCACTGGGCACGTCACCCATCGTTGCTGAAGAGGCCGATGGGGCAGCCACTGTGCAACCCATGGAAGAGATCGTCGTTACGGGTATCCGTAGCAGTCTGATCAAGTCCATGGATCGCAAGCGCAACTCCGAAGGGGTGATGGATGCGATCACCGCTGAAGACATCGGTGATTTTCCCGATACAAACCTCGCAGAATCTCTACAGCGAATCACCGGCGTGTCCATCGACCGTGAGCGGGGCGAAGGCGCACGAGTGACGGTTCGTGGTTTCGGCCCGGAATTCAATCTGGTACTTCTCAATGGCCGACAGATGCCTGCTTCCTGCCAGGCGCCCGCGACCTGTCAACTGACGCGATCGTTCGACTTCGGCAACCTGGCTTCCGAAGGTATCTCAGCAGTGGAGGTGCACAAAACAGGTGAAGCCGGAGTTCCCACGGGCGGCATCGGCGCGACGATCAACATCCGCACCACCCGTCCGTTGGAGAATCCCGGCCTGAGCTTCACCGTTGCGGCCAGTGGCATGCACGACAAGTCCAGCGAAGAGGGCAGCGACTACACCCCTGAAGTTTCTGCGCTGTTTTCCAACACGTTTGCCGATGATCGCTTCGGTGTGGCATTGAGCGCGGTGCGCCAGGAGCGTGACAGCGGTGCCGCCACGGCAAGTGTTGGTGGCTGGCGCACCTTTCGCGGTGTGGTCAACAACAGCTGGGGTAGTAACGTGGGCGTGCAGGAGTGGGGTGGTATCCCGATTGCTGCGGACCCTGCGCAGGTCAATCGCCCGGACGACGGCGACCTCTATTCAGTTCCTCAGGTAATAGGCTACGAACTTGCCGAGTACGAGCGCACGCGCACCAACGGGCAGCTCACGCTGCAGTGGCAGGCGAACGATCAGATTCGTGCCACTCTGGACTACACCTACTCCGAGGTGGAGCTGGAGCGCTCCTACAATAACCTCTCTGCGTGGTTCAATTTCGACCGACAGGAAACGGTGTTTACGGATGGCCCGCAAGCATCTCCGCTGGTCTACACCGAGAACCTGCCGAACTCCGATTTCGCCATGGGTGCGGGTGAAGATGCCTGGCGTACGGAGAACGAATCCGTCGGTTTCAACCTGGTTTGGGATGTCAACGAGAAGCTGTCGCTGGAGTTCGACTATCACGACTCCTCTGCAGAATTCGAGCCCGACAGCCGTTTCGGCAGCTCTGCGTTGCTGGCGATGTCCTCGTTTACGCGGGATCGAACCACCGGGTATTTCGGCTCCGACCTACCGGTACTTGAGCTTGGTCTCAGCCGGCCGCTGAGTGCTGACGACATGATCGTTACCGGTAGCGTATTCGTGAACGATCAGTCGCGTATGGACATCGAGCAGACACGTCTATCCGGCAACTACGAGTTCGATGCCAGCTTCGTCAAGGGTATCGACTTCGGCGTGGAGCTGACGGAAGTGAACAATCGTTCGCAGAATTCCGTCGTTCAGCGTGACGCCTGGGGTGGTGTGACACAGCCCGGCGCCATCTCCGATCTGCTGACGCCCGCCAGCACGCGTGGACGTTTCGATGAAATCTCTGGCAGTGGCGATAGCCGTCGTCAGACGGATTTCTTCACGTACGACATGGCGACGCTCGTGGCGCGCACGGAAGAACTCATTGCCTCTGGCAACGCCACACTCTTTGCACCAGGCAGTGGTGATTTCGGGCCCTGCGGTACCGGGCTGTGCGCCTCGCCAAACTTCACCGCGGACCGCCGCACAGAGGAAGAGTCATTTGCTGCATACGCGCAGGTAACTTTTGAGAGTGAGATCGGTGCTATGCCCGTGGGGTTGCGTTTGGGCTTACGTTACGAGCAGACAGATGTCACATCCAAGGCTTTATCTCCGGCCTATACCGGGATACTTCAGGTATCTGGTAACGAATTCTCCCTGCAGCAGAATGGCAATGAGTTCACGACGCTCAAGGGCGACTACGATCTGCTGCTCCCAAGTCTCGACTTCCGCATAGATCTCACCGATGACATCGTTGGTCGGTTCTCGTACTCGAAGACAATCACTCGTCCCGGGTATGCAGACATACAGGGTGGTCTGACGCTAGATCAGCTTGCTCGCATCGACGGCGGATCGGGGTCGCGGGGCAACCCAGCGCTCGAACCGATGGAGTCAGATAACTATGACCTCTCCTTCGAGTGGTACTACGGTGACGACAGTTACGTGTCGGTGGGTTACTACCAGAAGGGCGTGAAGAACTTCATCGGCCGAAAAGACGTTGTCGAGAACGCGTTCAATCTGCCGCATCCTGCTTTCGGGCAGCTGTACGATGACGCGCGCGCTGCTACTGGATCGGTTGACGGAGGTGTCCTGTATAACTGGATTCTCGCCAACCGACCGAATGAGCCGGGTGTAGACCCAGTGGCCGGTACGATTCTGGGTGTCGCGGGCCGTGACGGTGTGAGTCCTTTCCGTCTCACCGTTCCGGACAACTCCGAGGAGATCGACGTCGATGGCTGGGAATTCAACATCCAGCATAACTTCGGTGAGAGTGGTTTCGGCGTAATCGCTAACTACACCATCGTCGACGCAGACAAGGATTTCGATGATTTTCAGCTGGTTGACCAGTTCGCGATCTACGGGCTGAGCGACTCCGCGAACCTCATCGCTTTCTACGAGAAGCATGGTTTCAGCGTGCGCGTGGCCTGGAACTGGCGCGACGATTTCCTGAACGGCGAGGGGCAGACGAATGTGGGTTCCGTTCCACCGACTTACGTCGCGGAGTACGAACAGCTCGACATGAGCGCCAACTACTGGATTACCGAGAACGCGCAGGTGTTCGTGGACGTGCTGAACATCACCGACGAAACAACCCACGTTTTCGGCCGGGATGAGATGCAGACGCTCTTCGCAGCGCAGCTCGGAACCCGTTACAACGTGGGCTTCCGCTGGAAGTTCTAGCACGGCTCAGCAAGCGGTTATGGGCTGCCCTTGGGGCAGCCCTTTTTGTCTGGGTACATGGTAGCGTGTAGCGGGCTCTGACGACCGCGGGAGGTGCGCCCGGATGACAGATTGGATGCACACCGTAGTGGTGGTCGGCGGCGGTACCGCTGGCTGGCTGACTGCCTGTGCAGTTGCCGCAGAGCGGCGCGCAGCTGGCGACATCCGCACGGCTGTGGTGCTCATCGAATCTCCGGATATTCCCACCATTGGCGTAGGCGAAGGAACTTGGCCATCGCTACGCACAACCCTTCGGCGGATCGGCTTTGATGAGGGCTTGCTCTTCCGCGAGGCGGATGCGAGCTTCAAGCAGGGGACCTGTTTCCTAGCCTGGAACGGTGGCGGGGATGCTGACCGCTACTACCATCCGTTCAGTCTGCCGACGGGCTACGCCACGACCAATCTTGCACAGGCCTGGCTGGCAAACGGTGGTGTGGGCGATTTTGCCGGCTTTGTCACTCCGCAATCTGCCGTTATTGATCGCGGCCTGGCACCAAAGCAGGCCGGCATGCCGGACTACGCGTTCGCCGTGAACTATGCCTACCATCTCGATGCCGGCCGTTTTGCCGACCTTTTGCGTATCCACGCGGTCGACCGGCTCGGCGTGCGTCATGTACGTGCAAACGTCACCCGTATCGAAGGTGCGCCGGATACGGATATTGAAGCGGTCATTCTAGACACCGGCGTGCGAGAGGCTGGGGATCTGTTCATCGACTGTACCGGCCATCGTGCTCTGCTGCTCGGCGAGCACTACCGTGTGCCGCTACTGCCGGTGGACGATGTGCTCTTCAATGACTCAGCGATAGCTGCCCAAGTACCTTACGCTGATGTGCAATCGCCGATTCCCTCCGCTACCAACAGTACCGCTACGCCGGCGGGCTGGATCTGGGACATTGCGCTGCAATCGCGGCGGGGTATCGGTCATGTGTATGCATCTTCGTTCACCAGCGACGACGAAGCGCGGCGAATTCTTGCTGGGTATATCGGCTCAGACCCGACGCTGCGGGATTCCGATGCGGCGGACTGGCGAACGTTGCGTTTCCAGCCCGGCTACCGCGCGCGTTTCTGGGAGCGCAACTGTGTCGCTGTGGGGTTGTCTGCAGGGTTCATCGAACCGCTGGAGGCTTCGGCAATCGCGCTCATCGAGCAGTCTGCTGCGTTGATTGCTCAGCAGCTTCCTCGTGAGCGGGTGATCATGGATGCAGTGGCAAAGCAGTTCAACGACAAGCTGACCTACCATTGGCAGCGCATCATCGAGTTTCTCAAGCTGCACTATGCGGTCAGCCGCCGCGACGACTCAGAGTACTGGCGAGCGCACCGATCTCGCGGCTCCTGGCCGGACTCGCTGGCAGACAAGCTGCTGCTCTGGCGTCAGCAAACACCCTACCATCGGGACGCGCCGATGCTGGACGAGCTGTTCCCGTCGGCCAGTTACCAGTATGTTCTCTACGGCATGGGCTTCCGGCCCCAATACATGCCCAACTGCGCAGAGACTGTCGAGTTGGAACAGGCGACGCAAGACGTTAAGAAGCAGAGCCGCAGGCTGGTTTCGGGACTCATCCCGAACCGATCTCTCATTCAGGAACTCGTAGGTCGATAGCATGACGGATTCGGATTTTCAGGTTCTCAACAGCACCGACCACGCCGATGTGCGGGTGGTCACCACACCCGGCGAACGCTTTGGCGATGCGGTCATGCAGGTGATGGTGATGCCGTTCGAACTGCGCAACGTGCAGGCCTGCTATCCGGTGTTTTTTCAGATCGATCGCAACGACGCGTATTACCCGGTGGCGCTGCTTGGTTTTGAAGACGGTGAAAACCTGTTTCTGGAGGGGGATACCTGGAGCGCGGACTACGTGCCGGCCATGATCCGTAGAGGTCCCTTCATGGTCGGTGTGAAGGATGTTCCGGGCGGAAAGGAGCAGGCACGGGTGCTCTCGCTCGACATGTCCCATCCACGGGTCAGCCGCAATGAAGGCGAAGCGTTGTTCGATGTGTTGTCAGGCCGAACGCAGTATCTGGAAGAGCAGGCGGGCTTGCTGGAGGCCCTCCACGATGGACTCGGTCACTGTCGGGAGTTCACCGCGGCGCTGCACGCGGAAGGTCTGTTGGAAGCGGTGACACTGGAGATTTCGCTCAACGATGGGTCACGTAACCAGCTCATCGGGCTGCACGGTATCAATGAAGAGAAGCTTCAGGAGCTGCCGGGAGAGGTGCTCGAACGGTTCAATCGCGAGGGCTTTCTCATGCCGCTGTTCATGGTGCTTGCCTCCATGTCGAACGTGCGTGCCCTGATCCAGCGCAAGAACGCTCTGGTCGGCAAGGGCAACTGACGTGCAGCAGGTTGCGCACTTGCAGGTCGACGCCGGTGCGCCGCTGCCGGCCGCCGTATACGAATCCACAGTGCCGCTGGTGTTGAAAGGCTACGTTGCGGCCTGGCCCGCCGTGCTTCGGGCAGTAGATTCCGCGGAAGCACTTGCCGACTACTTGAGCACCTTCGACGCCAACAAACCGCTCACTGTGTATGTGGGCGATGCCGCGATGCGCGGCCGGTTCTTCTACGATGCGGATTGCACCGGCTTCAACTTCAGGAGTGGCAAGGCATCGCTGGCGCAGGTGCTCGCCCGCTTGCTCGGGCCGAAGGTCGAAGACAACATCGACACCATCTACGTGGGTTCCACGCCGGTGGATGACTGGTTGCCTGGCTTTCGAGCGGCCAATGATGTGTCGCTGCCAGTGAACGATGCGCTGGCGAGCTTCTGGCTCGGTGGCCCCACGAGCGTATCGGCGCACTTCGACTTTCCGGACAATCTTGCCTGCGTAGTCGCTGGCCGGCGGCGCTTCACGTTGTTTCCTCCGGAGCAGCTACACAACCTGTACGTTGGTCCCATCGACCGCACGCCATCGGGGCAGATGATCAGTCTGGTGGATTTCGATGCGCCGGACCTGCAACGCTTTCCCCGTTTTGCACAAGCGCAGCAGCACGCCCTGATTGCGGATCTGGAACCAGGGGATGCACTCTTCGTGCCCAGCATGTGGTGGCACCATGTTCGGGCCAGCGCGCCTTTCAACCTGCTGGTGAACTACTGGTGGTGCACGACGCCGGCCTCCATGGGAGCGCCATCGGTGGCGCTGAGCCATGCCATTCTTGCGTTGCGCGAGCTGCC
>JAUIED010000225.1 GCA_030428905.1 Gammaproteobacteria bacterium
TTAAACCACCTGAGCCGCACGCCGGCTGGAGCGAAGTGCGCGATGCCCGCCGCTTCGGCCCGGCCGCGCCGCAGCTTGCCGGCGGCGGCCTCACCGACGCTGCGCGCGTACGCTGGGACGAGGACTGCCTGACGCTCAACATCCAAACCCCCGGAGTCGATGATGGGGCACGTCCGGTGCTCTTCTGGATTCACGGCGGCGGCTACCGCACCGGCCAGGGGGCGATTCCCTGGTACAACGGCCAGTCGTTCTGCCGCAACGGCGACATCGTGGTGGTCACCATCAATTACCGTCTCGGCGCGCTGGGCTTCACCGACCTGTCGCGATTCGGCAGCGCCTATGAGCAGTCCGGCGTGCTCGGCACGCTGGATCAGATCGGCGCACTCAAATGGGTGCGCGACAACATTGCTCGATTCGGCGGCGACCCAGCCAAGGTCACCATCGCAGGCGAGTCGGCCGGCGCCTTCAGCGTCGCGACGCTGCTCGGCTGCAAGGCAGCCCAGGGGTTGTTTCGCGCAGCGATCCCGCAATCTGGCGGTGCGCACCACACGCTGCCACAGGACGCCGCTTGCGAAGTCAGCGACTGGTTCCTCGCCCACCTCGGTGTGGATGACCCCGCAGGTCTCGAGGCCGCCAGCGTCGATGCCATACTGGATGCGCAGACAAAAACCATCCGCGACCTGGAATCCGGTGCCGGATTCATCAACAAGCTGGGGGTCGCCGTATCGCCCTTCTACCCGGTGCACGGCACGCCGCTACTGCCCGACCCGCCCATCCATGCGATCCGCCTTGGTATGGGCGCCGGCGTGCCGGTGCTCACCGGCAGCAACGCTCACGAAACCACCCTCTGGGGCTATGGCAACGTGGACGAGGCAAAACTGCAGCGGGCGACGCTCAGCTATCAGGCACAGTCTGTTCTTGCCGCCTGCCGCAGCGCTTACCCGGAGGAAGACGCCCAGCAGACGCTGATCCGCCTGACCACCGATCACATGTTCCGTATACCCGCCATCCGCCTCGCCGAGGCGCGGGAAACCCACGGCGCGCAGACATGGATGTACTGGTTCTGCTGGCAGTCTCGGGCGTTCGACGGCCGGCTCAAGGCTACCCACGCGCTGGAGATTCCGTTCGCGTTCAACAATCTGCACCAACCTGGGGTAGGTGTTTTTCTCGGCCCGGGCGATCTGCCGCAGACCGTAGCAGACGACATGCATGCCGCCTGGACGCGCTTCATCCGCGATCTGGATCCGGGTTGGCCGGCCTACACGGCCGATCTGCGGCAGACGTGGCGGTTCGATGACAATGGCGGCGTGGTCAGCGACCCGGACGGTGTAGTGCGCGCTGCCTGGGAGGGCGTGCGATAACGTGTTATAAGCGGCGCACACGTAATTTCCGCAATGTTATCGCAGGTGCCTGCGCCTGAGCGTATGATCGGCATATGAGTCCGCGCCGACCCAGACTGCTCTTCGCCATCACCGGCACAGCATTCCTGCTGCGACTGCTGGTTCCTGCAGGCTACATGCCGGCAGCCGTGGACAGCGGCTGGCCCCTGCAACTGTGCGGCGACGGCATTCCTGCTGAGATCATGGCGCACCTGACCGGTGCGCATCACCACCACCACGCACATGGCGACACCGGCAGCATGCCGGAGCACTGCGACCTCGGCGGCGGCTTCGCCGCAGATGCGGTGCTTGCGTCGATGGAAATCGAAGGCACGCCACCGATGCCGGCGTTGCAAGCGCAGCGCCCGCCCCTGGTTTCCGGCCAGAGCGGCGTATACCCCACACAACAGCCTCGCGCACCACCCGCTGCTACCTGAATGATTCAACAGACGCCCACGCGGGGCGTCTTCAGCCATTTTCATCAGGAGCAGATATGAAGCTGCAAAGCGCTTCGCTGGCGGCATGCCTGTGTATGGGGCATGCCTGGGCAGCGGTGGAATCCCCGCCGCTCGAAGAAATCATCGTGCAGGCGTCAGGTGAGCGCCGCACCATCGAACTGGACGACACCTACGGGCTCACGCCGGACACCGCGACACTGCTGAAGCGAGCGGCCGGCGCCGATGTTGCAAGCAACGGCCCGATCACCGGCACCCCAACCATCCGCGGCATGTCGCGGTTTCGCGTGGCCACCCACGTGGACGGCGCGGTCATCAGCCCCGGTGGACCGAACTGGATGGACCCGCCCCTTTCCTACGCACCCGCGGTGAGCCTCGACCGCCTGTCCGTGCACCGCGGCATCGCGCCGGTGAGCGCGGCGGCCGAGTCCATCGGCGGCCTCGTCACCAGCGAGTCGTGGTTCGGCGAGTTCACCGACACCACCACATTCTCCGGACGCTTTCGCTCCGGTTGGGCCAGCGCCAACCAGGCGCGCATGGCCGCCGCCGTGGCGGTTCTGGCCGGCGCCCAGCACAAGCTCGCGGTTTCCGCCATGGCCGAACAGGCGGACGATGTCGACTTTGACGGCGGCCGCGTACTGCCAAGCGAATACACGCGAGACCGTACCGGCGTGCACTACAGCGCCCGAGCGGGTGATCACACCGTCGCCGTCGCCTTCACGCGGGTGAATACCGGGGACGCGGGCACATCGGCGCTGCCCATGGACATCGCCTACATCGACTCGGATCTGGCGAGCATACGTTACGCATATGCACCGCAGGACAACCGCAAGGTCGAGCTGCAGCTCTACGCCAGCGACATCGACCACGGCATGAGCAACTACCATCTGCGAAACGCCCCGGCCGCCGCTGCCATGTGGCGCCGCAACATCACCGCCGGGGATAACCGCGGGCTGCGGCTCACGGCCACACTCGGCGAGTTGCGCTTCGGCGCCGACTATCACGCAGAGGTGCACGAATCGGACATCAGCAACCCCAACGCGCCGATGTTCTTCGTCACCAACTTCGACAATGCACGGCGCAGCATTGCAGGGCTGTTCCTCGAGAACACCTGGCAGCTCGCCAACCGCGTGAGCGTGGAAGCGGGCGTGCGCGCCAACCGGGTATCGAGCGACGCCGACCCGGTGAACGCGACACCGGCGGTGCTCGGCATGCCGCCAGCGGTGCTGCTGCGCGACCGTTTCAACGCCGCTGACCGTTCCGAGGAGCACACGCTGATAGACGCAGCACTGCGCGTGCGTGCACCAGTCAGTGAGGCGCTTGCGCTCTATGCAGGTGCTTCGCGCAAGAGCCGCGCGCCTGCCTACCAGGAGCGTTTCCTATGGCTGCCTCTGCAGGCAACCGCAGGGCTCGCCGACGGACGCACCTACACGGGCAATCTCGACCTGGACCCGGAGGTTGCTACAGATATCGAGATTGGTCTCGACTGGCGTACCGAACGGTTCGTCATTTCACCCCGGTTCTACTACCGGCACGTGGATGATTTCATAACAGGCCAACCAACCAGCAATGCCGCGGCGCGGATGTTCGTCGCCATGATGGGTGGCAGCGAGCCCCTGGAGTTTGCCAATCTGGATGCACGTTTCTTCGGGCTGGACGTGGACTGGCAACTGCGCATCGGCGACTACTGGCGCCTGGAGGGTGTGATCGACTACGTGCGTGCCGACCGCCGCAGCGGCGGTGGATCACTGTACCGCATCCCGCCGCTCAACGGCCTGATCGCCGCCACCTACGAACGGCCCCGCTGGTCGGTAAGCGGCGAAGTGATGGCATACGCCCGGCAGGACCGTGTGGCGCGCATCAATGGCGAAAGCGAGACACCCGGCTATGCCCTGCTCAACCTCGCGGCGAGATGGCACCTGACGGAAAACATCCGCCTCAACCTTGGTGTGGACAATGTCACGGACCGTCGCTACCGGGATCATCTGGCGGGCATCAACCGCGTTGCCGGCAACCCGGCGCTGGGCATCGGCGAGCGCATTCCCGGCAACGGCCGCAGCACCTACGTGCGCCTGGACATCAGCTGGTAAGCCCAGTAAGCCCAGGGCACGTTGCCTCAACCGGCCGGTTTCACCGCTTTGAGCAGAAACCGGTCGGTCTGACCACGCAAGCCCTGCGCAAACACGAACTGCGTTCGATCGTCCGCAGGGTTGGCGAGCACATCGCTCGACTCCACGACGAAACCCGCTGCTTCAAGAACCGCCACAGCGTCCGCCTTGCGCATGCGATGCAATTTGGCGTTGTCTGCATCCGGGTTGCCGTCGTGGTCGATCACGGCGAACACTCCGCCCGGTTTCAGAACCGCTCGCACCACTTGCGCCACGCCGGCGGCCTGCGCCGGATCGCGGTTGTAGATGTCGTGGAAGTTGAGCGCCGTGAACACGACGTCGACACTTTCGGGGGCGATGTCGAGCGCGTTAATTTCCGCATCCAACCGCATCACGTTGGCTAGCCTGTCATCCGCAAGACGCGCGGTGAGCGCCTTGTCGTTGGCACCGTCATTGAACTGCAGCACCACCGCCGGGTTCTGGGCATACACCCTACCGTTCGCCCCCACCGCAGCCGCGAGCACTTCGGTGTACCAGCCGCCAGCGGCGATCAGGTCGAGCACCGTCATGCCAGGCGCCACACCGACGAACGCAAGCACCTCGGACGGTTTGCGACCGCCATCCCGAGCACGATCCGACGCGCTGCGGTCCGCAGCGGCAATGACCGCCTGCATGTCGACCGGCGCCGGCTGGACAGCTGGTGTTTCTGTCGGTTGCAGCGGCATCTCCTTCGCTGCAGGGGTGGATTGGGTACAACCGCTCATCAGCCCGGCGGTGATCAGAGCCATACATATGGCGGGCGCTTTACGCAGCATCGTTGTCTCCCTACATTCTGTGCGTCCATCAAACGCTTGCGGATAGCGCTTTGCAAGACCAGCACAAACCAACGCCACCTGTCCGGCGCGACGTGACCGCCGTGGTGCTCTGCGGCGGCGCCGGAAGGCGCATGGGTGGCGCCGACAAACCGCTTCTCGAGTGGCGCAGCGTGCCCATGGTGGCGCGGGTGGTGGCCAGCGCACACCAGCAGGCAGGCGCCGTTGTGATTAACGCTAACCGGAACATCGAGCAATACGCACAGCACGCAAAAGTACTGAGCGACGCGCCACGCCCATCCAATGGGCCGTTGACCGGTGTGCTACGCGCCATGGAGACCTGTGATTCGCCTTGGATCTGGGTGTGTCCGGGAGATGCGCCACTGCTGGCGCCGGACCTCCTTGAACGGTTCCGAGCGGCGGTACCGCCGGCGCTCGTCGTTACGGCACACGATGGCGAACGGGACCAGTGGCTGCACATGTTGGCGCACAGATCCCTGGCCGCGCATCTTCAAGCCTACCTCGAAGGCGGCGGCTACTCCGTGCACCGATGGATAGAATCGCTGCCCACAGGCACTCACCAGGTGGTGCCCTGTGCGGACATCCACGACACCTTCCTGAACGTCAACACGCCGGAGGTGTTGGCTGGTTAACCCATCTGTTTTTGCAGGTAGTTTTCCAGTCCGACCGAATCGATGAGCTGCAGTTGGGTCTCCAGCCAGTCCACGTGCTCTTCCTCGCTGTCGAGAATGTTCTGAAACAGCGCCCGCGTGACGTAATCGCCTGCGCGCTCGCAGTGGGCGATGGCATCCCGCAGATCAGGAATCGCCATCATCTCGAGCTTGAGGTCGCAATCGAGCATCTCGCGAGTGTCCTGGCCGATGAGCAGTTTGCCAAGATCCTGCAGGTTGGGCAGCCCTTCCAAAAAGAGTATGCGCTCCACCAGGGAGTCGGCGTGCTTCATCTCATCGATGGACTCCTCATACTCCTGATCCGCCAACCGGCCCA
>JAUIED010000029.1 GCA_030428905.1 Gammaproteobacteria bacterium
TCGACGCGCGCCGCTGCGATACCGGCCACAGCTACTCCCGGCGCCGGTGAGGGCGTAGCGAAGCGCAGGCGCGCGGACGCCAGCGGCGCCCGGCTGCCGGTCGCCCGCACGGCAGCATCGTCGGCTGCGAGCTCGAGCAGCGCGGCATGCTGCCGGCTCATGGCCCTCAAGGCCGGGAGGAACGCCAGCGCATCGGCGAGGGTGCGAAGCCCGAGCAGGCGGAGCGGGTCCCGACGTCGCTGATGATGGCGCTCGTGTGCGATCACCGCCTCGATCTCGGATCTCGGCAGGGCCCTGAGGGCCAGTTCGCTCACGTAGATCCTGGGCCGCAGGTACCCCGCGCAGAAAGCCAGCGGCTCGAGGGCCTGCACCACCGCGCAGCGCGCTCCACCGATGCGAACGATCCGGCCCGTGGGCGGCAGGGACCGCAGGTGCCGTCGGGTTGCGCGTAGCTGACGAATCAGGGAGCGTCCACCGAGAACGACGACGGCTGCCGCCAGCAACGGCAGGAGCAGGGTGGCGAGCGCAGCGACGCTGTGGGCGGAGGGCAGCAACTCCTTGCAGGCCGCAGCTACCGCGCTGCTGCTCGGTGCCATGTCGCCCGGGCCGAGCCTGGCGGTAGTCGCCCGTGCCAGTATTAAAGGCGGCCGTGGCGCGGGGCTGCGCAGCGCCGTCGGTCACGGAGTCGGCTTCGGGTTGTATGCACTCGCCGTGGTGTTCGGCCTCGCCTCACTCATGGCGCAGCAGCCGACCCTGTTCGCGCTGCTGCAGTGGCTCGGCGCAGCCCTGCTGATCTATCTCGGTGTACGGAGCCTGCGCGCGGCACCACAAACCGACACCGAGGCTACAAGCCAACCGGGTGGTTTCGTGGTGGGCTTTCTCACCGCCTTCCTCAACCCGAAGATCGCCCTGTTCTTCGTGGCCGTGTTTGCAGCCGTGCTGCAACCCGACATGACCTTTGCCACGCAGATCGGCATCGCTGCCATGGGGTGGGCCATCGACACCGGCTGGTATGCCATCGTCGCCCTGGCGCTGTCGGCGCCACGCGCTGTGGTCCGGCTGCAGCGTGCAGGCACTGCCATCGACTACGCCATGGGCGTACTGCTGCTGACGCTGGCGGCGGTTACGATCTGGCGCCTGCTGGCGGCTGGATGAGCGCCACCGTCGGCAGCTCTTCTGCTCCCAGCGCCTCGTTTTTCAATACGCGAAAGCGTTCGTAGTCGCCTACCACGATCTGCCACACGAAGATCCGTTCCTGGCCGTCCACGTTCTGCACGAACGGGCTGAAGCCCATGGGCACGATGCGCATGCCCTGCCCCTGATCATCCTCGAGGTGACGCTGCACGAACGCCCGGTAGTCGGCAAAACGCGCCGGACTCAGCATGTCGATAAAGGCGATGGTGGGCTCGGCTTCCGCACCAAGCCGTTTGATCAGCCAGGCAGGGAACAGGCCACCGGTGAGTCTTGCGTTGATCTCGATGACGACGATGTCGTCGCCACGTACGAAAAAGTCGATGCCGCAGTTGAGTCCGGTGGGCGCGTGGTAGCCGAGCCGGCGCACATACTCCCCCACCTGCAGACACACCTCACGCTGCCGCGGTGACAGCGTGAGATCGTTGCAGATGTAGTTGCCCACCCAAAGGCCGTCGGCAAAGAGGATCTGGCGCACGTTGGTGATCGTCACGTCCTGATCGGTGATCGTCAGATCCACCGTCATTTCCGTGTACTCGTCGGTGGGCAGACGCTCCTGCAGGGCTACATCAATGTCCTCGGGAAAGTCCGCCGTGTACGCCAGGGCTTCATCGACGCTCGCGACGCTGGAGACGTTGCGCGCACCTGCAAGCCCCTGCAGCTTGATCATCACGCGGCCGTGCCGTTCGAAAAACGCGGTCACCGCGTCGGAACGCAGCGCATCCCGCTTGCACACCATGGTCTCTGGCACCGGAATACCAGCCGCAGGCGCCGTGGCGGCGAAGTGCATCTTGGAATTCACACGCCTGCTCAATGCCCAGGCCTCTTCGCTCGCGTGCAGCGGCATGTTGGAGCCGCTGACCATGTACAGGCCAAGCAGCTCACCCGGCATCGGCCCGGCCGCCGCCGCTTCGTAGAAACCTTCCGTCGGGTAATAGCGATAGTTGGATGGCGGCACCACATCGACCAACAGGCGCGCGAACGTGTCGTTGTAGAACGCCAACGCCTCGGCCCAGGGTTGCTCCTGGAACAGGGCGTGCAGCGCTACGTAATCGCGCGAGGTGCCCATGTAGGTGAGCGCCACCTGCAGCATGGCCGTGAGCACCAGGTTGTCCAGGTCGTCCTGGCGCTGTTTGGCGTTGAGCGCATCGCGCTCGAAGTGCAGCAGGCAGTCGTCCCCCGCCATCACTGTGAACACCGGCCGTGTCTGGCCCGGCACGAACGCACCGAACGGTCTTGTCATCTCTCCCTCCCAGGAACTCGCAGGCACAAACTGCTTCGGGTAGTGTACCGGCAACGAGAGGAGGAACCATGGCCTACGCACCCGATAATCGCCCGTTCTACGATGCCGACGCCCATATCATGGAGCTGCCGGATTTCATCAAGCGCTACGCAGACCCGGATCTGCGCGACGACATCTACGAGATCTCCTACACGGCATCGCTCGTGACCGACGAAGAGGTCGCCGAGATCATGGCCCAGGGTGGCAAGCACTCCGATGCGCACATCCGCGCGCAGATCGACATGGGTGATGACCTCATCGCCAGATCCAAAGAGATCCAGGCGCTGGGTGCGTTCGACGGGGCCGACCGATCCAAGGCTCTGGACCTGCTCGGCTTCAAAAAGCAGCTCATCTTTCCAACCCACTCGGTCGCCCAGGCCTTTCACCCGAGCTCGAAACTCGACCCCAAGTTGCGCTATGGCTCAGCTCGGGCAGTGAACCGGCACGTGGCCGAGTTCTGCAGCCACGACGCGCGCATGATGGGCATTGGTGTGGTACCTCTGGACGACCCGGCACGCGCACTCGAAGAACTCGACTTTGCGCTTGAGCTCGGCATGCAGTCCATCTGGGTGCCCCACCGCGCCCCCATCGGCTTCTCACCCGGGCACGTGGACCTGGAGCCGTTCTGGGCACGCCTCAGCGATGCCGGTGTGCCATTCGTGATTCACGTGGGCGGCTCGCCGCTGCAGGCGCTGGCATCGTGGAGCAACAACGGCCGCAAAGCAGTCAAGGACTGGATGGGCGGCGGCGAGAACGTGCGTACGAAGGACGCCGCGGTGCTGCACCAGCCGCCGGAAACCTTCCTCACCATGCTGGTGATGGACGGCGTGTTCGAGCGTCATCCTGGCCTGCGAGGCGCCGCCGTGGAACTGGGCGCCGGCTGGGTGCCGGAGCTTCTCCACCGCCTGGACGATATCACCCGCATCTACGCTCGCGCCGACGAATCCGTACGCTTCGAGCGCCCGCCGTCCCAGCAGCTCACCGAGCAGATGGGTTTCACGCCGTTTCCGCACGAAGACGTGTCACGGCTCATCGCCCAGTCCAACCCGCATCTGTACCTGTTCTCCAGCGACTATCCCCACGTGGAAGGTGGACGCGACCCCATCGGCAAGTTTGAGGGTCACCTGGCCGGATCTGCAGAAGCGGACAAGACGTTGTTCTACTCTGAGAATTTCCTGCGCCTGTGGCCGGAAGCGCGGGTGGCCGTCTGAGTTGCAATTGCGTCTCACCGGTGCATACTCAGCGCCGTGTCGGGCAACATGCGAAGGAGGTGATCAATGTCTATTGCGAATTTCGAGGGGCGTCAGTCCTAGCGAAGATACTTTGTATCTCAGGCTCCACGAGCGCCTGAGGACAAGGGGCTTCGCGTAAGGACCACGTCCTTGCGAAGCGCGGAAAGGGCCGGTGAAAACCGGCCCTTTTTCATTTGAGCGACCGCGTGAACGACGCGCCTAGCGCCTAGCGCCTAGCGCCAGACAGAAGTTGCACAATCTCCTCGCCGAAGGCACAGAACCCGGCAAACGTCTCATCGTCTATGGCGCGCCGGCTGGAGGCCCGATCCGCATAGAGAAGCCCTACCGGTTTGCCCGCCACGATGATGGGCATGACGGCGCAGGTCGAGTAGGCAAGCCATCCCACGTAGTCAGGCTGTGCTGCCCGGTCGCCCGGTGTCATGGTGACCGCCTCTCCTTTAGCCAGCAGCGACGAAAAAAGGTCGCCCTTGGCGCGCAGCGGCCTGCTGCTGCCGGAAAACGTCTCCGGATTCTTGCCCAGCACGTAGCGTGCCTGCAGCGATTTCCGATCCGGCGTGAGCAGCGCAAACCAGGTGCGATCGAAACCCAACCCTTCGTAGATACCACGCAGAATGAGGTGCATGGACTCGTTCAACGAACGGCGTCCCGCGCTCTGCTGCGCCAACTCCGCAAGTACCTGTTCGCGAAACCGCGGGTTTGGATCGCCCGGCTTGCTGGCTGGAGCCGCAGGGCCACCACGGGACGCAGGTAGAGGTGGCAACGCCTCGTCCACTTTCGGTACACCGTAGCGGTCGGCGATGGTCAGTGCTTCTTCGAGGTTGTTCTGCACGAGCCGCTCGACCTCCGCCGGCGCCATCTGCAGATGGCCTGCCACCCGCTTGATCACTGCGCGGGCTTCCGCGGATTCCCAGCCGTGCTCCTCGATCACCTCGGCCACGTCGTGTCCGAGGTCCACATGCTGCACGCGTGGATCCTCGGCATGCCGCCCGTCCACGGTATGGCGCAGCAGTTCGCCAAGGTGCCACTCTTCGGCAAGCGAGCTGGTGAGCTCTTTCATGGAAAAGCCCAGCACCTTGCGCTCTGCCTCCTCCATGCGCAGCCCGGCATCGAACAACCGTTCAATCTCCGCGCCTTCACGGCTGCCTTGCGCCCAGAAGGACATGTCGCCCAGCTGTCGCAGCAGGGCTGCCACGAATATCTCTTCAGGGCACGTATCTTTCCCGAGCGCAGCAAACGACTTGGCCTGCGCTGCCGCGTGGAATGCCCGCCCCATATGCTTGGTCACCCGATGATGCTGGCGCCCCTGCAGCACATGCTCGATCAGAGCGAGTGACACCGCAAGCTCACGCACCGCGTCGAAACCGATCAGCACGATAGCGGCGCTGATGGTCTCGATCTTGCGACCTTGCAGGTTGAACAGAGAGCTACCGGCGATGCGTAACAGCCGCGAAGCCATGGACGCATCATGACCAACGACTTGGGACAGGTCTGCGGCTGAGGTCGCCTCATTGCCGGTAACCGCAGTTACCTCGCTGACGGTTTTGGCGAAAATCGGTGTATCGGCGCCCATGAGCTTGCGGCACCAGCCTTCAATGCCCCGTGCCGCGCCCTGCCCTGCCTGCTGGTTCGGTTCTGCCGGTTCGGCCGCTTCCGCCACGCTGTCGACTCACCCATTGGTACGCCTGAAGTCTAGACGGCGCCAGAGATTCTGCCTCAGCCGGCCTCGAAGCCCGCCAGCGCATCCGCCAGGTGACCCACGGTGCGCGGGACATCCCCCAGCTTGTCGAGGCCAAACAGGCCCAGCCTAAACGTCTGAAAGCCCTCGGGCTCGTCGCACTGCAGGGGCACACCAACGGCAATCTGCAATCCCGCCGCGGCGAACCGGCCGGCAATACCGGCGTCGCCGGTGTAGCTCACCACCACGCCGGGGGCCTCGAAACCCGGTGCGGCAACGGATTGATAGCCATGTTGTTGCAACAGCTCGCGCACACGAGCGCCCAGCTCCAATTGCGCCTTTCTGGCAGCTTCCAGACCAAAGGCCTGCGTCTCCGTGAGGGTGGCATGCAACTGCAGCAGGCCATCGGTAGGCATCGTCGCGTGGTATGCGTGGGCGCCGTTCTCGTAGGCCGCAGCGATTTCCCGCCACTTCTTCAGGTCCAGAGCAAAACTCGAGCTCTGCGTCTGCGCCAGCCGCTCCTCAGCGCGATCGTTCATCATGACGATGCCTGCACAGGGTGAGCCGCTCCAGCCTTTCTGCGGGGCGCTGATGAGCACATCCACGCCGGTTGCCTGCATATCCACCCAAACCGCGCCAGAGGCAATGCAGTCGAGCACGAAGAGCCCCCCATTGCGCCGGGTTGCCTCGGCTACGGCCGCGATATAGTCATCGGGCAGGAGAATGCCTGAGGCGGTTTCCACGTGCGGAGCGAACACCACCGCCGGCTGCTGCGCGTCGATCGTGGCAACCACCTCATCGATGGGCGCGGGCGCGAACGGCGCGTCGGTACGGGTGTCCACCTGGCGCGCCTTGAGCACCTCCGCCTGCTCGGAGAGGCCCGCAGCATCAATGATCTGTGTCCAGCGGTAGCTGAACCAGCCGTTACGCAGGATGAGGCAGGGTTGCCCCTGAACGAACTGTCGCGCGACAGCCTCCATGGCATAGGTGCCGCCGCCCGGAACGAAGGTGACGGTCTGCGCCTTGTAGACGTTCGCAAGGCTCACCAGCAGCTCTCGCATGGTCTCCTGAAAACGGCCTGACATGTGGTTCACCGAGCGGTCGGTGAACACCACGGAGTATTCAAGCAGCCCGTTGGGATCGATGTCGCTGCGCAGTCCGGGCATGAAATGTTCCTCAAGTGTTTGGCTCAGCGCACCTTAGCGACAGATAGCGGGGCGTCAAGCTAAGATGGCGGTCATCCCAACCTCACCTTCACGACCCGCAATGCACCCCATGCAAGAAAGCGAAATCGAAGCCGCGCTGCGCACACTAGCCAAATCCTGGCAGGTGCAGGACGGCAAGCTCACCCGCCGTTTCACCTTCGAACGGTTCAGCGATGCCATGGCCTTCATGTGCCAGGTCGCCATCGAAGCGGACAAACGCGACCATCACCCGGAGTGGTTCAACGTTTACAACCGCGTCGATGTGTGGCTCACCACCCACGATGCGGGCGGCATTACTACCCGGGACTTCGAGTTGGCGCATGAGATGGAACGCGCCGCGGGAGCATAGCCCGTAGCGGGACGGCTACGCATCATTACCCATGGGAGGCGAAGCGCGCCTCAGGAGGTGGGGTCTTCGACCTTGCTGATGTACCTGTACAGCGCCTCGGCAACCTTCAACGGATGCCGACCGGCAACCGGAGCGACATAGTGTCGCCCACCGATAATCATGACCACCCGGTCAGGCTGCCCTTCCGCATTGCGTACTCGTACCGGCACTTTCTGCCTGGCTGGCGCGGCCTGCGGACCCCGGCGCTGCAGCTCGTTGCGCTGTTCACGCACTTGTGCCGCACGGAGCAACAGCGCTTTGGTCAGAGCATCCGTCTCTTGGCGTTCGTCGTCTTGCATATCGTTGTCGGCACGTGCTGGCCAGGACCCAGAGTTGAGAATCAGCGCAGAGTGTAAACAGCTACACACACGTGGTTGTGGGGCGCGTGTGGCCAGTTTGTAAGGCGCTCAATCCTGCTTGTCGTGCACCAGTGAAAGGCTGATGACTTCAGCGCGGACAGACCCGGCCGCAGGGCGGGTCACTTCCAGAATGGCATCGTGCAGCTCCGTAAGGCCGAAGGGCTTTTCGATGAACACGGTTCTCCCCGGCATTCGCTCTGCTTCCGCCTGTTCGTCGGCATAGCCGCTCACCAGAATAACCGGCAGATCTGGATCCACCTCGCGCATGAGGGCCACGAGCTCATCTCCCCGCAACTCCGGCATGGAGACGTCCACCAGCGCGAGCTCGAAGCGGTACATGCGAGCCATCTCCAGGGCATGCGTGGGTGACGTCGTGGCGACTGCCTGCCGACCAAGCGATTCGAGCATTGCACGATGCACGTTCAGTACTTCCGGGTGATCATCCACCACCAGACAGCTCTCGCGGCTCACCGGCCCAACAGTAACGTGCTCCGAATCATCCGCTTTGTCGGTTGTGGGAAGCTGTGGGAGGTAGATGGTGAAACTACTGCCGCGCCCGTCCGAACGCACTTCCACACCGCCTTCGTGGGCAATGGCCGTACCCAGCACCGTCGCCAGACCCAGCCCTTGCGCATCGTCTTTGGTAGTCACGAACGGATCGAAGAGCCGATCTGCCAGATCTGCAGGCAGGCCCGGACCGTGATCGGTCACCTCGATGAACGCATACTCTCCCGGGCGCATCGCGCCGCGATTGTAGATGCCTGAAAGGTCGCCTTCGCGTACGGTTCGAAAACCTGTGGTCACCCGGATGCTGCCGCCCGCATCAGCGTATGCTTCCTGAGCATTCGACACCAGATTGAGCACAAGCTCGATGAGCTGCGAACGGTCTCCCTGCACCATGAGATGGCTCGCCGCAAGGGCGACATCACATCGCACCCGCGCGGGCAGCCGTTTGCCGATCAATGCCAGCGCTTCATGCACCGTGAGATTGAGATCCAGTGCTTCTTTATGACCGAGCTGGTTGCCGGTAAATGTCACCAGCTGCTTGGCAAGTTCCGCCGCCTGCTGCCCGGCAGCCTGAATGTCGTGCAGGATCTCACGCACCGACTGATGGTTCAGAGAATCCTGCTCAATCTCGTATTTGGCGATGTCGACATTCCCGACCACGCTCACCAGCAGGTTGTTGAATCGATGCGCAACGCTGCCTGCCATATGGCTCAGGCTCTCCATGCGTCGCGCTGCCAGAGCAGCTTCGCGGAATTTTTCATGAGTGGTTTCGTCGCGCAGCGACAGTACTCGGCCAATCACCGCGCCACGCGCCCGCAGCAGACGCGTTTCACAAACGAACAGCCGCTCAGGCACCGACCGCAGGCGCAGCAACCGTGTGGAAGCCGACTCCTGATCGGACAGCAACGTATCGATGTCTATCGGCTCACCGTTGCGCCCGGTAACCGCTGCCGAAAGCCACTCGCCTACCGGCTTACCCCGCCCCTTCGCTTCTGCCAGAAGCTTCTTGGCGGACTCATTTGCGTAGACAAGCCGATTGTAGCGGTCGAGCACCAGGCAGGCCGTTGGGTCCGTCGCCCACACCTCGTCCAGCGACAGGCCGAGCCCCGGCGCCATCTGACCGTAATACATCGCAACGATAATGATTGCGCACGAGATGCCGTAACCGATGCTCATCAGCTCCAGCGGCCCCTGCTGAATTGCAGCAACGGCGCCCAGCACCATCGGCGCCACCGTCACCGCGGCGACGCAGGCAAACTGGAGCCGATCCTCAGCAACGCTCGCGGTCCAGGCACGCTGTAAACCCAGTGTGATGGTCGCAATCGACACGCAAGTCAATGACACCACCAGCACGTACCAGCCGAGGTGATAGACGAACGCCTCCGGCGGCCCATGGCTGACGAACGTAGCCGGCACACCGGCAAAACCGAACACCAACGGTACGCCCACAAACACAACGGGCAGGACATGTGTCAGCGCCCGCGGTAAGCGCAGCGGACGCCCGTGCATCTGTGCCATCCGCAGCGCCGTCCACCACCAGCACAGCGATGAGCCAGCGAAACAGGCGTGCAGCAGCACCATCATCTGTTCTCTCGCGGCCGCACCCTCGACGCTGGGGAACGCAAAAGCGAGAACGATATACATGGCGGCGCTGCCGATGGTGCCGTGCGGATAGAAGCCGAGCGCATAGGGCGACCAGCGTGTCGTGATGAGTACGAGGCCCCAGATGATGAGGAGCGCAGCCACAGGGGTAAGCAGAGACAGCATGGCGCTAGTTTGCGCAATTTGCGGCCGGGTGGGAATGCCGTCGTCGCTCGCTCGATTACAACAGACTTACAAGCGCTACAACTGACTCCCAAGCTCTCACGTTCCTGATTCGCGCAATGGGTACTCTGCTTCCTACAGCTCAACCATGGATTCGGATATGTTGAAGCAGTCTTTCCGAGCCTTGCTGACCGCGGGGATACTGTTTGCCGGCCTGCACGGCCACGCAGAGCAAACGCCTGCGGCGGCGCAGATCAACGCCCTGTATCAGGAGTTGCAGACGCTCCGCTGGGTGGAGCGACAGGGCGGCTGGCAGAGCGTCAAAGCAGAAATCACACTCGAGCCTGGCAGTGTCAGCCCGGAGCTTGCGCTTGTGCGAGAACGGCTCGTGCTCGCAGGAGATCTACCGGCGCACCAGGCGATGCCCGCGGGCGGCCTTGAAGCTCAGACCTACGACGCGCAGCTGCAAGCCGCCGTCATTCGCTTTCAATCACGCCATGGCCTTGAACCGGACGGCATCATTGGCCCTGGCACACTGCGCGCAATGAACGTATCGGTGCAGGCACGCATCCAGCAGATAGAAGGCAGTATACGGCGCTGGAACGCGCTCGCCGCCACCCTCGATCTGGAGGGCAGCTATCTGCTGGTTAACATCCCCGATTTCACCCTACGCCTGTACGATCAGCAGAAGCTGGCTCTGGATATGCGGGTTGTGGTCGGCACCACGCGCCGCCAGACGCCGGAGCTCCAGGAAACCCTCGAGTATCTGGTGGTCAACCCTTACTGGTACGTTCCGCGCCGTATCAGCGCATACGAGTTGCTGCCCAAAGTACAGGCCGACCCCAACTATCTGGACGACAAGCAGTACGAAGTGTGGAAAGACGGGCAGAAAGTCGAGGCTGCGCAGGTCGCCTGGCAAGACATAACCCCCGACAGTTTTGCATTCTCACTGCGTCAGCGTCCCGGTGCAGGAAATTCCCTGGGACAAGTGAAGTTCATGCTGCCGAACAGCAGCAGCATCTACCTGCACGACACACCAAGCCGCTCGCACTTCAGCAAGACCCGCCGCGCGTACAGCCATGGCTGCATCCGCCTGGAGGATCCTTTTCGACTGGCCCGCGCAGTGCTCGCCATGCAGAGCAACATGACCGAGGACGACATCGAACGCCATCTGGCAAAGAACTACAACGCCCGTATCGATCTGGATGAGCACCTGCCGGTACACATCGTCTATATCACCAACTGGGCGCACGACGGCGTCGTGCACTACTACGACGACATCTATCGCCGCCATGCACAGCCAGCGCCCAGCGCAGAACCCGCTCCAGTGCAACGCTACCAGGCCGTCAATGATGATCCGCCGGCGAAGCCCCCGACGCAGCTTACGTGGAGCGTGGTGGCCGCCGGCGGCAACTGAATCACCGGGCGCATTGCCTTCGACCCGCCCGGAACTGCACACTGGCCGCCAGACCGGTGTGAGGCCCGAGCTTTGTTTGACATCTACCACGTACCCATCTCGCGCTCGATGCGTATCATCTGGCTGTGCGAAGAGCTCGAGCTGCCCTACCGTGTGCACCCGGTAGACTTCTCCCCGCGGTACAGGGCATCACCCGAATGGCGCCGCATGAATCCCGTGGGCAAAGTACCCGTGATGGTGGATGGCGACCTGAAACTCTTCGAGTCCGGTGCCATGATCGACTACATCCTGGAGCAGTATGGCGAAGGCCGACTGATGCCACCGCCGGGAACCGACGCGCACGCGCTGTACCGCCAGTGGTGCTGGTTTGCCGAAGCGACCTTTGCTCGACCCGTGGGCGAAGTGGTGAACCACAGGCGGGCGTTTCCTGACGGCGCGGATTATGAGGACGTCATCGACGAGATGCGCGGCCGTGTGCAGTTGTGTTGCGATGCCCTTGACGCCGAGCTAAACGGCAAGACCTGGATCATGGGCGCGATGTTCACAGCCGCTGACATTCTCGTGGGTCAGACGTTGCTCATGGCAACACGTTTCACGCGCCCGAGCCTCGGAACAGCGCTGACGGGGTACTTCGAGCGCATCAGCAAACGCCCGGCCTACATCAAAGCCATCGCTGACATCTGACCGGTCCCGGTACGATGAAAGAGCTGCGCGCACTCCTGCATCTTGCCTGGCCGATGATTACAACGCAGTTTTTCATCATGGCGACGGGCTTTTTCGACACTGCCATGGCGGGCCACTACAGCGCCGCGGATCTCGCAGGTGTCTCGCTGGCGGGCAGTGTCCTCTGGCCGCTGTTTTTCCTGCTCACCGGCATCACCATGGCGCTTTCGCCGATCACGGCGCAACTTCGCGGCAGCGGCGACGTCAGCCTTGCCGGCCCGCGTATTCGCCAGGGCTTGTGGATCAGTGTGGGCGCCTCCGTCGTGCTCATCGCCTGCCTGGCAAACAGCGAGTGGTTGTTCCGCCTGGCGCAGATCAATCCAACCACCACAGCCATCGGCGTCGGCTACCTGCAGGGCGTCTGTTGGGGTGCACCGGCAGTTATGGCCTACGTCGCGCTGCGCAACACCTGCGAAGGGCTCGGGCATACCGTGCCGCCCATGCTGATTGCCGGCGCCGTGCTGCCGGTGAACGCATTCCTCAACTATGCCCTGATCTACGGTGCGTTCGGCTTCCCGGAACTCGGCGGCGTCGGCTGCGGCTACGCCACCGCGGCGGTGTTCTGGCTGCAACTTGGGCTGATGATGGTGGTGATACGGCGGCCGTTCTTTCGAGCGACGGACACCTTTCGCCGGTGGGCCTGGCCGGAACTGGGCGAGATACGGCGCATCCTCACCATCGGCTTACCCATCGGCCTGACGATGTTCGTGGAGATGGCCGTGTTTGCGGTGATCGGTTTCCTCATTGGCCGCATGGGGGACATCCCCCTGGCAGCACACAGCATCGCCGGCAATCTGAACTGGTTGACCTATGTCATTCCATCCACACTCGGCGCGGCGGCCGGCATTCGCGTGGGGTACTTTGTTGGCGCCAACGATCTTGCAGCGGCCCGGAGCACCGCCGGCACCGCGTACCGCTTCGCTTTCGTCTACGCGCTCGTGGTCAGCTTGCTGCTGGTACTGCTGCGCCACCAGCTTGTTCTGGCCTACTCCTCGGACGCCGACGTGCTGGCTCTGGCGGCGACGTTGCTGTTGTTCATCGCGTTTTACCAGATTGTCGACGATACTCAGGCAGTTGCCGGCGGAACGCTACGCGGCTACAAGGACACGCGCGTGCCCATGGTGTACGGGCTCGTAGGGTACTGGCTGGTAGGCGTGCCGCTCGGTATCGCGCTGGCGTTTGGCGCGTTCGGACTGCAGCCCATGGGCGTGTACGGATTCTGGACAGCCCTGACCCTCGGCCTCACGCTCGTAGCCATCGCCATGGGCGTGCGCCTGTACCGAACTTGTCATGATGAAGCCCGAACCCGGGCGTTCGCCAGGTTATGAAATCCGCCGCCTCACTCAGCATTCGCGACGCGACCGACGCAGACGAGCCCTGGCTGATCGTTGCCAGCCGGGAAGTGGGTGGGCCAATGGTGGTGAGTCAGGGCACGGCGTACCAGCTTCGCGACTACCCGTCGCTCATCGCCGACAGCGAGGCAGTACCCATCGGCTTCGCTACGTTCCGGATCGAAGGCGCTCAGGCGGAACTTCTGGCGCTTGCCGCCACCGAGCAGTGGCAAGGCACCGGCAGCGCGCTTCTCGCCGCAGTGGAAACGAAGGTCGAACAGGCGGGTTGCCAGCGGCTCATGCTGTGTACGACCAACGACAATACCGACGCGCTGCGTTTCTATCAGCGCCGGGGCTATCACCTCAAAGCGCTTAACGCCGGTGCTTTCGCCGAGGTGCAACGCATCAAGGGCATGACCGGTCAGATCGTGGGCCAGCACCAGATCGTCATCCGCGACGAGCTGGTGCTGGAGAAGCCTCTCAGAGCTTAGGCGCAGCCTCTGCCTCGTACGCCATACCCTTGTCGTTCGCCTGCCGCATGATAGTTGCACCCAGCTTGTAGTCCAGGCTTTCTTCCTTGTCTTCCAGCACGCTCGCCTGCTCGGCGAGGTAGGCATCGCGCTGCTCGGAGAGATTCGCAAGCGTCTGGGATAGTTTCTGCCGCTCCCGTTGGCGCTCCTTCACGAACACCTGCTGCGCTGCCGGCTCGAGGGCCCTGAGCGGTTCGGGCAGCGCATCAGGGGCGATCTCTTCAAGGCGAACCTTGCCCGCCTCAAGCGCGTCCAACAGGTCATGCTCACCAAACGCATTGGCGCGGCCGGCAGCACTGGCGTTGAAAGCCGCCCGTCGGGCAAGCGCCGAGCTACTGCCTGCGTCGTGCAGCTTGTCGGTCGCTGTCGCCTTGGCTGCCGCCTCCTTATGCACCTCGTGATCGCCGTAGGACAAACGCGTGGCATCGAGCTTCGCCGACAGCGCCGCCATCTGCTCATCGAACGGCGTGGCTATGGCTATGGCGTCACCGGCTTGACCCACGGAGAAAAACTCCCCCTGAGCAAGACCGGCAATCCGCCGCCACACCTGCTCGGTTTCTGCGCTGCTGCCGCAGCGAATGGCATTGACGACGATGCCGCGCGCCGCCGCATCCCGCACCACGGCCTCATAGCCGGCCTCATCCTGGTAGTGTTGCGGCGGCGCATCGCCCACCAGAAACACGACCCGGTATACCCCGTCATGCTGACTCCAGCCGGCATCGTGCACGGCGCGTGACAGCCCAGCAGCCACACTTTCCGGCGTGTCGCCGCCGCCCTGGGCCTGCAGATCCATCAGCGTCGCGTACATCTGATCGATGTCTGCTGACAAGGGAGTCAATCGGGTGACGTAGTCATCCCCGCGGTCGCGATAGGCCACCAGCCCCATGCGGATTGCCGGTGCGGGCTCAGCACTGGCCATGGTGTTGGCGATGGACCAGATCTTCTCCTTGGCGGCAGCGATGAGGCCACCCATGGAGCCGGTGGTATCCAGCACGAATACCACCTCGATCTCGGCCCGCTGCGCAGGCGGCACCTGCACCGGGTCGACAACTTGTGAGGGGCGTTGCAGTTGCGGGGTAAGGGCGACGGCGCCCGCCGTCAGACAGATCAGGCCAACGGCCAACCATTTCATGTTCATTGCTCTACTCCTGAACGGGATGATTGATGGGCAAGCGCGCGCAGAGCCCGTTCGGCCTGCATTGATGCGCTCACGAAGTCATGATTCAGACGGCGTCGGGTGCCGCCAGGTAACCAGAGCGCGAGGCTCTGCGTGAGAAAGAAGCACCACAACGCCAGGGCGTTGCTCACCGGCTGCGCCCACAGCGCAAAGCCGGCACCGAGCAGCACCAGCAGCAGGTCGAGCAGCCAGCTCATCGCACCTGGATGCCAGAACACCGTGCGCATCGTGCTGATCAGCACCAGCCACAACACAACACACGCAAGCGGTTCGAGCAGTGTCAGAGAACCAGCGACCACCAGACCCCAGACCGTCGCTGCCACAAGCCGCCCGGCCCGTCCGCGCGCCTGCACCAGCACGAAGCCGAGGTAGGCTGACAACACGCCGGCGATCACCAGCTGAAGAGATGTGATGCCACCGAGCCACACAGGCAGCAACGCCAGCAGCATGGCGCCGACGATGCTCAGTGCGGCCGCAACGGCCAACTGCAACGGATAGGCGAACATCACGACGCCCTCCGCTGCTTCTCGCGAAGAAGCACCACCTCGACACGGTCGGCGGAGATGGCGGGTTCACTGGTAGCGGCAGGAATGTCCGTGTCCTGATACAGCGACCGCTTCTCACGCACCGCCGCCAGGTCGTCCGTTCGCTGCGCCATCTGTGCATCCAGGCGAGCAACCGCCGCGCGCGTGTCTTCTATCCCCTGCCCCAGGTTTTCTCGTCGGGCATCGAGCTGCAGTCGTCGCCTGATGACTGCCCGGGCCAGGTCGTCCTCGTCGGCGTCGAGGCATACGTCCAGTTCTTCCGCTGCCGCCCTGAGCTGCGCCTGCAGCGTGCCGGCCAGCAGTTCGAGGCTCGCCAGCCGCTGGCGCTGCCGTTCCAGCTCTGCGGCGTCGGCGGCCAATGCCACCTCCATGTCGCGCACCGCCCCATCCAGAAGCGTGCGTGGGTCCTCCAGGCGGTCGAGCACGGCATGTGCGTCTGCTCGCCATAGCCGTGCAAATCGGTTCATCAGTCTCATGCGTTGCTCCTGTGCTTGTGGAGCACGCATACTGCGACCGCCAGCCACGCCGTTTAAGACACGGCAACGTAAACATTCGGCCGGTGTGTTTACCTGAACTTTACCTGGAGGTGCGTGCGCATGGCCTACCCTGACAGCATGGAACGCAAAGCCCGCATCCTCATCGTGGAAGACGAGCCGGCCATCCGCCAGGGGCTGGTGGACGTCCTTCTCTACCACGGCTTTGAAGTGGCCGAAGCGGCAGACGGCGAACGCGGCCTGGCCGAGGGATTGCGTGGCGCGTACGACCTCGTGCTGCTGGACATCATGCTGCCGAAACGCGACGGCTACAGCGTGTGTGAGGCGCTGCGCGAAAGGCATCCGGAGCTCGCCATCATCATGCTCACCGCACGCTCCGGCGATGACGACATCGTGCAGGGTTTGAAACTCGGCGCCGACGACTACGTGGCCAAACCGTTCTCCATCGAGCAGCTTGTGCTCAGAATTCGTGCGGTGTTGCGCCGCACCCTGGCTCAGGAAGAGGCGGCGTCAACCATCCGCCTCGGCAGCCTGACGGTCGATACCGCCAACCTCACGGACAGCCGCGGCACCGCCTATACCAGACGCGAAATCGACGTGCTGCAATATCTTCACGCCCACCCGGACCGTCCGGTGCCCCGCGAGGAGCTCCTCCACCGCGTGTGGGGGTACCAGCCAGACGCGCAGATCGAAACGCGCACCGTGGACATCCACATCGCCAAGCTGCGCCGCAAGATCGAGGCCGACAGCGCCAAACCTGAGCACATCGTCACCATTCGCGGTGCCGGTTACCGGCTGGATGGCGCCGATCGATGACCGACGCCACCCGGAGACTGCGGCGCTGGTGCGCCCTGCTCTATCTCGGCCTCCTGGTGCCTTCGGCGGTGCTCGTCTGGCAGGGGGCGAACAACCTGCGCTATCAGAGTTTTCACAGCGCCCATGCGCTGGCCGAAGGCCTCGCCCAGCGCATCGGCGACGATCTGGGCCGAACCCTTGCCGCCGAGCAGGCACGCGCCGCCACGGACTACGAATTTTTTGTGCTGTCGGGCGATCAGTACCTGCAGCGCTCGCCGCTGGCGGATCTTGCCCCGGCGGTGGATCTGCCGGGCCTCGTCGGCTTTTTCCAGGTGGACGCGGCAGGTCGCATCAGCACACCCGTCGAGCCACCGGCGCGGCAGGCCGAAAACGCGGCACTCAGCGCCAGGGAACTGGCTGACCGGCAAGCCCAGGCCTCGCGCCTGCGCTCGCTGGTGGCGCCCGCTGCAGAAAGTAAGCGTTACGCAGCACCGGTCACTTCAGCCAAGGAAGGCGTGTCTGAGCCGGTGTCAGGGGAAGCTGCAACACCTGCCACCCTCGACGAACTGCAGTTCAACGTCGCCTTCGATGAGGCCGTGGTGCAGGCCGAAGAACGGGCCGAGCAGCGGCCTGTGAAACAACAAGCCCGACGCCTGCCGCAGGATGTGCAGGCCAGCAGCGCAGGCGGCTTGCCACCTGGCATTGCATCCATCGTTGCAGAGATCGATCCGATGATCCTCTCCCGGCTGGATGATGCGCACCTCATTGCCCATCGGCGTGTGTACATCGACGGGCAGATTAAGGTGCAGGGCTTTGTCATAGCGATCGAGCCGTTCGTCGAGCGCTACTTTGCCGATGTGTTTTTAAAAAGCCCGCTCGCGAAGACATCCGAAATGATCGTTGCCCTGAACAACGAAGTGCTCGACGTGCGCTCAGACACACCTTCGGAACGCGCCTATAGTGCGTCTGACTTTGCCGGCACACTGCTGCTGCGCACACGCCTGCCGGCGCCGGCCAACGGCATCGAGCTCGTGTTCAATGCCCGCGAGCTGCCCCTCGGTGCCGGCGCGGGCACGCTGATGTGGACCGCCGCGGCGCTGTTTCTCCTGCTCACCGTGGGCATCTACGTGCTCTACCGCCTCGGCCGCCGACACATTCTGCTGGCAGGCCAACAGCGGGACTTTGTCGCCGCCGTCAGCCACGAGCTGAAAACGCCCCTCACCGCAATTCGTATGTACGGAGAAATTCTGCGCGCGGGATGGGCGGACGAAGAGAAGAAGCGCACCTACTACGACTTCATCTACCACGAGGCGGAACGTCTCAGCCGCCTGGTGGCGAGCGTGTTACAGCTCGCCCGCCTGGAGAACGGCAGCGGTGCTGACGAGCCGCTGGTGGAGCGCAGGGTCGGCGAGCTGTTTTCGTTGCTGCAGGAAAAGTCGGCCACCCTCGCTGAAGCAGAGGGCTTCGACATTACCTGGGTCGATGAGAGCGACGGCGCGTCGGTACAGGTAGCCGAAGACGCCTGGGTGCAGGTGATGCTCAATCTGATCGACAACGGCATCAAGTTTTCGCGCGATGCCGAGCAGAAGCGTTTGACGGTTACCGCCCGCAATGATGCGTCCGGCGTGACCATCAGCGTGCGCGACTACGGCCCGGGCATACCGAAGGCACAACTCAAGCGGATCTTCGAGATGTTCTACCGGGCGGAGAGCGAGCTCACCCGGGAAACCCGCGGCACAGGCATCGGGCTATCGCTGGTGAAAGGGCTGGTGGCACGCATGAACGGTTCGGTGGACGTGGCGAACCGCTCACCCGGCGCGGAGTTTTCCGTGCGTCTGCCCCGCGCCTGATACCCCCAAGGAGCGGCGCAAGATCAGCTCCACATGTTGGAGCCGCCGCACAGGGTCAGCGCCTGCCCGGTCATGTAGGCACTGGCGTCGGAGGCCAGGAATACGGCCACGCCTTTGAGATCCGAGGCTTCGCCGAAGCGGCGCAGGGGAATCTGCTCGTTGGCACGCTGCTCCGCTTCCGGGTTGTCCCACAGCGCCTGCGCGAAATCTGTCTTGATGACTCCGGGACAGATGGCGTTCACACGTACGCCCGAAGGGCCATACTCCAACGCCAGATTGCGCACCAGGCCGATGTCGGCAAGTTTGGAAATGCTGTAGGCACCCAGCATCTCGGAGGCATGAAAGGCGCCGGTGCTGGCAGTGATCATGATGCTGCCGCCGCCTTTGCGCACCATGTCTGGCGCCACCATCTGACACAGCCAGTGGGCTGCCTTGACGTTGGTGCTGAGAATCTTGTCGAACGCTTCGTCCGGAATCTCCGACATATGGCCGTAGAACGGATTGACTCCGGCGTTGCCCACCAGCACATCGATGAGGCCAAAACGCTCATGGGTGGCGTCCACCAGGGCGCGTAGCTGCTCTTTGTAGCCGGCGTTGCAGGCGATACCCACCGCCCGCTCTTCCCCGCAGCGCGCGTTGATCTCTGCGGCCGCGGCATCGCACGCGTCCTGCTTGCGGCTCGAGAGCACAACTTGCGCGCCGTGCTCGGCAAGCGCTTCGGCCATGGCCTTGCCCATGCCTTTGGAGGCACCGGTGAGCAGCGCCACCTTGCCGGTGAGATCGAAAAGACTGGTGTTGACCATGGTTCGCTCGTCCAGATTCATTGCAATCCGCAACGTTACCAGCGGCGCCCCGTAGCAGCCACCGGCCAGTCGTGATGAAATGCAGCGCGAGGCAAGCGGGGAAACACGAGGGAGAGCAAACCGATGGAGAGTCTCGAAGCCGCCACACAGGTGGGGATGAGCGTAGCCTGGCATGCGGCGCAGCGGCCGGACGATCTCGCAGTCATCAGCCAGTACGGCAACCGCACGTTCGCCGAGCTCAACGCCAACGCCAACCGCGTGGCGCGGACACTGCGCGCAGCCGGGATCGGCGAAGGCGACAGCATCGCCATGGTGTCGAAAAACCGCCCGGAGTTCATCGAGGTGCTGTTCGCTGCGGCGCGCACGGGCGTGCGTTTCACGCCAATCAATTTTCACCTCACCGGCGAGGAGATCGGCTACATCGTCGACAACTGCGAAGCGAAGGCGTTCATTGCCGATGCCAATCTCGGCGCCGCTCCAGCACAAGCCGTGGCACACGCGCCGGGCGCAGAGATGCTGCTCGCCTGCGGCGGCGAGTTGCCGGGCTTTACAGATTACGGCGCCGCCATCGAGCCGCACGCGCCCGGCAACATCGACAACCCGGTGATCGGCAGCCGCATGCTCTACACCTCCGGCACCACCGGACGCCCGAAAGGCGTGCATCGCCGTGACCGCGACCCGGAAGCACCCCAGGGTGCCGGAAGCCTTGCCAACTACCAACCCGGCCGCGACCGCCAGCTGCTCACAGGCCCGTGCTACCACGCCGCCCCGCTACTCATCGACATCGTGCAGCCGCTCATCTCCGGTGTCGGTATCGTCATGATGGACCGCTGGGACGCCGAAGAAACATTGCGCCTCATTGCCGAACATCGCATCTCGCACTCGCACATGGTGGCCACCATGTTCCATCGGCTGCTGCAACTGCCCGATGCGGTGCGCGCCAGCTACGATCTGTCGAGCATGCGCCTTCTGATTCACGGCGCAGCCCCATGCCCGGTGCATGTGAAGCAGGCCATGATCGACTGGTTCGGCCCCATCGTCTGGGAATACTACGCGGCCACCGAAGGCGGCGGCGGCTTCATCGTCGGAGCCGAGGAATGGCTGAAAAAACCCGGCACGGTTGGCCGTCCAGGGCCTGAGTTCGACAACAAGATTCTCGACGAGGAAGGCCGCGAGGTCGCCACCGGCGAGATCGGTACCATCTACATGCGCGCACCGGCGCGCGGCCGCTTCGAGTACTACAAAGACGACAACAAGACAGCCAGCAGCTATCGGGGGGACTACTTTACCCTAGGCGACATGGGCTACTTTGATGAAGACGGCTATCTGTTCCTCACCGGTCGCACCGCCGAACTGATTATTTCCGGCGGCGTGAACATCTACCCGGTGGAAGTGGACAATGAGCTGTTGAAACACCCGGCGGTGCACGATGCCTGCACGTTCGGCGCGCCGAACGATGAATGGGGTGAAGAAGTGCGCAGCATCGTCAAGCTGCGCGAAGGCCACGCGCCGGGCGATGCAACGCTACAGTCGCTGGACACCTGGCTGCGGGAACGCCTGGCCCATTTCAAGTGTCCACGTACGATCATCTTCGTAGAAGATGTGCCGCGCTCGGCGGCCGGAAAAGTGCAACGCAAACAGGTTCGAGACGAGTACGCAAACACATGACGACGTTCAGCAACGGTCCCGTGGCAGACGATACCATTGGTCTTCTGGAAGGCCTGTGCACCACACGTGCGATCCGCCGCTACCTCGACGAGCCCATTCCCGAGGCAGTGCTCAGGGACATTCTCTGGGCGGCAACCCGCGCACCCAGCGGCTCGAACCGCCAGCCGTTCCGCTTCCTGGTGCTGACCGACAGCGATCAGGCGAAGGAAGCCAAACGGCTGATCGGCGAAGCCGCCCGTGCCATGTGGTCTGAGAAGATTCGCACCGACGGCTACAGCAAAGGCAGCGGCGCAGACCCCAAGTCGCCGAAGTCGCGCATGGCGCGTGCGATGCAAGCCTACGTAGACGACTTCGACGCGGTTCCCTGCCTGATCCTGCCCTGCTTCGTGCGCTACCGCGCGCCCTCGCTGATTGAGGGTGCCTCGATGTATCCGGCGGTGCAGAACATCCTGCTGGCCGCCCGCGCGCTGGGATACGGCGGCGTGATCACAGGCTTCCACGGCGCGGTGACCGAAGAGCTCCACGCACTGCTCGGCATTCCGGATAACGTGGAAATCGCCTGCACGCTCACCCTCGGCAAGCCCGTGGGCGGGCATGGGCCGGTGCGACGCCGGCCGATGTCGGAGCTCGTCTTCGCCGACGGATGGGGACAGGCGCCCGAGTGGGCGCAGGATCCGCCGGGAACGCGGTTTACCAGTGCGGGGCCGCCGAAGAGCAGATGAAGCCAGCATGCGCAAAGTGCCCAAGCGCAGGGTGACGGATGCTGCCCAGTCCAGCCCAATCAACTGGAGTGAACGCCTGAGCGAGCTGCTGCTCGCGCTTTCCGCCTCCGAGCAGGCCGCCATCGCCGAAGACGTGCACCGACGCGCCCTGGCAGAGGGCGTCTGGTTTGAAAACAACGGCGTAAAAACACCCATAGAGCTGGCATTCGCGCCAGCGCTCGTCGATCTGTCCACCCGCGGCTATCTCCACCACACCGCCTGGCAGGTACGCACCGGCCTGCGTCACTGCGTGCAGATGGTTGCCGAAAATTCTCGCGCGGCCGCCCTGCTGCCCATGGAGGACGGAGAACGAAGCTGGTTCGAGTCCTACCGCCAGCCAGGTACCCAACACGGTCGCCAGCGGTTGTTCTGCCGCCTGGATGCACTGGGCTCTCTGGAGGCGCCGGGCTGGCGCGAGCGGCTTCGCTTCATCGAAGCCAACATTGTCGGCATCGGCGGCATGAGCTACGCCCCTCCAGCCGAGCGGATCATTCAGGAGGCGGTCATCGCCGCGCTCGACACACGTGCCGAAGACATGGAGTTCGACAGCAACGCCGACCCGCGCACGTTACTGTTCGAAGAACTGATCCATCACGCGCAACGACACATCGGCCAACCTGCCGCCGTCATCGCTCTCGTGGACGACCAGTCTTTATACACCCTGGGTGGCGAGCTTGGCCGCCTTCAGCCGGTGTTGAATGCGCTGTCCCCCGACACGCGGGTGCTTTACTGCGACCCCAGGGATCTGGAAATTGACGGCCAGGGACACGTCGTGGCTGATGGCCAACGAGTAGATGTTGTCTATCGCTTCCTGCAGCTTGCCGACTTCGTCGAGATGGAAGCGAATGGTGCAGATCTATCGGCGCTGCGCCTGGCGTTCTCAAAAAACCTCGTGGTACCGAGCGTTGGCGGCGAGCTCGAGCACAAAAGCGTGTTCGAGCTGCTGACCAATCCGGTCTTTACCGACCGGTTTGACGCGGAACTGCGCACCGTGCTGCACGACCACGTGCTGTGGACGCGCCTGCTCTACGGCAGGGAAACCACCGACCCGGATGGAAGAACCGTGGATCTCGTAGAGTACGCCCGCACCGAGCGCCGCCAACTGGTCATCAAGCCCAACCGTGCGGCTGGTGGTGAGGGCGTGGTCATCGGCGCCCTGGCCAGCCCATCCGAATGGGACGACGCCGTGCACACTGCCATGCAGCAGCCACAGCACTACGTGCTTCAACAAGCAGTCGAACCCGTTGCAGAGGCGTTTCCGGTGTGGAATGGCACACAGATGCAGATGGAACCGCGATATTGTGCTGCCGGCCTGTTCCCGGGCCGTCGCGGCCTGGGAGTATTCACCCGCTTCGCCGCGTCCCCTGTGGTCAACATACAGAATGGAGGAGGCATCGTTGCCTCCCTGGTGGCCGTGCGATGAACGACCTGCCCACCCTCATTGACGACTACCTGCACGCCTACTTCACGTTCTACCCCGAACAGGCTACGGCGCGAGGTTTTCCTGGATTTGATGACTGCGCACCGGTGCGGGACAACGCTGCTATCCGTGCGCTGCACCGCGCTATCACACGCACCGCCAAGGCATTAGCGAAGCTGCCCATCGACGACAGCGACATGGACGCTGCGATCGACGCCGAATGCCTTAGGATGGAACTTGAGACAGCGACGTTCACCATTGATGCGCTGGCCTGGCCGCAGTGCAACCCGCTTTGGTACATCGAGCCGGGACTCGACGCCATCGATACGCTGGACTTCCGACTCGATCTGGAAGAACACGAAAGGCACGCGCACCAGCGCGCACGCCTGCTGGGTTTGGAGGTATTGCTGCGCAACATGGAAACCGGCCTGGAAAGTCCGATGCAGCCGTACCTTAATCTGGCGATCGACATGTTGACGGGGTTTGAGAGTTACCTCGATGAAGGCTTCGCAGGCGCGGACGAAGCCTTGAACGCAGCAACCGAAACGGCTCGCCGAGCTGTCTCTCGAGCCATTGCCTACCTGCGCGGACAGACGCCGACCGCAACGGCATTCCAACCGATGGGCAAAACCCGGTATCTGCGTATCCTGCGACGGCAACACCTCATCGACGACGATCTGCAAACGCTCATCCTGCGTGCGCAGGAGGCGCTCGCCGACGCAGAGCGGGAACTGGACGCGGTGGAACGGCTGCCGCAGAGCATCCTGCCGCACGGTGGCGAAGTCACTCGCGATGACGTGCTCGCATACTATCGAGACGAAGTAGAGCACATGCGCGAGGCCGTGCTCGGCCGCGATCTCGTGACCATTCCCGACGGGGCGGTAGAAGTGGTGGAAACGCCTCCGCACCAGCAGGCCCTGCACGGCGGAGCATCCTACCTTCCACCGCCGGTATACGGAGTAAGCCGCGTTGGACACTTTTTCATCAGCGCCGTGCAACAGCCGTTCGACCCTTCGATTCGCGATTACTACTACGACCTCATCCGCAACCGCCGCGCACGCAACCTGGTGGCGCACGAGGTCTACCCCGGACATCATCTGCAGTTCCTGCATGCTGCCGCGCACCCGAGCCCCATTCGCAAGGTGCGCGACAACGATGTCATGATCGAAGGCTGGGCACTGTACTGTGAGCACCTGATGCGCGAACAGGGCCTGTTCGATGAGATGCCTTCTGCCCGCCCCTGGCGCGCTTTAAAACTTCGCGCTCTGCGGGTGATCGTCGATATTGGTATACATACCGGCAGCATGACGCTGGCGGAGGCCAGACGATACATGGAATCGCACTACGGCGGTGCCCCGTCGCCCTGGATCGGGCGCGAAGTGAATCGCTATGCAGCCGAGCCTACCCAAGCCATGTCCTATCTAGTGGGAAGGCACCAGGTGCTGACGCTGAGAGAGGACTGGCAGCGCGCCATTGGAAAGGAAGGCTTTGCACTGAAGGACTTTCACGATCGATTTCTTGCCGAGGGGAGCATTCCCATCGCACTTATCAGACAGAAAATGCTCTCAGCACACGATGCCGGGTTATGACACCTCGACCCACGTCCTGGTGCTCGGAGGCAAGGGCTTCATTGGCCGCCACGCTGTTGCAGCGCTCCAGGCCAAGGGCGTCTGCGTCACCATCGGCACCAGACGCCCGGATGAAACATCGGTGGGTTACGTGGAAGAGCAACACGTTCTGCACAAGGCCGTGTCGCCGGAGTACTGGCAGGACGTCGTCGGTCGATTCGATACCGTCCTGAACTGCGTTGGAATACTGCGGCAACGATTCGGCGAGACCTACGCGGCCGTCCATCACCACGCACCTCGGGCGATCGCTCAAGCATGCCACCACCAGGGTACGCGGTTTGTGCACGTCTCGGCGTTGGGCTTGTCCAGCAACGCGAGAAGCCGGTTTCTCACGTCAAAAGTGCGAGGGGAGGACGCGATTCGACAGGCTGGGGGCGACTGGATGATCGCCCGCCTCAGCTTGCTCGATGGTGCAGGTGGTTACGGAGCCCGCTGGCTTCGAGGCGTGGCACGTTTACCGCTGTTTGTCGTGCCGACGTCAGCGCAGGGCCGCATCGCCGCCTTGACGGCGCTAGACGCTGGCGTGGCATTGAGCAATCTATGCTTGATGGCCAGCAACGCGCTGAACCTCGACCGCTCTCGCATATTCGAGTTGGGCGGCGAACATGCTGTGGATTTTTAAGGTTATATACGCGGTCTCCGGCGGCAGTACCTGAAGCGCATCGACTCGGCTGCTCCAGCGGTCTCTGAGGCGTATGCTGTGCGCGTACCCGGCTTCCTCGCCCGGCTCGGAGCCCACATCTGTGACCTGTTCCATTTCAGCCCGTTCTCCTTTGGCCATTGGGAACTGCTCTGCCGTGACAATGTGCCGAACCCCAACCGACTGTCGGAACTCCTGGGTCGAGCGCCGGAGATGGTGATTGACCCGCCTGGCAGGCATTTCGATAAATGAGGGTCCATTACAGGGAAGTGCTGAGGCGAGTCGCGCATACAAAGAAGCTCGGGGGCTTTCCATCCATGGTCATCGGAACCCCACCACTGGATCTCGCCACGCAAGACAGTGACATCGACATTGCCTTTCAAGCCGATGATCTGGATCAATTCCAACGTAATGCCGCCTCAGCATTTGGCGACCTCCCATGCTATTCGCACCATTTCGCAAGCAAACGGGGAGAGAGGTACCTGTGCGTTCAGTTCCAGACGCTCGGCTGGGATGTGGAGTTGTTCTGCCAGTCGATACCACTGGATCAGCAATGGGGTGTAAGGCACTTCCACATGGAACGGCGCCTGCTCGATCTCAACCCACCCATGCGTCAGCTTGTTTTACAACTGAAACACCAGGGTATGAAAACCGAGCCCGCGTTCGCAGCCGTGCTTGGGTTGGCTGGAGATCCATACGAGGCGATACTGCTTCTGGAATCACTGTCTGACAAGGAACTACGAGGGCTTGTGGATGGATGCAAACGTACTCCGTCGATTTGAGGGGGCTAAAGCATGCCAGTAGAGACAAAAGAGTTCCTGCAGGTGTTTCTTTCTGCAGCGGCCGTCCTGACGGCTGTTCTGCTCGTTTCACCCCACCTCAACATCAACCTGCAGGGCACAGTCCTTACCGTCGCTGCGATCGGGGCCATTCAAATCTTAAACGCTGCCTATCGGGCGTTCTCGCCAGACGGTTCTACAGTTCGCAAGTTCCTGATTGGTACGATCATCAGCCTGCTGATGATCGGGCTGGCGTTGATGGTGGCCCCGTTTCCCACGGGTTCTTTCGTCATTTGGATTGTTTTTTCTCTGCTTGCGGCTGCGTTTTCGTTAACGCTTCCCATGCACCCTCCGGAGAAGCCGGCACAGGAACGAGAGAAGGAGCCGGTGATCGAAGGGAATACCCTTACGTTCAGCTCAAGAAAAACCTACGACCTGGATCAACTCAACCGAGTTGAATTGGGGCCCAGCAGGGAGGGAAGCAGCGAAGTCACCCTGACATTCGAAGACGGTGCCACGCTGACTGTCGGCCCCTCCCACAATGCTCACGCACTCGCTGCAACGCTCCGGAGCCGGGCCACCACCGGACAGCCGCCTGATCAGCCGAAGGCGTCTTAAGCCGCAACGTCATTCAACATCACGCTAAACCTGCTGGGTCTTCAGCAAAGGGGTCGCGAATGCCGTACACAACCAGATTTGAGCATGGCAAATCCCGCCGGTTGATAGGTATAGACCAGCGCCCGGCGCGGCGCATCGGAAGCGTTGGGCTCCGACCCGTGTACCGTGAACGGATCGAAGAAGATCAGCGATCCTGCCGGCACCTCGAACGCCACCTGCCGGCTGAGATCGAAAGCCGATGGGTCCGTGTAGAACCCACCGAGCTGGGTACCATCGTCGGTGCCGGGCAGGCAACCGGCCCGATGGCTGCCAGCGATGACGCGAAAGCAACCGTTACCGGCGTGCGCGTCATCCAGCGTGATCATCACGTTCGGTAGCTTGTCGACGTGATCACAGCTGTGCACCCAGTACGGCGCGTCCTGGTGCCAGCCGAAACCCGTGCCCTCCCGCGGTCGTTTGAGGTTGAGCTTGTCGCTCCAGAGCGTGACCTCCGGCGTGCCAATGAGTGCGCGCATGGGTGCGGTGATACGCGGGTCGTCAACCAGCGCATCGAGCAGCGGGTGCTGATCGTGTACCGGCTCCACCACGCGTACCGTATCGCTTGGCGGGGAGTGCTCGAACTGCACGGTGGTGGTACCCACGTCCACGAACCGCTTGCCATCGAGCCAGTAGGTGCGGCCTGCGGCACTTGCCGCGGCCACCCCAACCGCTACAGCCTCAACCGCCTCGCGCAAACGCGCCAGCTCCTCGCCATCGAACTGCTGCGTCCGCACGAAGTAACCGGACTCCCGCCAACAGTGCCATTCCTCGGGCGTCAAAGCGCTTCCACCCGCACGGGCACGGTTTTGTGCCAGGGCGTTCCCGCATACGCATCGCGCAGGTCCGTGGAGGTGAGTTCGTTCGGTGCGGCGCCCACGATGCGCGCTGTACCATCGGCATGCGTGTAGCTCAGCCCCATGCCGTTGGGCAGGGACACGTGGCCGCGGTGCATCCGTTCGTCCAACTCGACCGTCACCTGGGCGCTGCCGCCGGCGCTGATCACCCGCGCCTGGGAGCGCTCGCCCAGGTTGATGCGTGCTGCATCCTCGGGGTGCATGCGAAGAGCACCCTCCCCGTCCTTACGACGCCATTCGGGGTCACGAATGATGGTGTTGGCAGTGAAGCTGCGGCGCTCTCCCGCGGCCAGCAGCAGCGGGTAGTCCGCCGATGTCTCTTCAGGCTGGGTACGTGTCAGCGCATGTGCGTCGGCCAGCAGCTCCGGTAGCGCGAGCTCAATCTGCCCACCGGGCACCCGCGCCCACACTGAATCCCAACCCTCCGAGGAGACCACCAGGCCGCTCGGGCTCGATATCAATGCGTCGAAGAACGCCTCCCCCAAGTCCATGCCCTCACCGCTGAAGCCTGCGCCTTCCAGGCTTTCCCGGTGGCCGAGCGCATGCTGGTGCGCCAGCGCCCAGAGGGTGGCAGCGTTACGCATACCTTCAGGCAGCGTCCGCCCCAAAGTACGGTAGAGCAGCACCGGCGCGAAATCCGCTAACGTCGGCTGCTCCGCGAGCAACGTGAACACCCGCGCCTGAAAGGCTTCTCGGCCGCCCTCATCGAGGGCGCGGTTGAGTGCTTCTTCCACACCAGCAGGGAGCGCGCCCAGCGCCTCTAACAGAAGGTAGTGAATTTCCGCTTCGTTCAGCGCGCCATTGCGCGGTGCGAACAACGGCGCACGCACGTGAAAGAAATTGTCAGGAAACTCGAAATTGAAGAACGTCGCCTCCGCCTTTTCGTACTGCGAAGTCGCCGGCAGCACGTAGTCCGCCTGGCGGGCGGTCTCGGTCATCGCCACATCGATAACCACACTGAAATCCAGCGCCCGCATGGCGCGGCGCCACTTGGCGCTGTCGGCAAGGGAGTGCACGGGGTTGGCCGACTCGATGATCATGGCCCGGTAGCGATTCGGATGGTCGCAGAGAACCTCGTCGGGAATGATGTTGCAGGGCACGAGCCCGGCGATGATGCGTTCGCCGAGCACCGGCGACCTGCCCCGCTCCGCGCCGTTGCCGATGCCGCCGAGGCCGCGCGCTGTGTAGTGCGTGCCCGGGCGTGCGAAGTTGCCGGTGAGCACCCACAACAGACGCTGCAGGTAGCTCACGAGTGTGGAGTTGCGGTTCATCTGCACGCCGAGGTCTTCGAGCACCGCGACGCTGATTGCCCGACCGATGCAGCGGGCAGTGGTGCGGAGTGCCTCGGCGTCCACGCCACAGACGGCGGCGCAGTTCCCCACGTCTACCGTGCGAAAGGTATCGATCACCGCTGCCGCACCTCGGGTGTGGTCGGCCAGCCAGGGGTGATCTATCAGGTCTTCCTGCACGAGCACGGCGATCATGCCGGCCAACAGCCAGGCGTCGCGGCCGGGGCGCACCGCCAGGTGAATGTCCGCCAGATCGGCGGTTTCCGTGCGCCGGGGGTCAATGACGATCAACGTGCGGTTCGGATCTTTGCTGATCTCCCGCAGGGTTGCCCGGGCGCGCTGCACACCATGGGATTGCCACGGGTTCTTACCGAGAAACACGGCCACCTCGGCATGCTCGAAGTCTCCATGGGGCCAACCGCCGAACATGCGCTGTGCCACCCAGAACTCGCCGGTCTTCTCCTGCGCGAGCGCATTGGAGCGCCAGCGCACGCCGAGGGCCGACAGGGTGCTGCGCGCATACGCCCCCGGCAGGTGATTTCCCTGGCCACCGCCGCCGTAGTAGAAGATTTTGTCGCCGCCGTGGGTATCCCGCACCGTGCGAAGCCGTTCGCTGATCTCGGCGATAGCGGTCGGCCAGTCGATGACTTCGTACGTTCCGTCGGCGCGGCGCCGCTTGGGCGAGCTGATGCGGTCTGCACCGTGCTGGTAGTAGGAGATGCGCGACGCCTTGTTGCACACATAGCCTTGCGAGGCCGGATGGTCCGCATCGCCCTTGATACGCGCGATATCCGTACCTTCGGCGTTGAGTTGAACCTTGAGCCCGCAGTTGCAGGTGCAGAGAATGCAGGCCGTGGCCTGCCAGGCGTCGGTTGCCATGGCGCGTCCGGTGTTGATTGCTGACTCTTTCTCGTTCAAGTTACGCAGGATGTCAACGCAGCTCGCACAGGTGCCCGCCGCGGATATCGAGGCAATCGGCAAAGCGCTCGACGCCGATGGCGGGGTCATCGCCCTCGATTATCTTGATCAAACGAGCCTCGCGGCAGCTCGGGAGGCGCTGGCCGCAGCCATCGCGGATCTGCCCTGGTGCAACACCTACCACGCCTACGAAGATGCGTTCTTCGGGCAGAAAACTAAGCGCATTCATGGGCTTTTGAACTACGGCACAACCATCGAGCAGATTCTGCTGCATCCCCTGCCCGCCGCCCTCTGCGGGAAGCGTCTCGGTGGTGAGATGATCCTGAGCACCGGCGAGCTCATGGCCATCGGTCCCGGTCAGACACGCCAGCGCCTGCACCGCGACGGTGTGTCCTGGGAGCGCGCACAACTGCCGTTCGATTTTCTTTTGAGCGTCAATATCGCGCTCACGGACTTTACGCAGGACAACGGCGCCACGGTGGTCGTGCCGGGCAGCCACCGTTGGGATGCCGACAGGCAGGCCAAAGATTGCGATATCACGTATGCCGAGATGCCCGCAGGCAGCGCGCTGGTGTACTCCGGGCAGATCCTGCACGGCGGCGGCGCCAACAGCACCGACGACACCCGCATGGGGCTCTACTTTGGCTACATCCCGGCGTGGCTGCGACCGCTGGAAAACCCCGTTCAGACGCACACCGCCGAAACCCTGGCTGCGCTGAGCCCCAGCGCCCGGAAGCTGCTGGGGCTGTCCGAGGAAGGGTTCGTCGCCTACCTTTGAAAGGTTTCCAGTACCGCTCGACGCAGGAGGTCTGGCGGCAACAGCCCCTGGCTGATGACGAAATCGTGAAACGCCTTCTGATCAAAACCTTCGCCCAGCGCCAGTTCCACCTCCGTACGCAGGCGCATTAGGTTGAGATAGCCGTAGTAATAGGCGGTGGCCTGGCCGGGCATACGGAAGGCGTAACGATCTGCCTCTGATGCCGCCATGGCACGCGACATGGCGCACTGCTCCACCAGAAAACGCTCTGCATCGTCGCGGCTGATGGCGCCGGTATTCACCAGCGGATCGAGAAACATCCGCGCAGCGCGCAGGAGTCGGGTGTACAGGCTGAAGAGTTGCCCCTCTGGCGGCAGATGCTCGTGCATGATGGCTTCGGCATAGAGCCCCCACCCCTCGACGTTGGCGCTGTTGAAGGCAAACAGCGCCCGCGCCAGAGAAGTGCCGTTCTCCACGAGGCTCGCAAACTGCATCTCGTGACCCGGCCGCGCCTCGTGCACCGTCAGCGCCCAGGTGATGGCGTCGTGGCTCCAGTCGTCCATCTGCGCCTCGGCACCGAGCGACGGATTGCTCTGCACCAGCACGAACTCGCCGTACTGGCCCGTATTGTTGATGAGCTGCGGTGGGTTCATGAACGACGCCGGCACGGCTGCGGCCTCGGCCTCGGTAGCCAGGCGAATGGCGGCGGCGCGCTTGGGCAGCGTGACGATGCCTTCCCGCCGGATGATGGCCTCGATGTCCGCCAGCCGCGACTGGTACACCTCCAGCACCTTGTCCTGCGGGATCTGCTCCGCTTTGAGCTTGCGGACGACGCCGAGCAGTGACGCGTCCTGCCAGCCGCGGGCCTTGGCGATCTGCCGCGCCAGAGCCTTCATCTCGCTGCGGATGAACTGATACCCAGACTGCGCCTGGCTGATCAGATCCGCAGGCGCAGCATGCACACCGAAGTTCTTCAGGTTGTCGGCGTACACCGCTGCCGGCAGCGTGCTTACCTTGCGCGCCCGCGGCACGATGGTCTTGTGCAGCCACGCGGTGTAGCCCTGCAGTTGCGCTTCGAGGGTGGCGAAGTCCTCCTGCCAACCCTCGAGCCCCGCCGCCTCGAACATGGCACGCACCCCCGCCAGGTAACGGGGTGCGGAGTCGAAGTCTCGCGCAAGCTGCCCTTCGTACGGGCCGATCAGGCCGGGCACCTGCAGACGTTCCTCGGTGCGCGCGCGGGCCAGATCCACCAGCGGCTCGTAGCCTTCCTCCAGGCCGGCATAGCGCTTCAACCGCGTGAGCGCCGCCGGGTAGCGGGCAGCGTCGTTGCGTGCATCGAGCAGACCGCGGAAACTCTGAAACACCAGCAGATGTACATCGATGTACGGCAGCATGTGCTGTCGTTGTACCGTCTGCGATTCCAGGTTCTCGCGCACCGTATCCTGCAGAATCTGCAGGTCCTGCAGCACACGCGCCTCCTCCTCTTCCGCAGCGGCGGCCTGCAATTGCTCCAGCATGCCGAGCGCGGCGGTGCGCTGCCGCTCGTAGAGATTCGCGCCGAGATCCAGCACCTGCGCATCGTACTCGGCAAGACCGGAGCGGGCTGCCGACTCCGGGAGAAACTCCGCCTGCAGACGCAGCACGTCGAGCGCATGCGCGTCGCTGCGCTCGATCCAGTCCGCCTGAACATGGGAACACCACACGAGCGCAAGCGCTGCGCCGAAACCTTTCAGTTGCACGTCACCTCCAACCAGATTGCGGAATATCAGGCGGGCGGCGCGTCGTGCAGAACGCCACGGCCCGCGAGTTGCTCGACATCTTCGCCGCTCATGCCCAGCCAGTCCAACAGCACGGAGGCATTATCCTCACCGAGCTTCGGGCACGGGCGCCAGGCGCTACTGTCGAGCCCGGTCATCGTGATCGGGTTACCCGGCATCCGCTCGCCTGTCGGCTCAGCAAAATCGAAGTAACCGCGCGCCCCTGCCTGCACGTCGGCAAGCATGTCAGCGGCGGCGTTCACCGGCCCGGCGGCAACACCGGCCGCCTGCAGCTCCAGACAGGCCGCGTGTTTGTCGCGCTGCCGGGTCCAGGTGCTGATCTGCCGATCTATATCTGCTGCGGCTGCGGCGCGATGCTCACGGTTGAGGCGCGCATCGGCGCCCACGAGGGCGGCTAGATGCTGCCATACCGTATCGTCTTCGCAGGCGATGCCAATCCAGGCATCCGCTCCAGCGCACGGGTAGACGCCGTGCGGCGACATGTCAGGATGACCGTTGCCGCGTGGCTCGAGCGGTTCGCCAAGCTGGTGCGCCACGAGCCACGGGCCGCTGAACGCCACACCGCTGCCGTGCAGGGTGAGCTCCACACGCTCCCCGTGGCCAACGCGCCGCCGGCGCCGCAGCGCTTCAGCAACCGCCGCTGCGGCGTGGGTGCCCGTCATCGGGTCGTTCAGTGCCGTGGAGGAGTTGCGCACCTCGCCGTCTTCGTAACCCATCATCTGGGTCAGACCGCTCATCGCCTCCACGGTAGGCCCGAAGGCGAGCCAGCGGCTGTAGGGACCGGTGTCGCCGAAACCCGGAAGCGCCAGATAGATGAGTTGCGGATTGGCTTCGCGCAGCGCGTCGTAGCCGAGGCCGAGATCATCCAACGTGCCAGCGCTGAAGTTCTCCATCAGCACATCCGCCTCGGCGGCCAGGCGCAGCAGCAGCGCCTTGCCCTGCGGCTGTTTGAGGTCAACACACACGCTGCGCCGGTTGCGGTGCAGCTTCACGAACAGCGCATTGCGGTTCCAGGGCTCGCCTGCCGGCTCACCGCCCATCCAGCCACCCATCGGTTCCTCGGGAAACACCCGCGGACCGCGGCCGAACGGCGCTTCGATGCACACCACCTCTGCACCGAGGTCAGCGAGAAAGCGTGCGCCCAGCGGACCGGCCCACACGTGAGTGAGGTCGAGTACCCGCACGCCGGTGAGCGGACCGTTCACCATGGCGATTGCGCTTCGGCATCCTGCACCCGCCAGTGGCCAGCCGGTGCGGGCGCAAACGGCACGCTCGGCACACGCACCGACACACCTGTGGGGTGTTCAACAGTTTCCCAGAAGCCGCGGGCAGCCAGGTGCGGATCATCCAATACCTCGGCCACCGACATCACCGCGCCTACCGGCAGCCGCGCCGCCTCTGCGCGCGCGATGATCTGCGCGCGGGTCAGCGGCGCCAGCACCTCAGCCGTCAGCGCATTCAGCTCTGCAGCGTGCTGCACGCGCAGGGCGTTGGTGCTGAAGCGATCATCGAGCAGCAGCTCCGGCCGGTCGATGAACACCGTAAAGGCGTCCCAGAACGCCGGCACCACGTTCACATACACCGCACCATCTGCACAAGCGAACGTGTTCATCGGCACGAGGTAGTGGTAGGCGTTGCCGTGACGGCTGCGTTCATCGCCCAGGCACTGCCAGCGGATGAAGGAAAACTGCGTGAGCGACATGGACACCTCAAAGAGGCTGACGTCTGAGGTTCGCCCTGCACCTTCAAACAAGGCGGCGTTCGCGGCGAGGTAGGCGAGCGCGCCGCCCTGAAACTCCAGATAGTGGCCGGGTATGGTCAACGGCGCCCGGTCCGCGTCGCCTGACAAAGTCGTCTGCCCGCCCATAGCGAGCAGGGTTGCCGGTGTTGCCCGCCAGTCGCGACGCGGGCCGGTGCGGCCAAAGGGCGTGATGGCAACCTTCGTGGGGCAAGACCAGTCATCGTAGCCAAGCGCTTCGAGCGCCGTAGCACCCGCCGCCTCGGTGATGACCACGTCCGCGGTATCCGCCAGGCGCGCGAGCGTGGCACGGTCCACATCCTTGAGGCGGCGTTTGCCGGCGTGCAGGTACAGATCCATGGCCTCTTGCGACGCCCAGGCAGGTGCTGCCGTGGTCTCAACCCGCACCACATCGGCACCCGCCCGCACAAACAACCTGCCGCAGTAGCCGGCGGCATGACCGCCGACCTCAAGCACCCGCTCGGCGCGTTTCTCAGACAATGCGGCCAGACCGCGCATCGGTGTAGGCGCCGTCCTGCCAGACCACCTCGCCGTTGACGATGACCGCGCCGTAGCCTTCCGCGCGACGCACGTAGCGGCTCGCCTCGCCGGGGAAATCGTCCACGAATTCTTCTGCACCACAGCGCAACGCGTCGAGATCGAAGAGCACCAGATCCGCCGCCTTGCCTACCTCGATGGTGCCGCGGTCGGCAAGCCCCCAATCCGCCGCCACCTCACCCGTCATGCGGTGAATTGCCCGCTCCAGCGTCAGCCGGCCGGTCTCGCGCACGTAGTGCTCCAGCATGTGGGTGGTGTCGCCGGTGCCGCAGAACTGGGTGATGTGCGCTCCCGCATCTGACGCGCCGAAATGCAGCAGCGGGTGCTCGATGAGCTCCGCCACCGATGCCTTGTCGGCGTTGAGCACGTTCATCAGTTTGAACTCGGCGTTGAGATCGTCGCGCAGCGAGATGTCGAGAATCACCTCGCCCAGCGCCTTGCCTTCGCTCTGGGCGATCTCCGCCAGGCTGCGGCCGCGGTAGGCCTGGTTTTCCTCCGCACGGACTTCGCCAACCACGAGAAACGGCAGCGCGCCGCTCATGCCCTGCGCCTGGTTCATCTCGTCCACCAGCTTCTGCCGTGTGTCCGCATCGGCAAAGCGCGCCGCGCGCTCGGCCTTAGGCAGGTCCATGATTGCCTTCCAGCCCGGCAGCGCGTAGAGCAGCATGGACGTTTCCGCCAGACGCATGTTCATGTCGAAGCAGCGCGGCATCACCTGCCCGTACACGCGCGCGCCGCGCGCCTGCTCCGCCTCCAGCGCCTGCATGATTTCCTGCGCCTTGGGAGAGGTGGGCGACGACAGCACCGGCTGCAGTGAACACATCACGCCAGACGCCAGGCTGATGTCGCCGAGTTCGCGAATGTTGTCGAGTTCCTGGGCGAGGTCGGGGAAGTAAGGCACTACCTGCCACACGCCCCGGCCGCTCTTCGCCATGGCCTGGGCCAGGGCGATCTTCTCGTCCAGCTCTGCCAGGCGGCTCGGCACCGGCTGCATGTTCTCGTCGATATCCACATAGGATGACGATATACCGGCCGCTCCCGCCGCCATGGCTTCTTCGACCAGCACGCACATGCGCTCGATCTCTTCGGTTGTCGCAGCGCGCTTCTGACTGTCGGCACCCATCACGTAGTAGCGCAGGGCGGAGTGGCCGATGAGTGCGGCCACGTTGATGCCGAGCTTCGGCCGGATGAAGTCCAGATACTCCGAAAAGCTCTCCCAGGAGAACGGCACCGCCGCATCGAAGGTGGGCTTCTTGATGTCCTCGATCACCTGGAACATGTTGACGATTTTGTCGGTGCCAGCGCCCGTAACCGGCGCCAGACTCAGCGAGCAGTTGCCTATGACGACGGTGGTAACACCATGCTCGATGGACGGCGTGGCGTAACCGTCCCAGCACAGTTGCGGATCGAAGTGCGTGTGGATGTCGATGAAACCCGGCGCCAGCACGCGGCCGCCTGCATCGAGGGTGTGCGTGGCGGCGCCGTCGTAGGCCCCCACAGCAATGATCTGGCCGTCGCGCACCGCCACATCGCCCTGCAGCCGGTCGGTACCGGTACCGTCAACGATGGTGGCGTTGGTAATGACGAGGTCTGCGTTGCTCATGTCTTCCTCCATTCGGTGATGGTCGAAGCGTCGCAGAAAGCGCCGGTCAGCGCGAGCCGAAGATGCGGGTGAGCACAGCCGCCAGCACGAACAGCACGCCGGACACCCGTGCGTAGGTGAACGCCCCGGCGGTAAACCATAGCGGCCAGGCTGCGGCCAGGGCGGTTTCGGGCCGCCGATCAGGCCTCGGAAGGCGAATCTGCAGCAGAAACCGCCAGGCCCACGGCAGCGCCAGCCACACCACAAGGAAAGAAGGGCCGAGCCAGAGGCAACCCACAAGTTGAAGCGCCAGCATGCCTGCCATGACGCAGCGGCTCATCCGTTCGCCCAGCAGGGTGGGCAGCGTTCTGACGCCCCTTTGCCGATCGTCTTCGAGCTTGTCCGTATGCTTGGCAAAAATCACCAGCAGCGCGCCGAGCCCGAAGAGGCTCGCCGGCAGCAGGTCGTCACTGGAGACGCTTCCGCGCAAAGCGGCTGCCACCCCGCCCACCATGACGGGCCCCCAAACCAGCCACACGGCAAGCTCTCCCAGCGCCCAGCGTTTCAGAGGCCAGGTGTAAAACAGCAGGAAAAAAGCGCCGACGGCAGCCGGCCAGAGGACCACCACACCAGCACGCCAGACCACGAGCACGGCAAACAGCAAGGCAACGAGGCCAGTAGTCAGAACGTAGCGGCGATGCTCCGCAAGGCTCATCCAGCCGGACGCCAGGGGGTGGGTGCCATACCGCGTACGAAAGTAGTTGCCCTCATCCAGACCCGTGGTGAAGTCCACATGATCGTTGAGCAGATTGTTGGTGGCGTGCGCCAGCAGCAGCGCCGCAACCACCAGCGCCAGGGTGAGGAAGTCCATGTGCGGCCAGGCGAGCAACGCACCGTAGAACACGGACCCAAGTGTCAGCGGCAGTACCGAGGCGCGGCTGACGATGAGCCAGCGCAGCGGCAGGGACAAACGCCGCCACGCGTGTTGCGTGAGCACCGGCACCTCTAAAAGCGCGGCCCGCAGCAAGGCTATCCCCCCTCGCGCACCGGCAGCTCCTCCACAGGTGTCGCTCCCAGCCCGCGGATGACCGGCTGCCAGATACCGATGGCGACAAGCGTCACCACATAGACCGCGCAACCCGACGCAACCGCCAGCAATGGCGAGGCCATGTCTGCCACCGCGCCGAGGTATAAGCCTCCAAGCGGCGCCAGGCTGAAACCGATGGTGTGGATCCCCATGACCCGGCCGCGCAACACATCGGGTACCGCCATCTGCAGGGTGGTCATGGTGGCAACCATGAACACCGACGACAGCGCGGCTGCGGCGAATGCCATCGCCAGCGCGGCCCACAGCAGCCCCGCCTGCGCCGCGGCAGCGAAGAGCACCGTGGCAACGGCGCTCAGCGCGGCGCCGGCGTCGTCGAACCCGCACGCGCGCGCGCCATAGTGGGAGCCCACTCGCCAGAGCCACTCCGCCGGCGCCTCCCCCTCGGGCGCGAGCACGACGCGCCGGCCGGTGCGAAGCCGCTCGCCGAGCTCCACGGCGCGCACGTCCTCGAGCGGCGAGGTGAGGACGTGGCTGTCCACTCCGGTGCACAGCGTGACGCCGGCGGCGAGCAAGGGGCCCACGTGGGGGAGCCCGTCGCCGAGATCGCGCTCCGTCGTCGGGCAGAGGCACACGCTCGCCCGCGCCTCGCCGAGCAGGCCGGCCTCGCCCTCGGTGAGGTGGGTGGCGTGCACCGCGGTGAAGCGCGGGGAGAGCACGCCCTTGTCCGCGAGCAGCTCGACCGGGCGCTGGCCCGTCTCCTCGAGGCACTGCTCGACCTCCGCGGGCTGCTCGGCGACGTGCATGTGCAGCGGGAGGCGGTGCCGCTCCGCGTATGCCGCGATCTCGTGCAGCCAGGTGGGGGGCACCGCGCGCACGCTGTGGGGGGCGACGCCGACGCGCACCCGCCGCGCATCGGCGTACCGTGTCCGCAGCTTGTCCACGTCGCGGAGCGCGGTCTCCACCGTGGGATCGGCGAAGCGCAGCTGCGCCCCCTCCGCCGGCCGGTCCATCGAGGCGCGGTGGTAGATCACGCGCAGCAGGCAGATCCGCAGGCCCTCGTCGAGCGCCGCCTCGATGACCGCGGAGGAGAGCGCGGTGCGATCGTCGTAGGGGCTCCCGCCGGGCTGGTGGTGCACGTAGTGGAACTCCCCCACGGTGCGCACGCCGGCGCGATACAGCTCCTCGTAGGCCACGCGCGAGATCTGGTAGAGCGACTCGGGGGTGAGCGCGTCGCTGAGGCGGTACATCTCCTCGCGCCAGCTCCAGAAGT
>JAUIED010000226.1 GCA_030428905.1 Gammaproteobacteria bacterium
AGTCTTTGATGTGCTCCACGTTCTTACCGCGCTCGAGGAGCAGCACGGTGAGACCACGTTCCGTGAGCTCCTTGGCCGCCCAGCCGCCGGTGATGCCGGAGCCGACGACGATGGCATCGAAGCGTACTTCGGTTTTAGACATGCACTTCCTCCAGGCCCAGCGCCGCGAGCTGCGTGCGTAGGTGTTTCATGGCCTCCGGCGTGGGGCCGGGATAGTCGCCGGTGATCGGCACGTTGCCGATGTAGCCCAGCTCCGCCACCCCTTCGGGGCTCGTGTAGTAGGCGCCCACCACGAGCTGGCGCAGCAACGAGAAAAACAACACCGGCATGGCGAGCGCTTCGGGCACGGTGCGCTCCGGCCAGGCGATGCTGTCAATGATCTGCACTTGCCGCTGGGCATCGAGAGCGGCGAACGGCTGCTGCCAGCGCGCCTGCGCGTCGGCATCCATCCAGACAAGCCCTGCCAGCAGGAGTTGCCGGTGCTGGACCTGTTCCGGGTAGGGTGCGCTCACCCATTCATCCACCACATCCACCACGCCCACGGTAGATGCTGCTGGCGACGCACCTTCCGCCGGCAACAGGTGATCTGCAAGCAGCGAGAGCAACTGCCGCTGGGCGTCCGTCAACGTGTTTGGCCACGGCACTGAGGGGTGAATGAGGTCGGGGTCGGTACCGTAACCTGGCGCGGTCACCGGCGGCATTGGCACTTCAGCCCAGGCCGCGCCCGGCATGCCGGTGGCTGCGGTAAAGCCGAGCGGCAGCCCCGCCGCCATGGCGAGGTGCGCGGATCGGCGCAGCGCCTCGCGCCGGCTGAGCCGCCTCACGCGGCCCCCTTGTGCATATCGTCCGCCAGGCGCTGCGCGTTACGCATGGCCAGCGTCATGATGGTCAGCGTGCAGTTCTTGTGCGGGTTGGAGGCGAACACGCCGCCGTCCATCACATAGAGGTTCGGCACATCCCAGGTTCTCCCCCACTGGTTGGTGACGGAATCACGAGCGTTGTCTCCCATGCGCGTGGTGCCCACCTCGTGAATGATTTCGCCGCCTTTCTTGATAGCCTCTTCTGGCGTCTCGTTCGGGTTGAACACGGTACCGCCCATGGTTTCGATGATGCGCCGTCCGGTCTTCAGCCCGTGCGCCACCTGGTTGAGCTCACGGTCCGTCCAGCGCCAGTGGAACTTGGGCACGGCAATGCCGTAGCGGTCGCGCACGTGCTCGTCGATCTCCATGTAGCTCGACGGGTTGGGCAGCATCTCGCCGCGCAGCGCCAGGCCCACCGTAGCGCCGTAATGGCGATGCACGCTGGCACGCAACGATGCGCCATAGCCGCTATCCGAGCCCGCCTGCCGGCCGTTGGGCATGGCAAACCCGCCGCCGAGCTCGAAGTGGTAGCCGCGCGGAAAATCGAGTTCGCCCCGCGCCTGCGCGTCGTGCAGCCACCACGGTATGAAGATGTGGTTCGACGTGTGGCCGTCCTCGTTATAACGCGGCCGCCCCTCCAGCGCCGGCACGTGACCGGCAACGTTGGCGCCGGTGGAATCCATGAGGTTGCGCCCCACCTGGCCGCTGGAGTTCGCCAGCCCGTTTGGCAGCTTGTCGGTGTGGGAGTTGAGCAGGATGCGCGCAGATTCGCAGGCGCTGGCGGCGAGCACCACTACCGGCGCTGCCACCACCAGGTTTTCGCCAGATTTTCGATCGACGTACGTCACTCGCTCTGCGCGGCCCGACTCACCAAGCGACACGCTGCGCACCAGAGCATCGGTGATGGTATGCAGTCGGCCGGTGGCGCGGGCCATGGGCAGCAGCGAAGTAGTGGTCTGAAACGCAGCACCTATTGAGCAGCCGCGACCGCAGGCGGTGGCGTAGAAACAGGCCTGCCGCTCGTCCAGCGGACGGGTGAGCACGGCTCGGCGCATGGGCGCGACGGGAATGCCGAGCTTGCCGGCTGCAGCAGCAAGCAGCAGCTCCGGCACCCGCGCTTTCGGCGGCGGTTGCAGCACCCCCGGCGCTGAGTCCGGCAGATCGTCGAGCCCGGGATTGTTACCGCACACGCCCACCAGTTTCTCCGTGCGGTCGTACCACGGAGCCAGGTCCTCGTAGTCCATGGGCCAGTCCGCACCATGACCGTCGCGGCTCGCCGCCTTGAAGTCATGCGGGCTGAAGCGCAGCGAAAAGCGGCCCCAGTGGTTGGTGCGGCCGCCCAACATACGCGCCCGCCACCAGATGAACTCGGAGCCCTCGGCCACGGTGTAGGGCTCGCCTGGCACCTGCCAGCCGCCATCGACCGTGGCGTCGTAAAAACCGAAAGGCTTGTCCGGCGTCGGTGCGCCCCGCAGCGGCGCCTGCGCCGGCGTGTGGAACATGGGTGTTTCTTTCACGGGATCGTAGTGCCGCCCCGCCTCCAGCAGGAGCACGCGATGCCCGGCTTTCGTCAACATGTAGGCCGCCATGGCGCCGCCGGCGCCGGAACCCACCACTACCGCGTCGTAGGCGAACCCTTCATGCACCGCACCGCTCACAGACGACGGATCCTCAGGTTGCGGAAGGCTACCCGGTCGCCGTGATCCTGCAGGCCGATGTGGCCCTCACGGTTCTCACCGAAGCCCTTCCAGTCAGCAAACTTGCTTTGGCTCAGCAGGTGCTGCCAGCGCGGGCTGCCGAGGCGGATGTCCACCGTTTTCACGCCGTTCTGCCAGCTTTCGAGATGTCCGCCGGCAAAGCGGATGCGCACCGTGTTCCAGGACTGCGCTGGTTTCTGCGATGCAGCCGGTGCGGCGATCAGGTCGTAGAGCGATCCGGAGCGCCGGTCCGGCTGGTGCCGATCCCGGTGCCGGGCATTGTCGAGAATCTGAATTTCCGGCGCGTGCACATAGATAGGCAAGCTGCTCTCGTCTGCGAGGAAGAAGATGCCGCTGTTGCCGCCTTCCTCCACCCACCACTCGAGCTCCAACTCGAAGTCTGCGTAGTTCTCACGGGTGATGAGGTCACCGCCGCCGCCGAGCATGACCATCGCACCGTCTTCGATGATCCAGTCCTCGTCGATGTCCTGTTTGCCGTAGTTGCGCCAGGCCGCCATCGATGCGCCGTCGAAGAGACTCTCCCAACCCGGCTCCTGCTCAGCCCGCGCAGGAATCGCCAACAGCGCCCACACGCCGAGTAACAGTAAAATTCGTGTCATCGTCGCATCCCTCCCCTGCCGCGCATTCTAGGCCTGCCGCGCGGGCACTTCTATGCACAACCCGTCCATGGCTTCGGTCAGTCGCAGCTGGCATGACAGGCGGCTGGTTGCCCGGCGCTGCCAGGCGTACTCGAGCAGATCCAGCTCGTCCTGCACCGGCGGCGGGAACCACCGGGCCTGGTCTGGGCGCAGATAGCAATGGCATGTGCAGCACGTGCACCCTCCGCCGCACTGCGCGGTGATGCCCGGTACGCCGTGATCCAGCGCCGCATCCATCACCGTCTCGCCCGCCGTCACCTCGACGTCGTACGGGGTTCCGCTGGCCGTGAGAAACCGAATGTTCAACATCGCCGGAGCGTGACACGGCACCGGGCGGCGGTCAAAGGCCGTGCCGTGATGGCCCGACCTGCGCTAAAATGGCGAGTTTCGTCAACGGGACAACGCCCTTGATCATCGGTCTGACAGGCGGCATCGCCTCCGGAAAATCCACCGCCGCGAAGATGCTCGCAGAGCTCGGCGCGCACGTCATCGACGCCGACAAGCTCGGCCATCGCGTGTACGAGCCGGAGCGCCCGGCATTTGCCGCCGTGGTCGCCGAGTTTGGCGACGACGTAGTGGGCGACGACGGGCAGATCGACCGTCGCGTGCTCGGCGGCAAGGTGTTCGGCGACGCCGCGGCACTCGGCCGGCTGACGGCCATCGTATGGCCCGAGATCCGGCGCATGGCGGCTGATGAGATCGAATCCGTGCTGGCCGAAGACGCTGAGCGCGTCGTCGTACTAGAAGCGGCGGTGCTATTCGAGGCAGGCTGGGACAGCACCGTCGACCAGGTGTGGTGTGTGGTGGTTGCCCCGGAAGTCGCCGTGGCGCGCGCCACCGCACGGGACGGCATCGACGCCGAAGCGGTGCAGGCACGCATTGATTCGCAGTTGTCCAACGCCGAGCGAACCGCGCGGGCAGACGTGGTCATCGACAATTCCGGCGACGAAGCGGCGCTGCAAGCGGCCGTCGCGCAAGCCTGGAAGGCGTTGAACGGAGAAACATCGTGATACTCGACCTGCACGCCCACTCCATCAAATCCGACGACGGCCGCGCCAAGGTGGCCAACTACTGTCAGTGGATCAAAGCGAAAAACGTACCCATCGACGGCTTCGTGCTCACCGAGCACCGGCAGTTCGACTTCGAGTCCGACTATTCTGAGCTCGCCGAAAAGAACGATCTCGTGATCCTCAAAGGCAGCGAAGTAGAGACCGAGTACGGCCACGTTCTGGTATTCGGCGTAACAGAAGCGCTCACGCAGGCGTTCGACTTCACAAATATCCACCTCAAGCTTGCAGACGTGCTGGCCGCATGCGCCGAGCACGGTGCGGTCGCGGCACCCTGCCATCCCGGCCGCAAGCGCGTGGGCATGTGGGCGCACATCGATACCTACGGCGTTCCGGCAGGCGTGCGCATCGTTGAAACCTACAACGGCGGCAGCCGCGACAATGAAGACGCCGTGGCCCAGGCCATGGCCGAGGAGCAGGGATATCTCGGTATCGGCGGCAGCGACGCGCACATCGTCAGCCACATCGGCCGCTGCGCCACCCGTTTTCCATCACCCATCCGCACCGAAGGCGAGCTCGTGGCGGCATTGCAGGCAGAACAGTTCGAAGCAGTCACCTTTCGGGAGGCAAACACGTGAGCCAGGAAGAACAGGCGGACATCACTGCCGCGCGCGAGGCGTTTCTCGGCAAGGTCTACGACGAGCAGACATTCACCTTCGAAGCGGACAAACTTGCCGACTACGCCGCTGCCTGCGGCGACACGGCACCCCGCTACACCGACCCCACGCACGAGGATTTTCAGGCGCCGCCGACGTTTCCCACTAGCCTGCATCCAGGAAGGCGGCTGCCTGATGGCTATCCGAAATTCAACGGTCTGGGTATGGATGCCGGCAAAGCGGTGTCACCCATCGCGCCGATCCGCCCTGGAGAGCCCATTACGGCGCGCACCCACGTGCACGACATCTACACGAAGACCGGCCGTTCCGGCCGCATGGTGTTCACGGTGATCCGCATGGAGCTGTTTGACAGCAAAGAAACCATGCTCGCCACCGCCGATACCTCCATCGTCATCCGCGAGAGGCCAACGTCATGACCGTTCAAACTTTGAGTGATGTGGAGTTCGGCGCCGAGCTGCCGGTATTTGACCCGGACACGGGCCTTGAGAACGTCAAACGCTTCTGCATGGCCGCCGGCTGGATGGGGCCCCGTTTCACCGACCATGAAGCCGCCCGCAAGGAAGGCCTGCCCGGGGCGCTGGTGCCGGGCATCATGAGCCAGGGTTTTCTCGCCGCCATGATCCACCGCTGGGCGCCGGAGGCGAACATCCGCAACATCGATACGGTGTTTCGAGCACCGGTGATCGTCGATCAGGCGGCCCACATCAACGGCGTGGTCACCGATATCGACGAGGACTCGGGGCAGGTGGAGATCGACCTGACGGTGACCAACGACGCGGGCGAAACCCGTGTGTTCGGCACCGCCAGCATCACCCTGCCCGGCTAGCAGGC
>JAUIED010000030.1 GCA_030428905.1 Gammaproteobacteria bacterium
TACACCGTGGTGCACCCGGCTTCCTTCATGGCGACGATGGATTTCTCTTTGGAGATGCCCACGGTCATCTCACAGCCCCACGTGAGGCCCGGGCACTGTTCTTTCAGCTTGTTGCAGATGTCTTCGATGTACTCGTGTTTGATGCCGAAAGTGTCGTCATCGAACATGATGTGCCGCACGCCCATCCTCTGCAGCGCCTTGATCTCATCGATCACGTGTTGCGGTGATCGCCAGCGGGTTTTTCGTGTCCAGATGGCCTTGGATTCGCAGAATGTGCAGGCGTACGGGCAGCCTCTGGCGCTGAAAATGTGGCGAAAGGCCTCGATGGGGTACTTGTCGAAATCCCGCAGCACCTCTTTCACGTAGGTGACAGGGGGAGGCAGATCGTCGAGATCTGGCACGTAGTCACGGCTGCCGGTGGTGAAGTTGCCGTTCGAGCCACGCAGCCACAGTCCGTCGATGTCGGAAAGAGACGTACCCTGACTGAATGCCTGCAACAGCTCCACCAGGGTCATCTCGCCCTCACCAGCGGCCACCACGTCGATCTCCGGCGTGGTGTCGAGCGCATGCTGCGGTGACATGGTGGCGTGGGGACCACCCAGCACGACCTGGATCTGGCGGTTTACGGCCTTGGCAATGCGTGCAACGAGGGCTGCGGAGGCGAAGTTCTGCGTCTTCGCGGAGATGCCCACCACGCCGGGCCCGAATTCTTCGATGGCGGTGCGCACCTCTTCCCATATGGATGCCTGCGGGTCAGCCAGAGTTTGCAGGTAGCGCTGAAAGCCCTCGCCGATCAGGTAGGAGCCGTCCACCTCGATGTTGCGCGTAGTGCAGAAGTCGGCGTTGTAGGTCTGCACGTCCCAGTCGGTCCACTTTTTCACAGCGCCTGACAGATAGCCCAACGCGAGGGGGTACTTCACCAGGGAAAAGTTGTCGTGATACAGGCGGTAGAAGGGCGGCTCGATGAGCATCACCTTGTTCTGAGTGACCTTGCGGATGATGGGTTCGCGCGGGTCTACCGCGCGCACGGCGATTAAGGCTTCTGACATGCCGACGAGCTCCTACTGCTTCTTCTGGATCGTCTTGATCTGAGCTATATGACCGCGCATGCAGCGCGGCCTGCACAGTGCCATGCATGATTCCATCGATCGTTACATCGGACAATCAGGTATATGTCAGGAGGATGTTTCGGCGGAAGCGAACATTCGAGAAAAAGGTGTTACCACGTTGGCGGTTTGTATGTGATGTGCGCACATTCTGGGTGCCAAAGCGGCTGGTGGCACTTGTCGAAATCGCCGGGCGAGAGGCGTAACCTGAGCGGATGAAAACCCCTGCGACTTCCGCCACTTCGGCGCTCTCACACCTCGAGGTTCCGCTTCGGGATGACGTTCGATTGCTTGGTAACCTGCTCGGTCGGGTCATCTCCGCGGATCGCGGTGAGGCCTTTGTGGCACGCATCGAGAGGATCCGCGCCCTGGCCAAGGATGCTCGGGGCGGAGTGGAAGGTGGGTGGCAGGCGCTGTCCGATTTCCTGGCCGACATCCCAGCCGGCGAGATGCTCGCCGTCGCCCGTGCGTTCAACCAGTTCTTGAACCTGGCCAACATCGCCGAGCAGCATCATCTCACTCGGCCTCATCGCGATGCGGCCGTGAAGCTCGAACTGCCGGACGACCCGCGCCTCGCACAGACGCTCCAGAAGCTGCAGATCGAACTTGTGCTTACTGCGCACCCCACGGAAGTTCTGCGGCGCACGCTGATACAGAAGTACGACCGTCTGGCGGATGCCCTGGCCGAACATGACCGCTGCCGCGCGCTTCAGGAAGATCGCGGGGAGGTGCTTGCGCGGCTCGAACGGCTGATTGCCGAAGCCTGGCACAGCGATGAGATTCGGCACGACCGGCCCACACCTCAGGATGAGGCCCGCTGGGGGTTTGCGGTGCTGGAGAACTCCCTGTGGCAAGCACTGCCGCGCGTGCTGCGGGAGCTCGATGCAGCGCTGCGAGAGCGTGGCGGCGAACCGCTGCCGATTACCGCGGCGCCCATTCGCTTTGCAACGTGGATGGGTGGTGATCGTGATGGCAATCCGAATGTTACGGCAGCAGTGACGCGAGAGGTGTTGATGCTGGCGCGTTGGATGTCGGCGGATTTGTTCATGCGGGATGTCGATGCACTCGCCTCGGCGTTGTCGGTAACGCCGTGCACCGACGAGTTACGATCCCTGACGGGCGACAGCGCAGCGCCCTACCGGGCGGTGCTCAAAGGCGTGCGCGACCGACTCGCGCGCACCCGTGACTGGGCGGCGAACCTGGATCCGTCGCCACCCAACGCTTCGGACGCCATCTTCTACGAGAGTGCTGAGCTGTTCGAGCCGCTCGATGCCTGCTACCGCTCGCTGGTGACATGCGGGCTGGCCAATCTTGCCAATGGTCCGTTGCTGGATACCTTACGTCGCGTGGCAGCATTCGGCGTACACCTGGTACGCCTCGATGTTCGCCAGGATGCAGCACGGCATGCCCAGGTGCTGGACGAACTCACCCAATATCTCGACATCCGTATCGACGGTGCTGGCTATGCGGGATGGAGTGAGGAAGATCGCCAGCGCTTTCTCATCGCTGAGCTGGAGAATCGCAGGCCGCTGTTCCCCGAGCGCTGGCCGGTGAGCGAGGACAGCGCCGAAGTGATCGAGACGTGCAGAGTGGTTGCACGGGAAGCGGGTGCTGGTATCGCCGAGTACGTGATCTCCATGGCGAATGCACCGAGCGATGTGTTGGCGGTGATTCTGCTGCTGCGCGCCTGTGGCCTGCAGCGCTCCCTTCCCATCGTGCCTCTGTTTGAAACCCTCGATGCGCTGAACGGTGCGAAAGACTGCATTGATGCGTTGCTTGGGCTGCCGTGGTATCGCCGCTACATCGAGGGCTCGCAACAGGTGATGGTGGGCTACTCGGACTCCGCCAAGGATGCCGGTCAACTGGCAGCCGCCTGGGCGCAGTACCGGGCTCAGGAAGAGCTCGTTGCGGTGGCCAAAGCGCACGGTGTGCGCCTCGTGCTGTTTCACGGGCGGGGCGGCGCTGTCGGCCGTGGCGGTGGGCCGGCCCAGGCAGCTATCCGCTCGCAACCGCCGGGGTCAGTCGATGGCGCGTTTCGGGTGACGGAGCAGGGGGAGATGATCCGCTGGAAGCTTGGCCAGCCGGCGCTGGCACGGCAGACCCTGCGCCGCTACATCGCTGCAACGCTGGAGGCGACCCTGGCGCCGCCTGCGCCACCCGAAGGTGTGTGGCGGGAGAAGATGACGTCACTGGCTGATGTGTCGTTGCAGGCCTATCGTGCGTTGGTGCGCGATGATCCGGCTTTTGTGGAGTTGTTTCGGGTGCTCACTCCTGAGCAGGAACTGGGAATCCTCGCCTTGGGCAGCCGACCAGCCCGGCGACATGCCGTGCCCGGAATTGGCAGCCTGCGCGCGATTCCGTGGGTTTTTGCTTGGACTCAGGTCCGCGTGATGTTGCCAGCGTGGCTCGGCACGGACGCTGCCCTGAACCGATCGCTGGCAGAGGGAGAGGCAGAATCGCTGCGCGCTATGCTTCGTTGGCCATTCTTCAACATGCAGATCGATATGCTGGAGATGGTTCTCGCCAAGACGGATAGCTTGCTAGTGAGCTATTACGCGGATCGGTTGACCTCCCCGGAGCAACAGACGCAGATCACTTCGCTGTGTGAGCGGCTCTCCAACCTCGCTGCCGATGTGCTGAAGATCACGGGATCACAACGTCTGCTTGAGCATGACCAGGAACTCGCTGAGTCGCTGCTGGTGCGCAACACCTATCTTGATCCTCTGCATCTGCTGCAGGCAGAGCTGTTGTACCGCCATCGCAATGGTGTGGATGACCCGCAAGCGGTGGCCCAGGGTCTTCAGGTGACCATGGCTGGTATCGCCAGCGGGCTGCGCAATACCGGGTAGCGATTGCCTGCAGCGCGTGCTGTCTTTCACACTTTTCAGGCAACAATGCGCACTCGGCATCGAAACGGTGGTGTCGATTCGAAGCGCAGGCTGACTTGCCGCTAGACTATGCGTGGTTGCTTGGTTCAAGTTCATGCGCGTCGTTCTCTATCCGGTGCCCCAATCCGCACACATCGCCCAGATTCTCACTGGGCTGGTGGCGCTGGAGCATCAAGGAGCGATTCGCATCTGCGTTGGTTCGAGGCGGCACCTGCCGAAAAATCTTCGTCTGCAACATCATCTTTGGGCGGACCTGGATTACGACGGCAACCATCGCAGAGTGTGTTTCGACATGTTGGACAGCACCGACGCGGAAGAATCTATCGTGCGAGCCGCGGATGTCTACTTCAAGCGCGGCTATGTCGCACGCGTACATACGGTGTACGACTGGCAGGTGAAGACCATCCGACCGTACGGCTTGAACTATGGATGCTTCGCGCATAACCATCGCTTTCGCGACCTCTGGCATGCTCTTGATCGCGACGATCGACGGCGCCTTGGTGTGGTCGGCAGCGTGGCGAGCAGGTTGAGCGACCGATGGCAGCAGCGGCATGGTAAGCACGATGAACTGGTAGTTTCTGCCGAGGTGCCTGCGGCAGAGCGGGTAATGTTCACCACACGTCTTTGGAGCCGGGATCAGGTGCCGGCGATGGATCCATGTGTGCTGGAGCGGCTCAACCAGTCGCGTGTGGCAACCGTTCGCGCCCTCCGTTCGGCATTTGCGGATCGGTTCTCCGGTGGGCTCGTGGACAACGCTGCGGCACGGGCTTTGGCCGCCGATCTTGTGGTGCCGGAAGACACATCGCGGAACGCATACATTGCCCGTATGCAACGCCACCTGGTGTGCGTGACGACTACCGGGTTACATGGATCTACCGGTTGGAAGTTTGCAGAGTACATCGCCGCGTCACGTTGCATCGTCAGCGAACCGCTCGTGCAATCACCGATGGTGCCCGTAGAGGATGGCGTTCACTTCCTGTCGGCGGCCACACCGGACGCCTGTGTTGCCGCGTGCGAACGCCTGTTGAGTGATGCAGCGTTGGCAGCAAACATGCGGCGGGCGAATGCCCGATACTACGCAAGCCATTTGCGTCCGGACTGCCTTCTTCAGCGCTGCCTGAAAGCCGCCGTGGGGGTGTGATGCAGCGTCGGGATGCGGTTCGTAGTCTTGTTTTCGCGCTTCCGGTGTTGTTGTCGCTGCAACCGACTACCTCTTCTGCGTCTGTAGACCGGATGGCGGTGCGTCTCGGGCGAGCCGTGATCAGAGAGCACCCTGGTATCGTTTCTGGCGGCGCCGATGTGTTTGGCTTGCCTGCCGATCGCGCAGAGCTTGGCATGCGCATCAGACAGGATTTTGCCAGCGGTAGAGTCCTTCTGGTTCAAGGTTGGTGTCTGAGTCGAACCGAGGCGCGGGTTTGCGCCCTGGCGGCGTTGACGGTCGATGATCGCTGACTTCCTCGACGCGGCAGCGCCCGAGCGGCTGAGTGCTGATGCGTGCGTGGTTGGTGGTGGTCCGGCCGGTATTACCCTCGCGTTGCGTCTCGCGCGTTACGGTTTTCGTACGGTGCTCCTGGAGAGTGGTGGCCGTGCGCAGGAGGGTGACGATCAGGAGGCGGTTCATGCACTGTCGGCGGGTGCCAGTACGGGGCAAGGTGGTGCCGATCCCGGCTATTGCCGCTTGCGCCGGCTGGGCGGTAGCACTGGCCACTGGCAGGGGTGGTGCGGGCGCCTGGACGCGCAGGACTTTGCGCCGCGAAGCTGGCTGGACGGCAGTGGCTGGCCGGTTGGTGGCGATGAAATCACACAGTACTACCCCGAGGCCGAGTCGCTGTGTGAGCTCGAGCCGTTGCAGCCGACGCCGACGGCCGCCTGGCTTGCTTGGGAGCGTTTCTGGCGGTTCAGCCCGCCTACGCGTTTCGGCACGCGGTATGCGAAGGATCTGTCTGAAACTTCGCAGGTCACTGTGCTTGTGCATGCGACGATGACATCGCTGGACTGTGATGGTGCATCGATCCGTGGCGTGCACTTTGCGAACCTTGCGGGTCGTTCCGGGCACGTGCAGGCCCGCGTGGTGGTGCTGGCCACGGGTGGTATGGAGAACGCCAGGTTGCTGCTGCAGCCCGTCGCCGGCCATCCGCGAGGCATCGGTAACCGATATGACCAGGTTGGCCGTTACTTCATGCAGCACATTGAACTGCCCGTGGCTCGTCTGTTGGCTGCAGATCCGCAGGGTGTCGCGGCACAGTTCGACACATTCGGCCGTCAGCGCCGCCATCTGGTGCTATCACGGGAGGCGAGCGAAGCGCGCCGGCTACTGCGTTGCGCGTTCAGCGTATCCAGCGAGCGGGAACTTAGCGGCGCCTACCTGGCGGCCAGGCGAATTTGGGGTGAGGTGCGGGAAGGGCGTTGGCCTGAGGATCTCGATACTTCAGTGGAGGCGGTGTTCTCGGATCTCGGCGGTCTCATTGAGGGTATGCGTGGCGCGCAGATTCTCTCTCAGCGGTTGAACGCCTATGCCGAGCAGGCACCCGATCCGGCAAGCCGGGTAACACTCGTCGACGAGCGCGATCCGTTCGGCCTACGCCGGTTGAGGGTTGACTGGCGCCTTTCCGAGCAGGACTTTCGTTCTATTCGCTCAGCGACACTGGCCATGGCAGAGTGGCTTGGCCAGCACGGTATCGGCCGGCTGCAGATTGTCGATTGGCTTACCTGCGAGACACCTAGCTGGCCTGAGCACATCTGGGGCGGCTGTCACCATATGGGCACCACGCGGATGTCGACGGATGCACGAAGCGGCGTGGTGGATGCTGATCAGCGGGTACACGGAATGGAAAACCTGTTTGTTGCTGGATCTTCGGTGTTTCCCACGGGCGGCTATGTTCCACCCACCCTGACGATTGTGGCGTTGTCGCTGCGATTGGCGGATCACTTGAAGGGGGTGCTCTCGTGAAACGATGGATGATGTTGGTGGTGCTGTTCCTGATGGCGGCGTGCGAGCCAGATCGCGACGCTTCCGTGGTTTTGCGGGTGCCTTTCGACCAGCCGCCTCACCTCGCCGACGCATCCGGCAATCAACAGGCTGTTCACTCTGGCCGCGTTGTGCCCACTGAGGGTGTGCGCGGTGCTGCTCTCATGATGGATGGTCGCGTGGATACTGTGCTTGAAGTGCAGATGTCTGAGCGTCTGCGGGAAACACGGCAGGCAATTACGATCTCGCTTTGGGCGTTCCGTCAGGTAGAAGGTAATGTGGCTCTGGTGGCGCATCGCTACCCGTCGCTGTTCCTTGGGTTTCACGGACCGCAGTTCAAATGGCAACTGGCTTTCACGGGGGGAGGTCGAGCGGCGTGTTATGCCGATCCGCGTCATGTGGCTGCGCAAGACCGGTGGTACCACATCGCCGCCACGTTCAATGGCTACGTTGCCAGGCTGTATGTGGATGGCGAGGAGATCTGCTCGGACTGGACGCGGGGCGGTGAGATAGACATTCGTGCTGAGTCGTTTACGGTTGGTGCTTACTACGATGAAGAAGGAAAGGTCATCGACCTGTTACGGGGAAAGGTGGATGAGCTGGCGATTTATAATCGAGCATTGTCCGCGCGGCAGATTCGGGAGTTGGCGGGGGAGAGGTGAGGAGAGGGATTGCCCGCAAGCACGTTCGCTCAGCCGCTGTCAGAGCCGTTTCCTGTCTCGGCAGCATCTCTATGTGAGAGAAACCCCTGGTTTGATTCTCTGTCATACATTGCGCGGCTTGCTTGCCAGGTATAGTGTTGATGCACTCGTGAGCGGTCAGTTGCGACTCGACTGAGAGTGAATTCAATATGCCAGGGAGGTTTTGGCCATGCGTTTATGGATATTTCTGGTGGCTTTGCTTTGTACTGCAGGTCACGCAGCACCTACGGAAGACACCGGAACAGTCAACAGCGTGTTTGCCAAGAAAGAGGGTTGGTGGGTAGAACTCACGACCGGAATGCCCAACGCAATAGCTGACCGCACCTGTCGGCTGGAGTTGTTTTTTACCGACAGCGACCGCGTTGCCGATCTTGTTCTCTATGCTGCTCAAAATGCTCTGCCGGTGACGGTGCGGAGTATCCGTTGCCAGTCCAGCCGGGCGGCGGGCGATGATGCGTATCACCTGATCGATTCGGTTCGGGTCGATCCGTAAGACACCAGCCCACGATCTTCCTGCCGAAACGCTGCTTCGGTGGTGTGCGGGTGGAACCGCTTGCCAGCGGTTCCCAGAGGGGCGAGCAGTGGTTGGAGTACGAAGCGTTCCCGCTAGGGAATAGCGGCCGTCGCTGGTTAGGTGGGTAGAGCCCATTCGAAGGGTGACGGTGGGCGCGCCCGGTGCGATGGGTTCGGGCCATCCGTGGCCCGAGGTCCTGCTCACTTCGTTCGCTGGGACCGTTGCCGCACGCGGCAACGTCCAAAACGGCGGTCCTGCCGTTTAGTGACTCGGGCCATCCATGGCCCGAGGTCCTGCTCACTTCGTTCGCTGGGACCGTTGCCGCACGCGGCAACGTCCAAAACGGCAGTCCTGCCGTTTTGTCGAACGTCGTTCGAATCGGGAAGGGAGACGTCGTTGCGGGCTTTGATGCCGTCGTGGCATTCGAAGGGATTGTTTGGCGCGCCCGGTGCGATTCGAACGCACGACCTTTGGCTCCGGAGGCCAACGCTCTATCCAGCTGAGCTACGGGCGCGGGGGAGGCGATTGTACCGGTGGGAACGGTTGGTTGGTATGGGTTGCGTGCAGCCGCGCGTCCTCGGCGTCTTAGTCGTGCGATTTTCTGCATCCCCAGGCGCACACTCTTTTCTTCAGGCGCTTCCTTAGTCTCAGCGCGATCCCGAATGGTATGCAGCATGTGACAACGAACAAGCGATGGAGGCTGACCCCCGGTGGATTGGCTCGGGCCGTCCTGGCCCTCGGCCTCCGCTAGCGCTACGGCTGATGCCTTTGGCATCACCGCAAAACGGCAGTCCTGCCGTTTTGTCGAACGCACGACCTTTGGCTCCGGAGGCCAACGCTCTATCCAGCTGAGCTACGGGCGCGGGATCGGTATTGTATCTCCGCTTTGGCGAGGATGCTCGCATCAGCCGCCGATGATGGCGCCTACGTACACCCAGTGACCGCGGATGCGCGCAAACTCGCTGCGCTCTTCGAGGCGATGCCCTTTGCCGTGCAGTTTGTAGCGTGCAACAAATGACACTTCGCCAGCGTCGTCTGCTTCGCTGCCGGCTTTGCTGCTGCGGACGGTCAGGCCCAGCCAGCGCTGATCGGGGGAGAGGGAGAGGTCTTTTGGAGCGGTGGCAGGGTGCCAGGTGCGCAACAGGTAGTCAGCATTCTGTAGGGTGTAGGCGGTGTACCGCGAACGCATGAGCGCCTCGGCCGTCGGTGCTGGCAAGTTGCCAGATACGAACGGCTCGCAGCAGGCTGCGAACGTGCGGCCGGAATCGCAAGGACAGGTGTTGTTGTTTACGCTCATGGTGCGCCCTCGAGGTTCGCCTGCCAGGGGCCTGTTGCCGATTCCGCTTCGGTGTCGCCGGGCCAAGGCGGCAGGGTGGTGATGTGGATACGTAAGGTTTCATCCGCGTCGGCGCGAAACTGGAATCCCTGTCCGGCCTCGATGCGCACGCTCGCGCCGGCTGTCAGCGGAATATTGCCTTTGCCTTCCAGCCAGAGATCGCCGGTGCCGGTCACCACGTACCACAACTCTTCCACCGAGCGATGGCGTACCGCCTTGGAAATACAGCCGGCCGGCAGGGTACACAGGCACTGGCTGGCAAGCGGCGAACGTTGCAGCAGCTCTACAGAGGAGCCGTCAGGGGCGATTTCAGTATTACGGGTTCTGGACATGAAGACAGCGGGCGGCCTGGTGCCAGGCCGCCCAGGAATGATCATCGCGCGATGTTGATGATCTTCAGCTGTGTGAACTCCTTGAGGCCCTCCTCACCAAGTTCAGAGCCGATGCCGGACTGCTTCGAGCCACCGAAGGGGATGCTCGGGTCGAGGGCGGCGTGCGCGTTGATGGCGATGGAGCCTGCGTCCATCTTGTTGGCCAGCGCATACGCGCGGTCGATGTTGGACGACCACACCGAGCCCGTAAGGCCCCATTCGGTGTCGTTGGCGCGCCGCAGGGCATCGTCTTCATCGGTGAACTTGATCACCGGCAGAATCGGCCCGAACTGCTCCTCGTCGACGATGCGCGAGCCCTCGGCTACATCGCGCACGATGGTGGGCTTGATGAAGTAGCCCGGTTGATCCGGCACTTCGCCGCCGGCAACGACGGTACCCTTCTGTCGTGCTTCTTCCAGAATCTCCTTTACCTTGTCGTACTGCATCTTGTTCTGCAGCGGTCCGAGTGCGGTGCCTTGCTGCAGACCGTCGCCGATGACGGTGTTGTTGGCGATTGCCGCCAGCTCGTCGACTACCTCGTCGTACACAGACTCGTGTACGTACAGGCGTTTCAGCGCGGCGCATACCTGGCCAGAATTCCAGAACGCGCCTTGGAACAGCTTCGGGGCGATCTCTTTCGGGTTCACGTCATCGAGCACGATGCCGGCGTCGTTGCCACCAAGCTCCAGGGTGATGCGCTTGAGCAGGGAAGCGGCACCTTCCATGACCTTCTTGCCGGTGGCGGTGGAGCCGGTGAACGACACCTTGCGCACATCCGGGTGGCGGGTGAGTGCACCGCCGAGGTCGTTGGCATCGGCGACGATATTGACCACACCGGCCGGTACCACGTCGCGAATCAACTCGCCCATGCGCAGCGTCGCGATCGGCGTGGTTGGCGCGGGTTTGACGACCACCGTATTGCCGGCGATCAGTGCCGAAGGAAGTTTGAAACCGAGCAGCAGCAGCGGGAAGTTCCACGGCAGAATCGCGCCCACCACGCCCAACGGCTTGCGGTGTGCTTCCACGCGACGGTGCTCGCTGTCATCCAGCACTTCGACGTCGAGGTTCAAGGTGGTGAAGTAGCGGAAGAAAGCAGCGGTGCCGTGCACCTCGCCGGTGGCATCTGCCAGCGGTTTGCCCTGTTCCTGCACCAGCAGTTGCGCCAGCTCCGCTGCGTTGGCCTCGATGACATCGGCTATGGCGAGTACGACCTGCTTGCGCTCGTCGATGGAGGTCTCGCTCCAGGAAGTGAACGCGGCTTTGGCCGCAGCAACCGCGTCGTTGAGCTGCGCTTCTGATCCACGTGAGCAGGTGGCAAACACCTGTTCGGTGGCGGGGTTGATGACGTCGAGCGTGGCGTCTCCCTCAACGAGATTGCCATTGATGAGCAATGGGTAGGCCATGTGTGTACTCCTGGGTTGGTGAGGTCGGATCGGCGATTCTATTTGAACGGTCAGGGTGCGTCAGCCGATATCGAGAAGCCCTCCGAAGCGTGCGCGGAAGGAATCTGCAGGCGCAGGCAGTGGGCCTGATTGGTTTTCAAAGTGGGCGTCAAGGAACGCCTCCGATGGGCGGGCCACCAGCTGGTAGAGATCCTGGGTGAGCTGGAAGGCTGCCTGGCCCATCCAGCCTTTGGGCAGTAGTGGTGCCGGTAGCGCTGGGTCGCGCAGCAGCGTGCGCCGATACTCGTGGATGAGAAAGGTGCGCACATAAAAGGCGTCGGCCGAATCGATACGGCCAGTGCGCTGGATTGCCTTCAGGGTTGGTTGGAAACCCGTGACGAACGCCTGATAAGCGTCTTCCAGGCGGGCCAATTCCCAGGCGCCAGCCACCAGCAGGCCAAGCGACGAGGATTGCGCGGCGTCGGCAGCCGTGCGCATGACTACGCACTGTTCGCGTACCCCCAACGCGTCGAGATGTCCGTTCAGCGCCTCGTAGTCCGGGTGAGGGTGCGCCATCAGATCAGCGCCGAACTGGCCGAAACCGAGCCAGGCGAGGTCTTTACGCAGCGCCGCTTTCTGCTCGGCATTCAGCAGGCTCGTGACTACCAGGCACCAGGTGCCGTCCCATTCGCTGACGGGTTCCGCGTAGATGCGCTGTGTGGCTTCGTCGAACTGCCGGCGTCCTGCCGGTGTGAGGCTATAGAAACTTTTGCGGCCCACCTGTTCGTTGTCCAGGATGCCGTCCTGCACCAGGCGGAACACGGCGGTGCGCACCAGACGATGCGACACCCCCAGAGGCGCCAGTGCCTCGATCAGGCTGCCAAGCCACACCACGCCGCCGCGGGGCGCCACACTGTCGCCAAAGACCGAGACGATAAGTGAGCCGGTGCGCAACGGTTTGCTGGCCGCGAAACGCTGGATCAGGGGGGCGCTTAAGCGTCCCGGAGTGGCGCTCATCTCTGTTCGGGGTCTGTCCGCCGGCCGGCAAAGACAGGTTCGGTGCGGTTTACGAAAGCCTCGGCACCGGTCTGCATGTTGTGAGGTATCAGCGTGCGTTGGTGCAGCATCTCCAGGTCCAGCTGCTCTGCGAAGCCGTTGTTCTGCGCCGCGTCGATGCTGCGGCGGATACGAAACGCGGCGTCCGGTGACATGCGTGCAAGCCGAGCGGCGACGTCTGCCACTGTGTCATCGAGCGCCGCATCGTCCACGGCGCGCCAGATCAGGCCCCAGTCCTGCGCCTCCTCGGCGGTGATGCGCTCGCCCAGCAGGGTGATGCCGAGCGCGCGTGCACGCCCGACGCGCGCGGGAATGTTCCACGTGGCGCCCATGTCGGGCACGATGCCGAGGCGGGGCCCGAACGTCGCGACAAAGAACGCAGAGCGTGCGGCGATGGTGATGTCACACGACAACGCCAGGCCCATGCCGCCGCCCGCGGCCGCACCGTTGATGCGCGCGATGGTCGGCACCGGGCAGTTGTGCACGGCTTTGAGGGCGGGGTTGAAGACGTCATCCATCGATCCGGTAGCTGAGCTTTCGAAACGCGGGCTGGTCGCTGCGGCTTGCAGGTCAGCCCCGCTGCAGAAACCGCGGCCCGCGCCCGTCAGCACCACGGCGCGAATGTCGCTGTCTCGTTCTACCTCAGCGAACGCGTCGCTGATGGCCTGCATCAGCGCGTCGCTCATGGAATTGAGGGTGTCGGGTCGGTTCAGGGTGATGGTGGCGACTGCACCATCAACTGTGAAGCGCACCGGTGCATCTGTGCTTTGCATCACTTGCCTTTCCACTGCGGTGCGCGCTTTTCGATGAACGCGCGTGGGCCTTCCTGGTAGTCCTCGGTTTTCGAGATCACAGACATTTCCTTGCCGCCGGCGCGGAACAGCGTGTCGTCGTCATCGATGAGGGCGCGACGGGCAACGCGCAGGCTCGCCTGCACCGCCAGCGGTGCGTTGGCCATCACCCGTTCGGCCAGGGCTTTGGCTTCCGCCATCACCTGATCGGCCGCCACCACCTTGTTCACCATGCCAAGCTGCCAGGCGCGTTCGGCGGGTAACGGATCGCCGGTGAGGATCGCTTCCAGAGCCGGCGCCATACCGAGTGCGCGCGGCAGACGGAACAAGCCGCCGGCGCCGGCGATGAGCGAACGTTTCACTTCGGGAAGCCCGAACTGTGTGTCCTGCGAGCACACGATCATGTCGCAGGACAGGGCGATCTCTGTGCCGCCGGCAAGCGCACTGCCGGTGATGGCGGCGATCAGCGGTTTGGAACGCTCGCGGCGTACCAGGCCTGCGAAGCCGCCGCGCTTGGTGGAGAGTGCTGCGCCGTTGCCGGCAGATACTTCCTTGAGGTCGGCACCGGCGCAGAATGCCTTGCCGTTACCTGAAAGAATCGCCACGCGGATGTTGCTGTCCTCCTCGATGGCGTCGAGGGCCGCTTCCATGCCTTGGGCAACATCGCCGTTCACGGCGTTGCGCGCCTCCGGGCGGTTCAGCGTGATATAGGCAATGTGACCCTGTTTGTCGAATTCTACTGCGGCCATAGTCGTCCCCTTGTGTGGTGTGATTGATCAGTGAAATACGAAGCCTGGGTAGCCTTCCTGGGCCACCTTTGCCAACCGCTCGCGATACGCGGGTGCGCCGCCGAGGTAGATCACGTGGCGTAGCCTGTTTCGGTCGTCGACGTTGGAGTTGTAGCCGGTAAACCACGAGCGTGTCTGTGTGAGCAGCGACATGTCATAGACGCTTTTCACTTCGTCAAACCATTCCTGCTCGGCGGCCGGTGTGGTCTCCACGCGTTCGATATTGTGTTCTTTTACGTAGGCCACGAGGTCGGCAGCCCATTCCACCGCCGTTTCGATGGCGGGAGGGAAGTTGGTGGCCACCGATGCGGCCTGTGGGCCTGCCAGCGTGAACAGATTGGGGAACCCCGCCACCTGTACACCCAGATAGGTCATCGGCTCGTCACGCCAGTGTTCGCGCAGGGTGGCGCCATCCTTCCCTTCGAAGCCGATGCGGTCGAAGGCGCCGGTAATCGCATCGAAGCCGGTGGCATAGACGATGATGTCGAACGCGCGTACGCCGTCGCTGGTTTCGATTCCTTCCGGTGTTATGCGCTCGATGGGCGTGTCGTTCACATCCACCAGCTGTACGTGCGGCAGGTTGTAAGCCTCGTAGTAACGGGTCTCCATGGGCACGCGGCGGGTGCCGAAGCCGTGGTCTTTCGGGATCAGCTTCTCCGCCACCTCCGGATCGTGCACGCGGCTGCGAATCTTGTCGGCGATGAACGCCGAGAACTCCGCGTTTGCCTCCGGGTTGATGAGCACATCGCGGTAGTTACCGAGCCATACCCCGAAGCCTGGCGACGCGTAGAGTGCGTTCCAGAACGCCTGCCGCTCCGCCTGCGGAACTTCAGCCAGGTCCTTGCGCACCGGCCCGTGCAGAAAACCGTTGGGTGTGGAGCGGCACTTGGCGAAGATGTCGTCGTACGAGGCCTTGATGTCGGCCATCTCTGTGGCGCTGATCGGGCCGTTGTTCAGCGGCGCGCACCAGTTGGGGCGCCGCTGATAGACGGCAAGCTCCGCCACCTTCGGGGCGATCGCACCGATAACCTGCACGCCGGTGGCACCCGTGCCGATCACCGCCACACGCTTGCCCTCCCATTCAACGGGCTGTTGAGGCGCGTAGTAGGTGTGGAAGCTCTGGCCCTGGAACGATTCGACGCCGTCGATGCGCGGCATGGTTGCAGCGCTCAACATGCCGATGGCGGTGAACAGAAACGTGCACGTGAGCGTGCGGCCGTCTGTCAGGGAAACGTGCCAGCGGTTGCCGCCATCATCGAAGCGGGCTGATGCCACGTTGCAGTCGAACTGCATGTGCTGGCGCAAGCCCAGCTTGTCGACCACGAAGTTCACGTAGCGCAGGGTTTCCGGTTGGGCGGCAAAGTGCTCGCTCCAGTCCCATTCCTGCAGGATCTCGTCTGAAAAGGAGAAGCCATAGCTGTAGCTCTCCGAATCGAAACGCGCGCCCGGGTAGCGGTTCCAATACCACGTGCCGCCAGGCCCCTCACCGCGCTCGAGCACGGTGGCATCCATGCCGAGCAGACGCAGCTTGTGCAGCATGTACGTGCCGCAGATGCCAGCGCCGATGATGATGGCGTCGTGGTGCGCTTCTGCCGTTGTCATGGCTTTACTCCGCCGTGAAACCGTTGAGACGCTCGGTGGCGCGCAGGAAATCTTCCATGAACTCGTACACCACGGTACGAGCCGAGACGCTGGCGTTCATCAACCCGACGCCCTGGCCGACGAAGTAGCTGGCAAGCTGACGGGCGCCGCTGTGGCCGCCTTCAGCCAGTTTGGTGATCTGCGCCATGGCCGGTTCGGTGACGATCGACTGCAGCGGCATCGGCAGCGGCTCGGGGGCGGCTTCCGACTCCCAGGCATCCGTCCAGGCGGAGCGCAGCTGACGTGAGTGCTTGCCGGTGCGGGCCTTGGAGCGCACGGTCTGGCGCGAGGATGCCGCGATCATCTTCTCTTTGACCACCGGCGAGGTTTCCGCCTCGGTAGTTGTCAGCCACACGGAGCCGGTCCAGGCGCCGGCGGCGCCCATGGCCATGCAGGCGGCCATCTGCCGGCCGGTGACGATGCCGCCTGCCGCTAGAATTGGCGTGTCGCCGTACGGGGCGATGGCCTCGGCAACCTCGGGTACGAGCACCAGCGTCGACACTTCGCCGCAGTGTCCGCCGGCTTCGCCGCCTGCCACCACCAGGATGTCCACGCCTGCTTCCACCTGCTTTACCGCATGCTCCCGAGCACCCACCAGAGCCGCCACTTTCACGCCGGCCGCTTTGCCGCGTTCGAGCATGTAGGCGGGCGGCGTGCCAAGGGCGTTGGCGATCAGACGAATGGGGTGGGCGAAGGCAACATCCAGCAGGGCGCTCGCGCCTTCGTCGCGCATGTTTTCCCCCAGCCGGGTGCCGGAGTGTCCACTGCCGAGAATGCCGGAATCGATGCCGTGCTCGGCCAGAATGCTGCGCACGAAGTCCAGGTGCGCGTCGGGAACGCGGGCCACCATATCGTCTGCGCTCACGTGCTCGCCTTTGGACTCGAAGCTGGTGGGCACGATCAGATCGACCCCATAGGGTTTGCCGTCGATGTGCTCGTCGATCCAGGAAAGCTCCACCTCGAGCTGTGCCGGTTTGAGCCCGGCGGCACCGAGCACGCCGAGACCGCCAGCCTTCGAAACCTCCACCACAACGTCACGGCAGTGGGTGAACGCGACGAGCGGAAAGTCGATACCAAACATGTCGCAGATCGGTGACTTCATGCAGATCTCCCCTGGGTGCAAACCGGTGATGATCGTCAAGTTTTCGCGGGGTGTCTAATTGGGAGTTACCCGCAGCCGGAGATGGCGTTAGCATGCGCCGCGCTATGCGAGATCAATCATCCGACCGAGCCATCGCCTGGTGGCTCATTCTCTGTGCCGTCACCGTCTTTGCCATGGTGGTGCTCGGCGGTGTTACACGCCTGACGGGCTCCGGCCTGTCCATGGTGGACTGGCGGCCTATCCTTGGTGCCATCCCGCCGCTGACCGACGAGGCTTGGCAGGCAACCTTCGAGCAGTACAAGCAGTTTCCCGAGTACCAGAAGGTGAACAGTGGCATGGATGTGGAAGGCTTCAAGTCCATCTTCTGGCTGGAGTATCTGCACCGCCTGCTCGGCCGCTTCATCGGCCTGCTGTTCGCCCTGCCGTTCGCCTACTTTCTGTGGCGAGGGCAGGTGCGACAGCCGCTTACTGCCAAGCTTGCGGGGCTCTTCGTGCTCGGCGGCCTGCAGGGGCTCATGGGCTGGTACATGGTCAAGAGCGGTCTGGTGGATGACCCGAACGTCAGCCAGTACAGGCTCACCGCGCATCTGTCGCTCGCCATCGTCATCATCGTCGGCCTGCTGTGGGTTGCATGGGATCTCCTCTATGAGCGTCCCGCGCGGCGGGATATCGCGGCCTTTGTCGCGGCGAGCTGCGTGCTCGTGACCATGCTATCGGGCGGCTTCGTCGCAGGCACCGATGCCGGCCTGCTGTTCGGTACCTGGCCGCTCATGGGGGACAACTTCGTACCGGCCGGCATCTACGGCGCTGGCCTGGTTGCCGCGTTCGAAGACCCGGTGACCATCCAGTTCAACCACCGCATGCTCGCCTACGCCACCACCGGCGTGGTGCTGTGGTTTGCGTTCAGTCGCTGGCGGCTCGCCGGTGCAGTGCGGCCGGTGTTGTGGCTCGTGTTGTTTCTGCTCGCCGTGCAGGTGCTCATTGGCATCTCCACGATCCTGTTGCGCGTGCCGGTACCGTTGGCGGCGGCCCACCAGGCAGTCGGGTTGGCGCTGCTGCTCGCCCTCGCGTTCGCGGCCCATCGCTTTTCACGTGATACGTAAAATATTGTTTGTGAAAAAATAGTGTGTCATATTTGCCGCTTCGAGAGGGAGGCGCGATGTACGACACGATTCAGTTCGATACCGAAGGCGGGGTGTACCGGCTCACCCTGAACCGACCGGACAAGCTCAATTCCTTCAACCGGCAGATGCACGAAGAGATCGCCGCAGCGCTGGACGTCGTAGAGGCAGATCAGCAGGCGCGGGTTCTGCTGCTTGCCGCCAACGGCCGGGGCTTCTGCGCCGGGCAGGACCTGGCGGATGAGTCCGTCACCCCGGGCGGTGATCTGGGCGCCACCATCGAGCAGTTCTACAACCCGCTGATTCTGCGGCTCACGCGTTTACCCATGCCGGTGATTGCCCGCGTGCAGGGCGTTGCAGCGGGCGCTGGTGCCAACCTCGCGCTCGCCTGCGACATGGTGTTTGCCGGCGAATCGGCGAGTTTCATTCAGGCGTTTGCCGGTATCGGCCTGGTCCCGGACTCCGGCGGCACCTGGCAGTTGCCGCGCCTCGTCGGTCACGCCCGCGCCATGGGCCTTGCACTCACGGGCGAGCGGGTGAAGGCGCAAGCCGCCGAAGCCATGGGCATGATCTGGCGGTGTCTGCCGGACGATGCGTTGGATGATGCGGTGGAGGCTATCGTGGCGCAGTTTGCCGCAGCGCCGACGCTGGGGCTTGCGCGTACCAAGCAGGCCCTGCGAGCCAGTTCCACCGCCACACTGGAAGAGCAGCTGGCGCTCGAGTGCAGTTCTCAGCGCGAGCTGGGCCGTAGCGCCGACTATGCCGAAGGTGTGGCAGCATTCTCGCAGAAGCGCGCACCGGCATTCGTCGGGCGCTGAAGCACGCAGGAGAGACAACATGGCAGAGACCACCGAAGACCTGGAGCAGGCGTTCGAAGCAAAGATCGCCGCCGAGGAGAAGATCGAGCCCAAAGACTGGATGCCGGAGGCGTACCGCAAGAACCTCGTTCGGCAGATGTCCCAGCACGCCCACTCCGAGGTGATTGGCATGCAGCCGGAAGGCAACTGGCTCACCCGCGCGCCGACCCTCAAACGCAAGTGCATCCTGCTGGCAAAGATTCAGGATGAAGGCGGGCATGGCCTGTACCTGTACAGCGCTACCGAAACCCTCGGCGTGAGCCGCGAGGAGTTGATCGACGCGCTGCACGAAGGGCGCGCCAAATACGCCTCCATCTTCAACTATCCGTCACTCACCTGGGCGGACATCGGCGCGATCGGCTGGTTGGTGGACGGCGCGGCCATCGTCAACCAGATCTCCCTGCAGCGCACGTCCTACGGGCCGTACGCACGCGCCATGGTGCGTATCTGCAAGGAGGAGAGTTTCCACCAGCGTCAGGGCTACGAGATCATGGTCGAGCTGGCACGCGGCAGCGATGCGCAGAAAGCTATGGCGCAGGATGCTTTGAACCGCTGGTGGTGGCCGTCGCTGATGATGTTCGGCCCGCACGACGCTGAATCTGCGCATTCCGCGCAGTCCATGCTGTGGAAGATCAAGCGGCAGAGCAACGACGACCTGCGACAGAAGTTCGTGGATCAGACCGTACCGCAGGCCGAGGCCATCGGCCTGCGCATTCCCGATGACGCGCTGGTCTGGAATGAGGCGCGCGGTCACTACGACTTCGGTGAGATCGACTGGGACGAGTTTCAGCGGGTGATCCGCGGCGACGGCTTGTGCAACCGCCAGCGTCTGCGGCATCACAAGCAGGCCCACGACGACGGTGCATGGGTGCGCGAGGCCATGGCCGCCTATGCGGCGCGGGAGGAAAACGTATGAGCAATCGCAACATGATGCCGCTGTTTGAAGTGTTTGTGCGCGGCAAGCGGGGCCTGGATCACATTCATGTGGGCAGCCTGCACGCCCACGATGCCGAGCAAGCGTTGGAGTACGCACGCGACACCTACATCCGCCGCGGCGAAGGGGTGAGCATCTGGGTGGTGGAGTCGAAACACATTCACGCCTCGCAGGAGTCGGATGCGCAGGCGTTCTACGATCCCATGGACGACAAGCCTTACCGGCACGCAACGTACTACACGCTGCCGGACGGCGTGGACAACATGTAGGTGGCGGGCGTGAGTGATATTGGTCTGTATGCACGCCGCCTGGGCGACGATGCGCTGATTCTCGGTCAGCGGCTTTGTGAGTGGTGCTCCAATGCGCCGGTGCTGGAGGAAGACTTGGCGCTGGCGAACACCGCGCTCGACTACCTCGGTCGCGCGCGCCTCCTGCTCAGCTACGCAGGCAGTTTCGATGGAAAGTCGGAAGATGAGCTGGCGTATCTGCGCGGTGAGCGCGAGTTCGAAAACCTGCTCCTCATGGAGCTGCCGAACGGCGACTTCGCCTTCAGCATGGCGCGTCAGTATCTGCTCGATGTGTACGAAGGCGGCTTTTTCGCGGCGCTTGCGCAGTCCAGTGACGAGCAGCTCGCTGCCATCGCTGGCAAGGCAGCCAAAGAAGTGGCTTACCATCTTCGGCGCAGTGCCGAATGGCTGCGTCGTCTTGGGCTGGGCACCGATGAAAGTAACGCCCGCACACAGGCGGCGCTGGATGAGCTGTGGGGTTACACCGCGGAGCTCTTCGAGATGGATGCGCTGGAGGAGCGCCTGGCAGCCGCCGGTGTCGCCGTGGACCGGCGGGCGCTGGAAGCAGACTGGCGCGCTCAGGTTACCCGTGCGATCACGGAAGCCGGTCTGCAGGTGCCGGAGACCGCATGGTCTGTGCGCGGCGGCCGGGAGGGTGTACACACGGAGTATCTCGGGCATCTGCTCAGCGAGCTTCAGTATCTGCAGCGTGCGCACCCCGGACTTTCGTGGTAGCGCACGACGTCATCGAGCTGGTACCGCAGGCGCGTGTGGACATGCGCCGGCGACGCTCTTCCTCGCCGTGCGCCGACCTGTTCGACGTGCTGGATGCGGTGCGCGATCCGGAGATCCCGGTGCTCAGCATTTGGGACCTCGGCATTCTTCAGGATGTGCGGCGCGACGCGGATGCCGTGGTGGTGACGATAACGCCCACCTATTCGGGTTGCCCCGCCATGCAGCAGATCGAGTCCGACATCATCGACGCGCTACACCAGGCCGGGGAGACGCAGGTGCTGGTTGAAAGGCAGCTGGCGCCTGCCTGGAGCTCGGACTGGATGGACGCGGATGCGCGTCGCCGCCTGCGTGAGTACGGCATCGCGCCGCTCTACGATTTGCGTTGCCCGCAGTGCGGCAGCGATGAGGTGGAGCGTGTCAGCGAGTTCGGCTCCACCGCCTGTAAAGCATTGTACCGGTGCCTCGCCTGTCGTGAGCCCTTTGATCAGTTCAAACGGATATAGACCATGTTTCACAGTCTGAAAATTGCCGCGACCCACGCCGAAGCCAACGACACGCTCTGCGTCGAGCTCGACGTGCCGGAGGCGTTGCGTGAGACGTTTGCCTTTCAGCAGGGCCAGTACCTGACGTTCGCAGCCACCATCGACGGTGAGGAAGTGCGCCGTTCCTACTCCATCTGCAGCGCCGTGGGCGAGCCGCTGGCGGTGGCCATCAAGCGCATCGAGGGCGGTGCATTCTCACAGTACGCGCACGCGCATTTCACGCCGGGCGCGCAGGCGCAGGTGCTGCCGCCCGAAGGACAGTTCACCTCGACGCTGCATCCCACGCAGGAGAAGGACTATCTCTGCATCGCCGCAGGTAGCGGCATCACGCCGGTCATTTCCATCGTCAAGACGGTGCTGGCCACCGAGCCCGCCAGCCGGGTGACGCTGCTGTACGGCAACCGGCGCTCGGGCAACATCATTTTCCGCGACCAGCTGCTGTGGCTGAAGAACGCCTACATGACACGTTTCCAGTGGATCAACATCTTCAGCGGCGAAACCCAGGATGCGCCGGTGTTGAACGGCCGTATCGACAACCGCAAGGGCGGCGAGCTGAACCGCTGCCTCATCGACATCCGCGGTTACGACGAATTTTTCCTGTGCGGTCCCGAAGCGATGATTTCTGAAGTGGCACGGGGCCTGCGCGGCGAAGGTATCGATGAGGCACGCATTCACTACGAGCTCTTCTTTGCCTCGGCGGAAGATGCGCGCAAGGCCATTGCCAAGCACGAGGAGCGCGCACGGCAGTACGCAGGGCTCACCACGGAGGTACGCGTGCGCGCCAGCGGCCGGGAGGTGGCGTTTGAACTCACCGCCGACGGCGAGAACATCCTCGACGGCGCCATAGACGCCGGTCTCGACCTGCCGTACTCGTGCAAGGGCGGCGTGTGCGCAACCTGCAAGGCGCGGGTGCTGGAAGGCGAGGTAGATATGGATCTGAACCATGCGCTGTCCGCAGAGGAAGTGGCCGCAGGCTACGTGCTCACCTGCCAGGCGCATCCCATCAGCAACCGCGTGGTGGTGGACTTCAACGTCACCTGACGACAACCGATTCGACGAGAGGGGAAATCATGAAGGTAGAAAGCTATCTGGCGGGCCGCTGGGTGTTTGGTGCGGGTGAAGGTACACCGTGGCAAGACCCGGCCACCGGTGAGGTGATGGCGCGCACCAGCACCGAAGGCCTGGACGTGGCGGACGCCTTCGAGCATGCGCGCAACGTCGGTTGCGCCAACCTCGCGAAGATGACGTTTCATGAGCGGGCGAAGATTCTCAAGGATCTCGGTGCAGCCCTGGGTGAGCATAAAGAGGCGCTGTATGAGGCGTCCTTTCACACGGGTGCGACCCGAGCGGACAGTTGGATCGACATCGATGGCGGCTTCGGCACGCTCTTCAGCTACGCCAGTCGCGGCACCAACGAGATGCCGAACGCGCGGGTGGCGGTGGACGGTGGTGTTGAAACGCTGAGTCGCGATGGCAGCTTCGTCGCCCAGCATATCTACACGCCGCGTCGGGGTGTGGCAGTGCAGATCAATGCCTTCAACTTTCCGGTGTGGGGCATGCTCGAGAAGTTCGCCCCGGCCTTCGTCGCCGGCATGCCGGTGATCGTCAAGGCGGCAGCGCAGACCGCCTTTCTCACCGAGCGCGCCGTGCGCCTTATGATTGAAACAGGGCTGCTTCCTGATGGCACGTTGCAGTTGCTTGCGGGCCCCGCCCACGACGTTCTCGATCATGTGCGCAGTCAGGATGTCATCGCGTTTACGGGTTCGTCAGCAACCGCGCAACGCATTCGCACGCATCCTCGGGTGGTGGCATGCAACCCGCGGGTAACCGCGGAAACAGACTCCGTGAACTGCACGATTCTCGGTCCGGACGCCGAGCCTGGTACGCCGGAGTTCGATCTCTTCGTTCAGGAGGTGACCAACGAGATGCGCACGAAGGCGGGACAGAAGTGCACCGCCATCCGTCGGGTGCTGGTACCCGGTGCCTGCGCGGATGATCTGGCGCAGGCGTTGACCGCAGCACTCGCGGAGATACGCGTGGGCAATCCGCGCAGCGAATCGGTGCAGATGGGCCCACTCGTGACCGCCGCGCAAGCTGCGTCCGTGGTGGAGGCCATCGACCGTCTGGCACAGGTCTGTGACGTGCTGGTGGACGGCCGTGCGTGCCCCGAGCCGATCGATGCCCTGCAAGGAGGTGCTTTCGTTGGCCCGACCCTGCTGCGTGCGCGTGATGCGCTGGCGGAGGTCGTGCATGACACCGAGGCATTCGGCCCCGTGTGCACGATCATCGCCTACGCATCGCAGGACGAGTTGGTGGATATCGTCCGTGCGGGCGATGGCGCGCTGGTGGGCTCGGTGTTCAGTGCCGATGAAGCCTTTGTCGGCGGTATTGTCAGCGACATCGCCTCCTACCATGGCCGGCTGCTCATAGCCAATCGTCACACGGCGAAAAGCTCCACCGGCCACGGCTCGCCGTTGCCGGTGCTCGTGCACGGCGGCCCCGGGCGCGCCGGCGATGGGGAAGAGCTCGGTGGCGTACGTGGCATCTACCACTACATGCAGCGCACGGCGGTGCAGGGTACGCCGGACGTACTGAGCGCGATAACAGGCCGTTGGGTACGCGGGGCGCAGACCGTCGAGCCGGATGTGCATCCGTTTCGTATTCCGTTCCACGAGCTCGAAACTGGCGCCACGTTCCGTTCCGCAGAGCGCGAGGTGACGCTGGAAGACATCGAAGCGTTTGCGCATCTCACCGGCGACATATTCTATGCGCACATGGATGAGGCGGCAGCGCGGCGCAACCCGTTGTTTGGCGGCAGGGTAGCGCACGGCTATTTCCTGGTGTCTGCAGCCGCGGGACTGTTCGTCGATCCGCCTTACGGACCGGTACTCGCCAACTACGGGATCGACGGGTTGCGCTTTACCAAACCGGTGAAGCCTGGTACCCGTATAAAGGTGCGTCTCACGTGCAAGTCGAAGTCGCTGCGCGCCGGGCGCGGGTACGGCGAGGTGGCTTGGGACACCGAGATCACTGACCAGGATGGCAACGTGTGCGCAAGCTACGACGTGCTCACCATGGTCAGCGAGCTGGCGGTGCCAGACGGTGGCAGCTGATCGTCAGACGCTTTTAGGCTCGTAGTGGGTCGCTTGATAAATTCGGTAAGCTGAGCGCTTCCCACAGCGTCGGTGGCTAGGCGCGACTCGCAGGGCATGGTGGTTCCATGTCCAAGAGGTGCAACAACGCCACCGACGCTGTGGGAACCGCCCAAAGGGGATGGCTGAGGCGCACCAATACTGCGTTACGGCTCTTGAACTTACACCCGGTAAGCCCTGCGAGTCGTGCCTTGTCCTGGCGCGCCTCAGTCATCCTCAGGTTACCGAATTTATCAAGCGACCCACTAACTGCTGTGTAACATGACCCCTGCGATCAGAACGAAGGCGTTTCGCCAGGCCTGCTCCAGGTCTTGCGTGAAATCCGCTGCGAAAAAGTGACGCAGCGTCTGCAGAAGAACTGAGCCTGCCAGTTCGTAGTGTTCTCTCTGCACGCCGTAGCCGGCGTGGCGTTGGCCGAGCTGCTCCAACACTTCGATGCTGCGCTCCGGTTGGCCCAGCGCGCTGATGATGATCTTGAGGCTCGAGAGGAACTTCTGACTTTGCCGTTTGCGTGAGCGGGAGAACATCTTCTCGAGATCGGGGCGAGCGGCGAACAGGCGTTCGTAGAACAGCTCGATAGCGGTGCTGCCATCCTGTTCGATGCGTTCGAAGGATGTGCGCAGCAGGGCTGCCTGTGCGGCGCACACGTGTCCGCCGGTAACCACCCCCGGATGATTCACATGCGCGTCGGTATCGACGCTCGCGAATTCAAGATCCGCCTCGTCGAGCCGTGCGTGCTCAAGTTGCGCACCCATCAGGTTGCACCAGCGCACCCGAGCGCCGCGCAGGTCCGCCCATCGCAAGTCCGCATCCTGCAGGTTACAGCCCGTAAGGTCTGTGCCGCGTAGGTCAGCATGCGTCAACGACACCCCTCGAAGATCGGAGTAGCGCAGGTCCGATTGGCTGAGGCAGGCGCCGCTCAGGTCGGCATGATGCAGCGCAGCTTTGCGCAACCGTACACCGCTCAGCGAGCCGTCAGTGAGCCAGCCTTCCTGACGTACCCGACGTACGGCATCCAGTGCGAAGTCGTTGCTCAGCGAACCCACCTGTGCAAGCACGCTCCTGCGCTCGTTGTCGCGGATGATACGGTTGACGGTGAGTAGCAGCAGTCCGTCTATGACAAACCCTGGTGTCCATTCATCCACCAGCGTTTGCAGCAGATTCCCCATCGTGCGCGTGTCGGCGATCAGCCCTGCGACGAACAGGGCTAATCCGACGATGAGGAATCCGAGCGCCAGTCGATCTACCGAATCCAGTTTGTAGTTTGCGAACATGCGTCTTCTCCAGCTCGTATCTGCGGCTATTTGCTAACGACCACTTCGAGGTACTCGCCCGGCACCACCATCGTTCCGTCGTCCGCGGTGTTGAGGCTTTCTGCCAACGCCAGGAGCTCCGTCTCCAGCACCGGGGCGATCGCGTCGGCCGCCTGGATGAATGCGTTGCGTATCGGCCCATAGACGTTTCTGAAGTGCGCAAGCCATGTTGCCGCAGAGGGGTAAACGAAGTTGAACGCGCGCGTTTGCACGGACAGTTCGGTACATTGGCCAAAGAGCTCCTCGAGATGCTTGACAGTCCCCCAGGCCGATGGCGGGTCGAGCGGGCTCGGAAAGTGGCGGCTGACGACCTGGAAGATGCGGCCCACGAACCCCTCCGGTGTCCAGTTGGCCATGCCAACGCGACCACCCGGACGGCACACGCGCAGCAGTTCGGCAGCGCAGCGGGCGTGATCGGGGGTAAACATCGCGCCGAATACGGAGCCCACGCAGTCGAAAGCGCCGTCTGCATACGGCAGCGCCTCGGCATCCGCCACCTCGAAGTGCATCTGCACCCCTTCGGCGCGCGCCCGTTCCCGCCCTTTATCCAGCAGCGCGGCGACGAAATCGGTGGATGTCACCGCTGTGGAGCGTCTGGCGGCGGCGAGGGAGAAATTGCCGTTGCCGGCCGCCACGTCCAACACCCGCTCTCCAGCCCGCAGGGCCAGCGCTTCGGCAAGGTTTTCGCCGACGATCTGCAGGGTAGTACCTACCTGGGCGTAGTCTCCGGAGGACCATACCGCCTGTTGCCTGGTCTTCGTTTCGCTCAGTTGCAGCGTGCCGATGTCCTGGTGTGGTTGGTGTGCCGTCATGTCCTGATCCTGTGTAATTGCATGCCCCGCATGCGATGCACACATCCTGTCGATCCGCAGCCAGAGAAGCTTGCAGGGCAAATGGTCATTCCGTGATCATTATCTGCAGATTTGCTGCAGACCGGTTGCACGCTGACGGTGAGATACCTGTTCGACCCATTTGAGCTGGATGCGGAGCGGCAGGAGCTGCGTCGAGCCGGGGAGGTCGTGCCAATCGAACCTCAGGTATTCGCGCTGTTGGAGCTGCTGGTTGGCAATCCGCACCGAGTGATCGGTAAGGAAGAGCTGAACGAACGGGTGTGGGGCGGTCGTCCCGTTACGGATGCTGCCGTAAACAGCCGAATCCGCACCGCCAGGGCAGCATTGGGTGATGATGGGGCCAAGCAGCAGTTCATCCGTACCGTGCGCGGCCGTGGTTTCCGTTTCGTCGCCGAGGTAGAAACCGCTTCGATCATCGAAGTGCGGGAGCCGATGCCGCCGCCCAGCCGGGGCGAAGCCAGGGAGGATGCGGATCGCGCGCCATCAATAGCCGTCATGCCGCTGGCGCTGCTCAGCCTCGATACACGCCACGAGCCGTTAGCGGACGCGATTGCGCACGAGGTGACGGCTGATCTGTCCCGGCTGCACTGGTTGCGGGTGATCTCCCGTGCGTCGACGTTCAAGTTACGGGGTGGCGTGGAGCCACAAGAGGTTGCCCGCATACTCGGTGTGGACTATCTGTTGACGGGCAGCCTGGCGGTTTTCGGCGATGATGCGGCGACGACTATAGAGCTGATGGATACGCGCACGCGCGAAGTGATCTGGGCGGACCGGCACAGCAACACCCTGGCGGAACTCATCGGCCTGCGCGGTGTGGTGGCTTCCAACATCGCCAACGTCATCGAGATGCGCATACAGGCGCGCGAAGCAGGCCCGGAATCGCCCGTGAACACACAACACCTCGATGCATGGACGTGTTATTTCCGAGGCCTGCGCCATGCGCACCGATTCAACAGGCACGACAACGAAGCGGCCATGCATCTGTTCGAACGGGCGGCGCGGTTGGATCCGCAGTTTGCGCTGGCCCAGGCGGGCCTGTCCTTCACCCACTTTCAAGCAGCCTTCGTCGGCTACAGCGGCGATTATGAAGACTCCAAGCACATGGCCCTGCAATGCGCCGAGCGCGGCTACGAGTTGGACCCATTGGACCCTGTAGTGAATCTGACCGTCGGTCGCGCACGCTTTCTCAACGGCGAGGGGGAGCTGGCACACGGCTGGTTTCAGCGCAGCGCTGAGCTGTGCCCCTCCAATGCGCAGGCCTATTACAACCAGGCGCTGGTGGGCGCCACCACCGGTGAGGGCGTGGCCATCGAGGAGATGGTGGCCAAAGCGCTTTCGCTGTCGCCGATCGATCCGCTGCGCTATGCGTTTCTGGCCACGCCGGCGTTGGACCTGCTGGCGCGAGGTGATCCGCAGGGCGCACTTCCCTGGGCGCTGCAAGGTTCGGCAGCACCACGAGCACATCACCTTATCGATGCGATCACCGCACTCGCGGCGTACGGTGTGGGCGATGCCCAGTTGCTGGCCCGTTGGCAGGCGCGGCTGCAGCAGCGAGCCCCCAACTTCCGCGTGGAACAGTTCTTTCGAGCCTTTCCCGTGCGTGAGTCCGTGCGTCAGGACTTCCAGCAGGCTTTCAAACGGATGGGTTTTCGCTGAACGGCAAAGACCGCGCCGCATGTTTTCGGCGATCAAGCCACAACAGCAACGGAGGCAGAAACAACAGATCCAGCAGCAGGGCGACGATGATGATCGGCGTGATCATCAGCGCCACGTTCTGAAAGTGGAAGGTGTTGGAAAACACCAATAAAAACGTGCCGACAGCCAGCGACAGGGTGGTGATGGTGATTGCTGAACCTGCGCGGTCCAGCGCGTGGCGTACTGCGTTGTCGGGTGTCGCACCATCCCGAAGTGCGGAGATGTATTTGGACAGCACGTGCACCGAGTCGTCGACGACGATGCCGATGCTGATGGAAAAGAGCATCAGTATGTAAGGGCTCAACTCGCCCTGGAACACGCCCCACAGGCCGAACACGATGGTGGCGGGGAAGAGGTTGGGGGCGATGCTGATCAGCCCGTAGCGCACGCTCTTCAGGCCGATGAGCATGGTCAGGGTAATGAGCAGGAAGGTGACGGCGAAGCCCTGCATCAGCTCGACAGTGGTGGCGTGGTCCAGGCGCGCAAAGAGGATGCTGTAATCGCCGTGCAGCACGTCGTAGCCGCCTTCCAGGTTGTCGTCGATCCAGGTCTCGATGCGGTCGTTGAAGGCCACCAGCTCACCGTTGGACAGGTTCGATGTGCCTACCGCCAGGCGCACCACCGAGTAATCGGCGTTGAAGATGGGCTCGAGGCTCGGCTCGATTTCCTGAACGAGTTGATAGCCAACGAGGTAGTCGATGATCTGCAGCTGATCCTCAGGCACCACGTCGTACGCCGCATCGTCGTCGTGCTCGTCCTTGTTGCGGGCGCGCAGGTAGTCGGTGTAGCTGGCAACGAACGTGGCCTCGGGCTGCGCTTCCAGCCACTGCGACAGCCGGTCTACCTGCTCGAGAAAGGCGGGTTCCGTAATACCGTAGTAGCTGCCGCTGTCAATGCTGTACACCAGGCTCTGGTCGTTGCCGATCTTCTCGCGCAGGGCTTCGAGAATGTGGTGAAAGTCCGAGTCCTCATCAACGAAGCTGTAGCGGTTGAAGTCGAGGCGGTTGAGCGGCAGGAGTGCAAGCGTTGCGACGATGACCGCGGTACCGGTGATCAGCAGCCCCCGTCCCCTGGTGAGCACAAGGCGTTCCACCGCGTCGATGAAACTCCGCACGGCGAGCGGGCGTGGCACACGGTGGGTTGGCAACAGCAGGATGATGCTGGGTAGCAGCAACAGGGTCATCAGATACGCCCAGCCTGTGCCGATGGCGATGACATTGCCGAAGCCATAGATGCCGGGTGAGGATGAGAAGTTCAGGCCGAGAAAGCCCATGGCGGTAGTTACGGTTGCGAGACTCACCGGCTGCAGGTTGAGCACGAGGCTCTCCTGCATGGCGGCGAGCTTGTCGAGGCCTTTGTGCAGCCCCTGGGCGTAGACCGCAACGATGTGGATGCCGTGCGCCACGGCCACAACGAATACCACCAGCGGCCCGAGGCTGGAGATCTGGTTGAAGGGAATGCCAAGCCAACCCCAGGTGCCGGTGGTGAGGCCAATGGCCGACAACGACACGGCGAACAGCGCCAGGGCATAGGGCAGCGAACGCAGGCACAGCCACAGGAGCAGGATCGACGCGCCCATCACCAGCGGCATGAGCACCGTACGGTCGCGCACCTGTGCGGCCACGCCGTCGCGCTCGAACAGCATGCCGCCCAGCGTATAGATCTCTACCTGCGGATACTCGGCACGCAACGCATCCCGAAAGGCCACCACGGACTCGGCGATGCGCAGCCGCGTCGCCTGATCATCGGGTGATACGCGAAACTTCACGTTGGCCAGCGCCATGCTGCCATCTGGCGCCAGCAGGGTCTTGGTGAGGTCCTCATCGTCCAGGGCCAAGCGGCGGATGTCGTCGATGGCTGCTGCGTCCAGCAGGTCCAGGGGCGGGAACAGGTAATCCCGGTCCAGCCGTTCAGCGTTGGACTCCGAGAGCCTGCGATTCATCAGCGAGCCTGCGGAGATGGCGGAATCGATCTCGGTGAAGCGGCTGGTGAGGGCATCCATGGCCCGCAGCACCGGCATCTCGAACACTCCGCCCGTGCCCTGGAACACGAACAGCACACCCTGGGTCGGTGGGAAATGTTCGCGGGAGCGTTCTACCTCCAGGGTGTAAGGATCGTTCTCGGCCAGCATGGAGCGGTAGGTGGCCTCCATGCTGGCGTACTGCATACCCCACATCACCGCCGCGCACAGTGCCAGCGCCACGGCGGCGCACAGCCAGCGTGCGCGGGTCAGGAAGCGAGCGAACAGGGTGGTCAACGTCGGCGCGGTCTGGCAAGGGTGTGCTAGAGTCTACCGGCCTTGAAAGCCGGTGCAATTCTTCTATGAAAAATCTGTTGGCATTGTTGTTGGCGAGCTGCCTTTGTGCGCCCTCTGCGTTTGCAGGCGTCGCAGAAGATCGGGTCGGCGATTTTGCGCTGCTCGACCAGACGGGCACCTTTCATCAGCTCAGCTACTACGGGGATCACGACTATCTGGTGCTGGCCGCGCATGTGATCGGTGACGCTGATGCCGCCGCTGCCGCGCGCGCCGTGCAGGCGGCGGCCGAGGCACAACCGAACGTTGTCGCCTTTCTGATCAACGCCGCCGATGGCCGCGCGGCGCTCAGCGGCCAGGCGGATCTCGGACTGCCGGTGCTGGTAGACGAAGCACAGCTTGCGACACGGGCCCTTGGGCTCACGCGGGCGGGCGAAACCGTGGTGCTCAAGGCCGATACACTGGAGGTGCTCTACCGAGGTCCTGCACAGGCACTCGGCGACGTGCTTGCCGGCTCCGCCGCACAACAGGCCTCCTCACTGTCCGGCCAGGCGCTGCCGTTGCGGACAATGCCGGAAGATGTCTCTTACAGCGCCGATGTCGTGCCCATACTCGAACGCAATTGCGTCAGCTGCCACTACGAAGGTGGCATCGGTTCCTGGCCCATGAACAGCCACGCCATGGTGCGCGGCTGGTCGCCGATGATGCGCGAAGTGCTCATGACACGGCGCATGCCGCCGGGCCAGGTAGATCCCCACGTGGGCAAGCCCCTGCTTGAAGTGTCGGGCCTGACGACGGATGAACAGCGCACGTTGTTGAGTTGGATCGATGCCGGCGCGCCGATGGATGGCGACGCCGACCCGCTCGCCGCACTCGAGATCAAGCACACGCAGTTTTCCCTGGGCGAGCCGGATCTGGTGTTTCGCGTGGCGCCGCAGGAGATACCCGCTACCGGCGTGCTGGACTACCGCTACGTGCCGGTGCAGCTCGACCTCGCCGAAGACGTGTGGGTGCGTGCGATGGAGTTCGTGCCGGGCGACCGGCAGGTGCTGCATCACGTGATCGCGTACGTGTCGAGCCCGGCGGATCGCAGCGTGCGCGGGCGGGAGACCGGTGCTGCCCAGGGTGACAGCGTCGGCGGCTTCGCGCCGGGACGCAACCCGGACCAGTTCCGCGATGACAGCGGCCGGCTGCTGCGCAAAGGATCGAACCTGCTGCTGCAGATGCACTACACGACATCCGGCCGGGCCACGGTGGACGAAACCCTGGTGGGGCTGTATCTGCACGACGCACCGCCGAAGTACGTAATGAGCGGTGGCGTTGCCGGGACACGCAGGTTCCTCGTGCCGCCCCATGCCAAGGAGTACAAACTGCAGGGCGAGCAGCTCATCGAGCGCGACGCCTACCTGTATGGTCTGGCGCCGCATATGCACTCGCGCGGCAAGTACATGCGCTACACGGCCCACTACCCGGACGGCACGAGCGAGGTTCTGCTCAGCGTGCCGAAGTACGATTTCAACTGGCAGTTCAGTTACGACCTGGCGGAGCCGTTGTTCCTGCCGGCGGGTAGCCGCATCGTTGCCGATGGCGCCATGGACAACTCCAGCCGCAACCCCGGCAACCCGAACCCAGACGTGCCGGTGCACTTCGGCCTGCAGACCAAGCACGAGATGTTCTTCGGCTTCACCACTTTGCGCTATGTTGGTGACACGCCCGAGAAGATCGCCGATAGCAAACCGCGATCCAGCGAGGCAGCCGGTCGATGAGCGTGCGAAGAATTGTTTTGACGCTGGCGGTGCTGCTGCTCGGCGCCTGCGTCTCTTCGAAAGAGGAGACGATCGATCCGCTGTTGAGCCTGCGGCAGGCCGCCGAAGGCGGCGGCAGCATCCTGTTCTGGACGCAGCCCGAGCGGCGCGTTGGCTTTGCCCATATCGATCAGATACTGCCCGCACGACGCATCGACGCCGGGCCACAGGTCCTTGCTCTTGGCGCGGCACCGCGCGATCTCGGCGATATCTCCTATGAGGTTGAGGGAACGCGTCACACCCTTGAGGAGTTTCTCGCAGACCCTGCGGCTATTGGGCTCATCGTCGTGCAAAATGGCAAGGTGCTCTACGAGCACTACGCCGAGGGCCATAGCGTGGATTCCCGCTGGGTCAGCTTCTCCGTCACCAAGTCGGTCACGTCGATGCTCATTGGTGCGGCCATTCGGGATGGCTTCATCGCAAGCGTCGATGAGCCGGTGGTGCACTACCTGCCAAGGCTGCGCGGTACGTCCTACGAACACGCAACCATTCGCAATGTGCTGAATATGGCTTCCGGCGTACGCTGGAACGAAGACTATGCAGACCCAAACTCCGATGTCTCACGGGCGGGCGGTGCCAACGGCGTTGCGCTTGTACGCTACCTGGCAGAACTCGCCACCGACGCTGCACCGGGCGAGAAGTTCAACTACAACACCGGTGAGACCAACCTGGCCGGTGAGCTTCTACGGGCGGCCATCGGCAATAACGCGTCCACCTACCTGTCGCATCGCATCTGGCAGCCATTTGGCATGCAGGCAGATGCCTACTGGATGCTCGGCGAGCCCGGCGGTGGCGAGCTCGGCGGTTGCTGCATCAACGCGACGCTGCGCGACTACGCGCGTATCGGCATGTTCGCCCTGGCTGATGGCGTGCTCGCCGATGGCACGCGAGTGCTGCCGGAGGGCTGGATGGCCGAGTCCATCGCCCCGTCGCAGGGCTACGACGGCTACGGCTACCTGTGGTGGTTGGACGGCGATGGCGCCTACTCCGCGCGCGGTATTTTCGGCCAGACCATCCGCATCGACCCGGCGAGCGGGCTTGTCATCGCCATGCACAGCAATGCACCCGCCGCGGTGCGCACGGAGTACCACGCGCATCAGACGGCAGTGATGGCTGCACTGCGTGCGGCGCTGCGCTGAGCCGTGCTCACCCCGTTTCATGTGGCGGTGCAGGTGCGTGACATCGCCGAGGCGCGCCGCTTCTACGGCGAACAGATGGGCCTGGCGGAAGGCCGCAGCGCCGAGCACTGGGTGGATTTCGACATGTTCGGCCACCAGTTCGTGGTGCACCTGAACCCGGCGCTGGGTGCTACCGGCCAGGTGCCACGCATCAGCAACCCGGTGGATGCCCACGATGTGCCGGTGCCGCACTGCGGCGTGGTGCTGGATCTTCCGCGCTGGCACGCGCTGGCGGAACGGGCTCGGGGTTTTGTTGATGCCTTCATCATCGAGCCTTACGTCCGCTTCGCCGGCCAGCCCGGCGAGCAGTGCACCATGTTCTTCCTTGATCCGTCCGGCAACGCCCTGGAGTTCAAGGCGTTCGCTGATATAGACGCGGAGCTCTTTCGCCGCAGTTGACGGATAGGAATGATTAACGCTGCTCTTTCAAAGAAAGGAAGTATCGCGCCGTTCGAGAGGTTGGCCTGAGAAGGTGGGTGTTGATGTGATGGCCGGCCGCCCAACGCTGTTCCCACCGGAGCTCCTGCTGTGCTGCCTGGGGCCGGTGCCGGGCGCGCGTTGCGAGGTGGTAGCCGACTCACGCCATCTGCCGCACTTCGAGCAGCCTGAGGTCGTCAACGCGCTGCTCAAAGCGGGCATTGAGGCGGCGGTGTAGCCGCCCACTCGGGTGATCAGGCTGCTGGTACCCAGCCGGCGTGAAAGCCGTAAGGCACCCGGAACGGCATCACGATGGTGGCCACCGGGCCTGCGCTCACGTTCTGCGCGTCGATGATCACGCACTCGCTCTGGTCTGTGGCCTCGTCGTGCACAAACGTGATGAGGTAGCCCGCGTCCTCCTCTGTCGCTCCGACGCGCGGTGCGAACACGGCTTCGCCGCCGTGTCTGTTGGGCCCGTAGTAGTACGTTTCGTCCGAGTCCAGCTCGCTGTCGTGTTTCATCACGCCATCGAAGGTAAACGGCCGCGTCGGGTTGAACACGCCGCCGTACACAAAGCGGGTTTTGTGGCAGGCGAAGGTGTCGTTCACCCGGGTAAAGTCGCAGTGCAGCTCGCTTAAGCCGCGTTCAGAGACTTCGCCACTGACCAGGTTGATGCGCCACTCATAGAGCTGACCCTGGGTGTCCGGCAGCGCGTCGCCGGCATTGGTGCCCGCGCCAATGATGTCGGCCGTCTTCGAGCGGGAAGCCTGCAGCACGACCTCGTCGCCCTCGTCCCACGCATTGGCGGTGTGCACCACAACGCCGGCCTTCACGTCGAACCAGCGCACGTCCGCGTCGGTGCCGTAGCGAGGCATCACGCCGATCCGTGCGCCGTGTGCCTCATCGAAGTCGATGGCCGGGCCGCCCGCCATGGCACGCTCGATATCGAGCGTGATCGGGAAGTCCAGGAACAAGGAGTATTTTCCGGTCACTGCGAAGTCGTGCATGAACACCGGCTTGGGAATGGTAACCGGCGTGGTGTGTACCAGCTCGCCGTCGGAGTTGATTACCGAGTAGGAAACGAACGGTGGCGCAAACGAGTAGCCGAACACCATCATCTCGCCGGTTTGCTGATCAACCTTAGGATGCGCGGTGAAGGGATGGGTAAGCTTGCCCTTGAAATCGGTGGTGCCCAAGGTCTCCAGCCCGGGCAGGCTGACGATGGTGGGTTGCGACGGTTCGTGCAGCGCGTACAGTGTTTTGTTGTGGTAGGCGAACGCGGTGTTCGCGAGGTTCTTGCTGCTGGGCGCGCCTTCGGGAATGCGGGAAGGGGTTGGGTCCATCATGGACTTCATACCCTTGTACACCCAGTCGCCGCGGGCCTGCTCCAGCTTGAAGCCTTCGGTCTGCACGAAGCGGTTGCGGTAGCTGGCGCTGCCGTGGGAGAACTCGATGGCGTGGATCATGCCGTCGCCGTCGAAGGTGTGGTACGCCTCCTCGCTGAAGATGTGCACCGGGTTGGGGCCGATGCGCAGAAAGTGGCCCGAGAGGTCGTCAGGGATCTTCCCCGTGACCGTCATGTTGCTTGCGTCGCGCTCCTCCGGTATGGGTGCGAAGTTGCCGTCGAGAAAGAAGTTCACGGAGCTGGTCCTGGTTGCTTCTGCCATGGTGATCTCGTTTATCGTTCTGAACCGCGGTGGCCCAGTATAGCGCTTCGCCGGTGTCCGCCAGTCAAAGCCGTGCGCACTGCCGCAGGGCTCGCTGGAGTGACATCCAGCCCTAAACACAGGAAGCGGACCCTCATGCAGCCGCTCCGCGTCGTGAGAGTTGGCGGTGGTATTGGCGGCTTGACCGCCGCGCTATGCCTCGCGAGTACCGGCCATCAGGTTACGGTGCTTGAGCGCGCCCATGGTTTCGAGGAAGCAGGGGCCGGCATCCAGGTGTTGCCAAGCGCCAGTCGGGTTCTGCATCAGCTCGGCCTTGACCCACCGCTCCGAGCCAAAGCGTTTCTACCGCAGGGCACGGAGTTTCGCGCCTGGTGCAGTGGCTTCACGGTGAGCCGGGCGGCGTAGGGAGATGCGCCGGATGATGCGGTTGAGCAGGGCGGCCAGTTCGCTATGTGACGGCCGTGTAGCGGATCAAGAGGTGGCTTGCCGTGTTTGAGGGTGTATACCCCGTCCGGGATGAGCATGTGCAGGTGCACGTTCAGGTCGGAGCCGAAGCGCTGGATGAAAGGTGATGGCGCCTGATCGCGGGCTGCTGTAGGAAGTCGGCAAACTTCGGTCATTGCACGCTCGCTTCCTGCAAGGTTGGCCCCTCACCCTGACCATCACCGACACCACTCACCGTTGAGATCGGCAGCCTTCCCTACGTGGTGACGTCGCAACCAAAATCTGTCCGAGACCCTTAGCCGCCCAGGAGTGAGTCGAGTCTACCCATGGCCATGTTGCCGACCCTTACCGAATTTTGCGAAATCATCTGAGCCGTCTGGAAAGGAAACATACCGATCATGTACGCTCCTGCGGGCTTGAGCGACAGGGACCCGTACTGGAGCCCGATATTCCCCGCTTGCGTCGCGCCCATCGCGAGCACCGAGAAACTCCCTGCTTGCATCGCTCCCGGGAACCCGGAGAGAAATGCACCCCCGACGATGCTCCGGCTCCCCTGTTCGCTCAGTTCGAGCACGTCTGACATTTGTTCAAGCTTGATTCTGGCCATTGCTCTGTTCCTCTACCGATTCAGGTGTGAACTTGAATTCGGTGTTGTTGCTGTTCTACTGAGGTAGAGCAAGCGACGTGCCAGGGCTTTCCACACCGTGGATAGGTTGGCAAGCCCCTGAACTCATTGGATCTTCTTCGCTGAGAGCCAGGGGCACCGATTCGTTGTTCCGAAGTATGTTGTTTTGGGGACGACTTATCTGTTTGAAGATGGTTGATTATCTCCGACAGAAAGATCGCCCTGGAGCTGTAATCCCCGGGAACACGGCATGAGCAGTGCACCGTGTTCTTTCTCGACTCATACGGCAACACGCTGAAGTTCAAGACCTTTGCCGATGTCGAGGCTGAGTTGTTTCGCAGCAACTGCCCCCTGCAGACGCCCCGGTTGGCGATTGCCTGATGATGCCCTAGCATGTCCGCCGACATTTACTGGGGAGAGGCATAGCCATGATCGATTTTGAGATACCCGCAGAGACCAAAGCGGTTCGCGAAAAAGTACGCGCCTTCGTGCAGAACGAGTGCATACCGGCGGAGGAGGGCTGCACCGCCGAGAACTTCGAAACGGTGCTGGCCGGGCTGCGTGAGAAAGCCCGGGCGCAGGGCCTGTGGTGCCCGTTCGTGCCGGTAGAGCACGGCGGCATGGGGTTGAAGCCGCTGGCCAACGCCCTGGTGCAGATGGAACTCGGCGAGAGCTTCCTCGGTGCGCTGTCGCTGAACACCCAGGGGCCCGATGACGCCACCATGCTCACGCTGCTGGAGCACGGCACCGAGGATCAGAAAGAACGCTTTCTCGGGCCGCTGCTCAACGGCGAGAAACGCATCTGCTACTCCATGACCGAAAAGGCCGCAGGCGCGGACGCTACCGGCATGCAGACCACCGCGGTGCTCGATGGCGATGAGTGGGTGCTCAACGGCGAGAAGTGGTTCTCCTCATCCGCCAGCGTGGCTGACATCGCCGTGGTCATGGCCAAGACCGATCCGGATGCGCCCCGGCACGAGCAGTACAGCACGTTCATCGTCGAGCTGCCGAACCCGGGCTACCAGATCATCCGCAATATAGAGACCATGCAGCCGCATACCGAGCTTGGCCTGAAGCTCGGCGGCTCGCACTCCGAGATCAAGATCGACAACCTGCGCGTGCCGCGCGACAACATCCTCGGCGGCCGCGGTCAGGGCTTCAACATGGGTCAGCACCGTCTGGCGTACGGGCGCTTGCGTCACGGCATGCACAACGTTGCCATCGCCCAGCGGGCGCTGGATCTGGCGGCCGAGCAGGTGGTGAACCGCTCCACTTTCGGCAAGCGCCTCGCCGACCGCCAGGGCGTGCGCTGGATGCTGGCGGACTGCGCGGCAGAGATCTACAAAGCACGCCTGATGCTGCTGCACATCGCCTGGAAGGCGGAGCAGGGCATGGACCTGCGTCAGGAAAACGGCATCGCCAAAGTATTCCTCGCGCACATGGTGCATCAGGTGGTGGACACGGCATTGCAGTTGCACGGCGCGCTGGGCTACAGCCATGACACGCCGCTGGCACGCTGGTACATAGGCATCCGCTCGCAGCGGTTGGTGGATGGGCCGGACGAGGTGCACCGCTGGCGCACCGGTGCCAACGTCATCAAGGCGTACGAAAAATACGGTACCACCGCTTCCGCCTGTGGGGGTGATCTGCTCTGACGGCGGCCAAGGCGCTGAGCGTCCCGGCCAAAGCCGCGGCGCTCGCGCTCACCGTGATCAGCGCCGCGGGGTTTCTGGTACTGCCGGTGTTGCTGGGCGCAGCGGTTGCCTTGTCGGTGATAAAAGTTTACACAATGCCGGATTCCCTGAACCTGGGCGAATACATCAATTCGGGCAAGGCGCTGGCAATTATTTCGGGTATTTTATTATCGG
>JAUIED010000031.1 GCA_030428905.1 Gammaproteobacteria bacterium
AAATCCGGACAGTTCTATTTGTTAAGAACAGAGAAAACTACCCCGCGACGCTTCGGTGGTGCTCAGCTCCGGCGCCTGCCAGTGGTACATACGTGGCCGTTGAATTGAGGCATGGGTCTCAAGCGGCGCCCTGCGCCCTACAACTATTTACAAAGACACGTCTGAGCTGCGCTGTCCCATGCGAGAATAGAGAGCGTTTGGGCTATGCTATGACCCCTGCGGGTCCGGAATCGCTTGCTTCGTGAAGCTGCCCTGGGAGGAAAAGTGAAGAAGATCGTTGCTACTGTTGCTGTTGCCGCGTCCCTGGGCCAGTCGGTCATGGCGACTGAGCTGGCGGGCTGGCACTGGCCGGAGCGTACGCTGCACATTTCTACCGGCGACCTGATGAGCACCTCCGTCGGCGGTGGTATCAATTGGGATTCGGTGTTCATCTCTGCGGCGGCGCGCTGGAACAACACAGATGCGCCGTTCCTCATCACCACGGACCGTCTGACGCGCACGCAGGATTGTACGTTCACCGCGCCAAACACCGCCTATTTTTCCTTCGACGCTTGCGGCGAGGACTGGCCCAGTCAGGTGGTGGGGGTTACTGTGACCTGGTCAGACGCGAGCAACGAAGCACTGCAGACCAGCGTGTTGTTCAATCGCAACGAATCGTGGGGCGCCTACAACGGCCCGCCACAGCAGAATGTCGAGTTCGCACGGGTAGCGGTTCACGAGCTTGGGCACGCCATTGGTCTCGGCCACACAAACGATGATCGCGCCATCATGTTTCCAGTAGGTACGAGCGTGATCGTGCCTACCAGTAACGATGTCTCGGCAGCGCATATGGCGTCTGGTGTTGGCAAGCTCGCGCGCGTCAACGACGCCAATGCCAGCGGTTTTCCGGAGGTGGCGACGCTGCGCGCTCGGCAGCCGGGCTACCGTGGCTGGGTGCAGACCAGAGACATCAACAATGGCCAGTATGTGCAGTCCATGTACTTCAGTGAAGGGGTTGAACCGGTCGATCTGTTTGTTCTGGACGATATGGATAACGACGGCGTCGAAGAGCTGGCGGTATTCGGACGGCGGCTTTCGGATGGTAGGGCGCGGTTGGAAGTGCGCGGTGCAGACGACCGCAACCTCATATCCGCGTTTTACAACACACCCAATACTTCTCCAGTGGCAGGCTTTGCCATGGGTCGGGTCAACGGCAACAACACACAGGATGTCGGCCTGCTGATCACCAGTGATGTGGATGGCCGCGCGCTGGTGCAGGTGCGTGAGCCGAGTACTGGCCAACACATCGGCAATGTGTACTTCGCTCCGGGACATGCACCTATCACCGCCGTGTCGGTTCCGGACATCAACAACAACGGCGCCACGGAGATCGCCGCGCTGCTGGTGAGCCGCGTGACCAGACTGCTGAGGTTGGAGGTGCGCGATGGGCTTACAGGTGGGTTCATCTCTTTGCTGCCCATGCCGGCCAACTATTCAGGCCTGGGTCTCGTGCCGATCGACAACATCGGTGGCAGCGCAGCTGCGGATATCGCAGTGCTCATCGTCAGTGAGACAACCGGCGACCTACTGGTGCGGGTGCACGATGGTGGCAACGGCGCGCTATTGAGTTCATTGATCTGGACGACGGGTACCGCCGTACTCTCCAAGGATCCCATCATCTCGCTGTCCGACATCTCCGGTAACGGCGTGCCTGAAATTGGCATCCTCATGCAGCGGTTCAGCGACAATCAGCCCTTCGTTCAGGTGCGTGATGCGATGACCGGGTCGCTGGTGCGCCTCATATCGCTCGGACCAAACAGCATTGCTCAGGCGCTCGCCAATCTGGGAGACACCAACAACGATGGCAGCGAAGAGGTGGGCGTACTCGGCTTTTCCTCCAGCGGTAGAGGCAGAGTGCGGGTGTATGACGCACAGACCGGTGGCCAGGTGCACGTGCAGAGCACGGCACCCGTGCCGGGCACGAACATCTGAGGCCAGCCCTCATCACGTGATCAAACGGTTTGGCTGGAGCCGGCGGCTTGCAGTACAGCCAGCGTCTCCTCGGCAGCGCGGGGCCAGGAAAACTTCATGAAACGCGCTGTCGCCCTGATTGACAGCCTTCGCCGCGCATCCTGGTCAGTTGCCACGTTGTACATGGCAGAGGCGATGCCTTTCTCGTCGTACTCCGACACGTACACAGCCGCATCCCCGGCCACTTCGCGCAATGAGGAGTTGGCCGCCGTGATGATGGGCTTGCCGAATCCCATGGCTTCCACCAGCGGCAACCCGAACCCTTCGTACAGTGACGGATAGACGAACACTTCGCAGTGGGCGTAGAGCTCCGCGAGATCTGCAGTCTCCACAGGTTGCAACCGATGCACGCGGCTTGCGTAGGCTCCGGCAGCGTCAACGGCGGGCTCCAGAGATGGCCCCCAACCCTGTGAACCTACCAGCACCAGATCGTGCGGAACCTCCGCGGCGATCGATGTGAAAGCCCGCACGAGTCGATGCAGGTTTTTGCGCGGCTCGAAGGTGCCCACGAACAGAAAGTAGGGGGTGGTTGGTAGGCGAATGCTTGGACTCGGTGCCCGGTCTGCGGGACTGACACAGGCAGCCTCGTGGATCACCTGCACCTTGCTTGCCAAGGCGGGTATCCAGGCAAGCAGATCGTCCTTTGTGGAGTGCGACACCGCAATGATGTGCTTTGCCTTCCGCACGGAGGGCGCCATCAACCAGCGTTCACTCTGTCGTGCGAATGGCGCCATGGTATGGGGTACTGCACGCCACACCAGATCATGGATGGTCAGCACCGTGGGACAGCGCAAAGCAAGCGGCAGATGATGTCGCGGTGACCAGAACACATCCAGACGATCCTGCCGTGCCCACCGAGGAAATAACTGCTGGGCAAGGAACGTGCTTGTGAGGCGTCTGACAGGTTTGTCATGGATGCGCTCGATCGTGCCATCGTAGCGGTAGGACAGCGGTTCGGTGCCATAAAGGTAGAACCTGTGCCCGCTGCTCGTGATGCGGCTCAGGATTTCGTTGGTGTATCTGCCGATACCGGTGTTCGGGTGCGCCAGTGGGCGTGCGTCAACGCCGATGGAAAGCGGTTTCATTGGCCTTCGTTGCGATGGATGCTCGGCGTGCCAGGAGCTTCGAGTACACATCCACGTAGCGCTGCGCCATCAGCTCGCCAGTGAACAGCTTCTCGAATCGTGCGCGGGCGCGCACACCCATGCGTGCAGCCCGCTCCGGGTTGCGGTAGAGGTGGTCCATGGCCTGACGCAGCGCCGCAGAAGATCCAGGCGGTATGACCAGGCCGGTTTCCTGGTCGGCGTTCACGTGGCTGGTGCCGGACCCGACCTCAGTGGAGATCAGTGGTTTACTGCTCATTGCACCCTCCAGCAGCGTTACGCCGAATGCCTCCGTGCGCAGATAGGACGGGAAAACGATGGCGCGGCTGAGGTTGAACAGACAGACCTTGTCGGTGTCGCTGACGTGTCCTGCGAAGTGAACATTGCGCAAACCCAGGGTTTCAGCCTGGCGCTTCAACTCCATTTCCGTGGGTCCGGAGCCAACGATGACGACCCGATACGGAGCATCCTTCATGGCTTCCAGCAGAATGTGCAGCCCCTTGTAGTAGCGCAATACGCCAACGAAGAGGAAAAAGTCGCGTCCGTAAGTGGCTTCCACCCTGGCCAACTGCGAAGGGGTGGGTTTCGGGTAGACGGACTCATTGAGCCCGATCGGAATGACTTCGACCTTGTCGCTGAACTTCTGCAGAACGTCCGAAGTGGCGAAGTAGTTGGGTGATGTGCAGACAATTCTGTCCACGGACCGCAGGAATCGGTTCATCAGCGGTTTGTAGACCTGCGACAGCACTTTCTGCCTAACGATGTCCGAGTGGTAGGTGAGCACTGTCGGCACGCCAGGCGGCGCCAGTTCGTGCAGCACGTCGGCAAAAGGCCACGGAAAGTGGTAATGCACGATGTCCGCCCAACCCTGCAGCCGCTTGTACATGGCAATTGATTCCCAGGACACGGAGCAGGACGCCAGCTCGAAGTTGAGACGCGGCTGGTACACACGGGAGCCTGAGTAGCGGACGATCTTCTTGCTTGGATCCCTGACCGGCGCGAGCACCCTGGTGCGCACGCCGTGCGCCTGTGTGGTCACGCACAGCTGCCTGATCGTCTCCTCGAGGCCGCCCTGCGTTGCGGGGTAGTAAGTTCTGTAGACGTGCAGGACGTTCAAGGGGTTTGCAGGCGCAATAGCGATGACAAAGATGTATTGTCGCATCTCGCGCATCCGGCTGGCTAGGAACGCGCCGAAGTTTCGTGGCTAGTCGGTGGCTGCAGACCCACCGTTTCGGCTTGCGAGGTCGACCTGGTGCTGCAACGCGTGCAGGAGCCTCGGGTTCAGCACACGAGCGGAGCGTGCTTCAATGAACCTGCGTAGCAGCCCCCCGATGATGTGCCACGCACCAGAGGTGGAGGCGCTGTGCGCCTTGCGGATCTGCGCCACTTCCCTTGCGCCAACGCTTGTTACCTGATTGTGGGTTTTGGATTCAGTGTGCTCGCGAAAAACCGCCAGGTAGTCGTTCAAACGTCGGGGGGTGGTGATACTCATGAGGCGGCAGAAGAAATCGTAGTCCATGGCGAACTCGAATTTTGGGTCGACGCCGCCGACGTCGGCCATGGCCTGCCGGCGCCAGAAGCAGGTTTCCTGGGGTATGTAGTCCCACCGGCGCATCAGCGGACTGCAGTGCGGCGGCAACGCCCAAACACGTTGCACGCGGTTACCGCTATCGACGAAGACCCGGTTGCTATACACCATGTTCTGCTCCGGGTGCCTCGCGAAGAAGGTCTTGACCTTGTGGATTGCTCCGGGCAGCAGCATGTCGTCTGTGTTCAGGTAGCAACACAGATCCGAGTCGAAGTTGTCGAATCCCCAGCGAATTGCAGCTGCCTGGCGCAGCGGCGCGATTTCCACATGGGCGATGGCATCGCGATAGCGTTCGATGTGAGCGTGGGTGTCGTCTGTGGAGCCGGCATCGACGATTACCAGACGGTCTTCCGCGTCGAGCTGCTGCGCAACGCTGCTCAGCATGTGGCCGATGTACTGTCCCTGGTTGAGGGAAGGAGATACGATGAGTAGCGATGGCATCGGTGAGTGACAGAGGCGTTTCGTTCAGCATTGTAACGCCGGTGCTCAATGCCGTTCATACCATTGAGCGCACGCTCGAAAGCGTAGCGGCGCAGGCGTTGCCTGCTGAGCATATCGTACTTGATGCCGGTTCCTGCGACGGCACCGTTGCCGTGCTGGAAGCCTGGAGCGATCGGCTGGCGTTCTGGCGTAGCGCGGCGGATGGCGGTATCGCTGCTGCCTTTAACGAAGGCATCGGTCGCGCTACGGGCGACTTTGTGTGCTTTCTCAATGCGGACGACTTTCTCCTCTCTGATGCCCTCGATATCGTGCATGCTGCTGTGGTGCGCTGCCCTGCAGCGGATATCATCTACGGCGATGCCGAGATTCTCGACCTGAACGGCAACCGCTTCGTCGAACGCTCCGACCTCGGCCGGCTACCCCAGTGCATGAGCCTCTACCACCCGAGCCTGTTTTTCAGGCGCGAACTGTTCGATCGCATCGGCGCCTACGATGAGCGCTTTGACCTGGCCATGGACAGCGAACTGGTGCACCGGGCGCTGGCGTCGGGTGCCGGCTTCGAAGCCGTTCACGCACCGCTCGCGGTGATGTCGCGCGGTGGCCTCAGCGACAGGCACCACTGGCGCAGCCTGCGTCAGTACCGGCAATCACTGCGTATGCATGGCTTGCAGGGCGGTGCACGTAGTGCCTACCACATGCTCCGTCAGTTCTGTGTGCACGAGGCGTTGAAGTTCGGTTGGGTAAAACGTTGGCGGTTGAATCGGCGTCAGACGGGGTCGTGAAGCCGGCCGCCGATGCCGCCGTCCATACTGATGGTCGCGCCATTGACGAAGTTCGCCTGGTCTGAGGCAAGAAACAGGGCGAGTTCCGCCACCTCTTGCGGCGTGCCGATGCGTGCCGCGGGATGGTGCACATGCAGTGCTTGCAGCATCTGCGGCGCGGTTCGAAAGCCGTCGCGCAGCATTGGCGTGTCGATGGCGGCAGGTTCGATGGCGTTGATCCGCACGTCGCTGCCGACTTCTACGGCCAACGATCTGGTGAAGCCTGCCAGGGCGGCCTTGGACGTGGCGTATGCGGTGAATCCCGGTTTGGTCAGGCGCGCGTGAATGCTGCCGATGTTTATCACCGAACCTCGCTCTGCCTTGAGATCATCCAGCAGCAAGCGGGTTAGCCGTGCGGGTGCAATGAGATTGATTTCCATCACTTCGCGCCAGGCGGCGGCCTGCGTATCCGCGAACGGTGCGACGATCTGCAGAGCCGCATTGTTGATGAGTACGCTCACCGGATCTTCAGACATCCGGCGAATGTCGCGAAGCAGCGCCTGCTCGTCTAGACAGGCCAGGTCGTGGGCGATGTCGCAAGTGTCGGTGAGGCTGCGGTCGATGCCGATGGTTCGATAGCCTGCTTTTCTGAAGGCCATGACCAGAGACTGGCCAATACCGCCGTTGCTGCCGGTGATCAGCGCGACTGGCGTCAAGTGAGATCCACGACGAGTTGCATGGCCCGGGCGTTGGTGGCGCGCACGGCTTCGCGGGTATTTGATGCGTTGTGTGAGCCCACAATGCACTGCTCAAACGCCAGCAGCGGATGGTCGATGGCTGGCGGTTCCTGTTCGAAAACATCCAGCGCCGCGCCAGCCACACGGCCGTCGCGCAACGCGGTAACGAGCGCCTGTTCGTCGATCAGCGGCCCGCGGGACACGTTGACGAGGTACACGCCCGGTTTGCTGGAACGCAGAGTCTGTTCGTTGATCAGATGCCGGTTGTCGGGCGTGAGGGCGCAACACAATAACAGGAAATCGCACTCTTCCAGACGTTGCGGCCAACTCGCCAGTTCGTAGGCCTCGTGTGGTTCTGCGTAGGGGTCATAGCCGATGACCCGCACGCCGGAAACGCGCAGTCGTCGTGCCACTTCGCGGCCGATGTTGCCGACGCCCACGACGCCTGCTGTTTTGCCGAACAGGCTCGTTCCCTGTGGCTTGGGCCACTGGCCGGCTCGCACCCCCTGATCGATCTGGCGAATGTGCCGCACCAGATTGATGAGGTAGCCGTAGGCCAGGTCTGCGACCTCGTGATTGAACATGCCCGGCGTGTGCGCAAACGCGATGCCAAGCGCTTCAGCCGCACTCCGGTCGATGTTGTCGACGCCCACGCCCCACTTTACCAGGGTGCGCAAACGGCCGGCGTGCGCGGTCCGCAGTACCCGTTCTGTTCCCGGGTCATCGCCGGCAATCCAGGCATCGAATTCAGGTAAAAGGTTACATAGTGCGTCTTCCGACAAGGTCTGTACGACTTCTGCGCAGGTCACATCCAGGCCGTGCGCCTTTGCCAGTTCCTGAATCTGCGCCTGCTCTTTGAGCATGGGCGGGCAACTGATGAATACGGAAGTCATTGTTTCTCCATGGTTGGCGCCAGCGCTTCAGCCAGCATCCAGTCCTCGGGCTCGTCGATGTCCACGGACTCCAGGCGTGGAGTTTCGAACATCAAGGGGGTTGCGCCGATACGCGCCTGGTGTTGGCGAAAACTGTCGCTGGTGAACAGATACAGGCACGAGTTCTCCTCAAACCACGGCTCGAGGTCCTGCGTGCGTATCAGATTCTGCGGGTCGTGGTTGATGGCGCTGCCGTCCGATGCATAGAAGCGCGTCTGAAAGCGGTTTACAGAGAACAGCGAATCGCGTCCTTCGGCCGCCTGCAGTGCCTGGATGGCTCGGCGAATGGTGGTGGTGCTGATGAAAGGGTTGGTGGCGTGTGTCATGAGATACAGATCGGCATCCACCGCCGCCACATCATCTTCGATGATGCGGTTCATGCTCACGAAGTCCCCGCGCAGCGGTTCCTGGCGCGATCGCAGCAGCACGCGTGGATCAGCCTGCAGGGCAGCATCTTCCAGCAGTTCGGGCGCATCGGTATTGATGACGACCGTGCTGATGTCTTCGGCGGCGAGCAGGGAGTCCAGCATCCAGCGGTACAGCGGTTTCGAGCCGAGCAGGCGGAAGTTCTTGCCGGGTACGCGTTCGCTGTGCCCCTTCATGGGCAGTAAGGCAACGATTTTCATGATGATCTCAGGCCGTTGGGCATTATGTTGTTGGGTAGAAGTAACGTCTGCGGGTGTCGGCGGAGAGCCGCCTGGAGGCGCGTGAGCCGACATAGCTGCCCCAGTACTGGCAGACGCGGAAGCGGATGATGTCCAGCAGTTCCTTTCGCAGAATGCCCTGGGCCCGTGCTTTGCGGCTGTCCATGCGCACGCTGCGTGCGATGCACCGAACCAGATCGCGGCGCGACATGTGCAGCGACGGGTCGATAGCCTGCAGCGCAACCGCTTCGCGCTCATAGCGCCAGCGTACCTGTGACCAGCTTTCGTCGTGAATGTGGTACACCTCGGCGTCTTCCGCAAAGCCGACCTTCAGGCCCACGGGCAGCAGCCGTTTGCCGAGGTGCATGTCTTCGAGACCGGACAGGGTTTCATCAAAGCGGTGCTCGGCCCATACGTCCTGACGCAGTGCGGCATTGGCGTTGTTGACGAAGTACGGGTGCGGCTTTTCCCGGCCGTGATAGGTTTGCTCGAACACCTGGTGCTCGCTGAACTTGGTGGAGTCACGGCCGCACTGGCCGCCGTAGGCGTAGGCCAGGCGTTCTTCCCGCAGCGGCTGTGTCAGGTTGTACAGCCAATGGTTGTCGCACGGTACGCAGTGGCCGCTGATGAAAATCAGGTGCCGGCCGCGGGCCGCTTCGCAGCCGATGTTCAGCGAGCGGCCAAACGTGAAGTCTTCTTTGCGGATGTGGGTGATTCGGCAACCATGGCGTTGGGCGATGTCCAGCGTCGCATCGGTAGAACCGGAGTCTACGACTACCACTTCATAGGGCAGGCCGCGCATATCCTGATCTGCGATCTTGCCCAGCAGTTCGCCCAGATAGCGTGATTCGTTGTAGGTGCGGATGACGACGCTCGAATCCATGGCTAACGTTTTCTTAAGACCAGGGTCCGGTGCGTGTTATTCAGGACGTCGTAGTCCGGCGAGGTCACCACGTGACGATCAGCGTAGTCCGTGACCTCCTGCCATTCTTCCACACCGTAATCGTCGATCACAACGATACCGCCGCTGCGCACCAGGGGGGCGTAGTTCTCGAAGTCCTGCCGCACGCCGTCGTAGCTGTGATCACCGTCGATGAGCAGGTAGTTGTAGCTGCGTTGCGATGCCTGCTCGAGAATTTGCGGATCTTCAGACAATCCCCGCAGTACCTGCACCTGTGTCATGTCGCACTGCACCTTGTGCAGGTTGTGTAGCAGGAGCTGTTCGCTGATCGGCAAACCCGTCAGTGCATCCAGCGACTTTGCGTCGTAGTAGCCCTCGAGAGGATCGATGCAGGTGATTCGGGTCGAGCGGAAGTGGTGTCGGAGCAGGTCCCAGACAATGGCGGTGTTGACTCCGAAAAGCACACCGATCTCCAGATACTCCAGCGTCTGCTGGCCGAGGCTGAGCACCGACAGCACACGCGTCAATGCGGCGTGGATGCTCGTCGCCAGCCGGCCGGCGCAGCTCGCCTCGATCTGACGGACATGGTGGGCCAGGTAGGCGATCGTGCGCTTTTCCAGTTCGAGGCCGAACGCACTTTGGGCCAGCGCCACGAACTGCTCGATCTCCTGCGCATCGAGAAAACGGGGGAACGATTGGAAATCCGGCTCATTGCTGCGGTAACGGTAGTCACGGCGTAACAGAGCGGTGAGGCTGCGGGCTGTTTGCCGCGCGGACGTCGCCACCGCGGCGATCTGCCGCGATTCTTCTGTCAGCGTGTCGGTGCGCGCCTCAGTGGTCGTCAACGCGCCGCGCAGCTCACTGAGCTCTCCTCGCAGGGAGTTGTTTTCGCTGTGCAGCTGCTCTAGCTCACCCTGGAGCTGTCGCAGCGCTTGCTCGAGCATCTGCAGCCGCTGTTCGTTGGCTGCGGCCCGCTGCGACGTCTTCTGGTTGTCAGCCTGCTGCTCCAGCCGCGCCTGTGCGGCAGCGTAGGCGGCGTCCGCTTCAGCGAGGGATTGGTCCAGGGTTTCATCCGGAGGGGTAGACAGAGACATGTAGTTCAGCCGGTTTTCGCTCGCATCCGTGCGCTTGAAGATTTCGCGCTGCTGCAGCGCAGGAATGTGGGATGCCGTGAGCACTTCGTATGTGCAACCGGCTGCCTCTCCTGCCTGCACATAGGATTCTACATTGCTGCAGTGGCGAAGGTAGTAATCGTCGTAGTCGATTTCAAAAAACGATGGGTGCACAGCGCGGATGTTGGACATGTGATCGACGAACTGCGTGCTCGCGTTGTGCGACCAGAAGTAGTCGCTTTCGCCCAATGGGCGCCCGTCGCAGCCGAGCAGGCGCACGCGGCGGCTCAGCGTCGTCGCCACGGGCAGCATGAGAAATGTGAGAATGTTCTGCGTGGTGCGCACCTCGAAGCGCTTGCGCAGATCGAGGTTGATCGGCAGGTCGGCGCTGTAGGGCAGCGCGATCGTCGCCTCGGCGAGTGCTGGCTGCCAGTGCGTGAACAGGTTGTAGTACTTCAGTGGGATCACACACCGAAAGTCGTACCGTGCCTGCTGCTCTGCGAGTTTGGTACGGAAGGCGTCCGCGTATTCAGAGCAGCCGAAATGAAAGATCGGGTCTCCGAACACCTGTAGCTGTGGCCGCACTGCCTGCATGAGTTGTTCGTCGTTGATGACGCTGTTGCAGATGATGTTGAGCGCATCGTCGAAGTTGTATTCGGCGTATCTGCTGATCTGGGGGCCTGAGCAGAGTATGTGCGATGTGTCGAGATGCGCGAGGCGATCCGCAAGCTCTGCGAATCGTTCGCTTGAGGCGGCGATGACGGCATCATCCGCCATGCCTTCGCGGTGGCTGATGTCAACATACGTTGAGCCTTCGGCGGGGCTCGCTTCGTCGACGTCGTATACGCGTACGCCAGCGCGCTTGAGCGCCGTCGCCGCGTTGCTTCCGAGGTTGCTCAGGCCATTACTGCCGCGCCAAAGCACGACGATATCGGCCCGCTGTAAATCCTTGAGTGTCACCGCCTGCGGGGATACTTCAAGCCACTGAGGCCGCTTCGCCATAGCCCTGCAGATCTGCGCCTCGTAGCCTGGCGGAGCTGCTATGTCGCTGTCGACGGTGGACTGCATGCGCACATGAGACGGGTCCAGAGGCGCCAGGTACCAGATCGCTCTGGCCATCTGCCGTGCCAGGCTGTCCGCATCTTCGAACGGCGGATAGTAGATGATGGTGGTCATGAGTCGGCGTCGAGTTCTCGGCGCAGGCGAATGATCTGTTGGAGCACTTCCGGCAGCCGCTGCTTGACCTCGAGTTGTTGCTGCTGCAGCCGGTGCAGATCCTTTTCCAGCGTTGCCTGGTGCAACTGCAGCTGTGTGAAACGCTCCTCATGCGCGGACTGGGCGGTGATCTGGCTACGAAGCTGTTGCAACAAAGTGCTGTTGTGCGCGCAGGCGTTCTCCAGTGGAACGTTCTCCAGCCGCAACGACTCGAGCAGATACGCCACGAGGTGATAGGCGCAGATTGCGCTTACCAGGAAACCGGCGTGGGACAGCAGCATGACACCGGTTGCCTTTGCCAGCGCGCTCATGACCGTCGGTGCCAGGTATGCTGCGGCAACCAGCAAAGCACTAATCACACCTCGCCGGGTTCTGAGGAAGTTCCGAAAAATACGGAAGTGGTTGGCGATATGGGTACGGCTTGGCATGAAACGGGTCTCGTCTGCGGTCGATGGGTTGGTGCGTTGTAGAACATGTGGGTTGTGCGCGGTGATGTGTGCGTCGAACATGGCGGCGACAGCTTGCGGCTCCTGATGCTGGCGAAACGCGATCATGTTGCCCCACGCCCGCTCGTTACGGAGCTGGCACGGCCAGGCGGCAAGGCGGTGCCACTGATGCTGCACACCGTAGCGCTCGACAGGGTGCCACTCAGAAACGAACACCTGATAATCAAGGGCGGCCAGAAAGTCTGCGATGTCGCGATGATCATGTCCGAGGGTTGCGGTTTTTCTGTCCTCGAACTCGGCCACAACCACATCCGGTTGCAGGCGTTGCCAGGGAAAGCTGCGCAGCACCATCAGGTCGTACCCTTCCGTGTCGACCTTGAGGAACTGCACGGCTTCGATCGCAGCAAGGTATGAATCCAGGCGGGTCGTCCTTACCGTGGCGCGCTGCTCGTGCTGGTCGTGGAAGGGAACAAGGCTCGAAATGCCGCTGCTCTGCGCGGCGGCGTACATGGGCAGTTGTTGATCGTCCTCTTCCGTGACGGCCAGATTGTTGAGTATCAGACGTGCACGGCTATCGTACTGCCGGCTGAGTGCCGCAAAGGCATCCGGGTCTGGCTCGAAGGCGTGTACCGTCCAGCCGTCGCCGAGAAAACGGGCGAAGGCGGCGCCGTGGTGGGCGCCGACATCCACCATGGTGCCGATGCTGCGACGGCTGGTGAGAAAGTCATAGACGATGGCGCACTCATCCACGGCCACCGCCGCGCTGCGCGGGTAGCCTGAGGGTCCGTGTGTTGCGGCCTGGATGAGCATTGCCTCGAAGCGGTTGCGCACGTCGTGCACGTTTGCTTGTGTCAGCGCGTGTGTGCGAGCACGCCGGGCGATCTGCTGACGATCGCTCGTGCTCGTGAGTGAGCGTAGAGCGTTCTCGAGTGATTGCGCATCGCGCTCGAGCACACAGTACCCCAGGGCATGTCGCTGGATGTAGGCGATGGACGGTGTTTCTTGCGGGCCGTATGCCAGCACAGGCGCGCCGGAAGCCAGACATTCGAACGTTTTGTTGGCGAACGAGTAGCGCGTGTAGTTGCGGCTTAGGTCGTCGAAGTTGTAGCACACAAGCACTGCATGGGCGCTGCTCAACAGTGCAGGGTACGCCGCCTTGGGCACAAGCGGGTGGCAAGCGATGGCCTGGTGGCCGTTTCCTATGGCCTCGGCCAGCTCGAGAAACCAAGGATGTGTGTAGATCTCCAGGCGAAGATCGACTCCGTCATCGGCCAGCCGCGCTACCGCTGAAGCAACATCCGAGACACTCTGCAGCTGCATGTCCTGGGCGAGTGCGCCGCTATAGCGCAGCAGGAAGGGTTCCGCCGGTGGTGACGGCAGGTCCTGCCACAGATCAGGGTCGATGCCGTTGTGGATGGCGGTGAAGTTTCTGTCGTAGACCGCTTCGTAGGCGGCGGACATTTCATCGCAGATCGTCAGGTTGCACGCTGCCCGGTCGATGTTCCGCCGCAGATTCTCGCGCAGCCAGGCGCCTTGCGGGGTGATTTCCGCGCGCGCCGGCCAGTCGTCCATGATATGGGTGACAAGCGGCCGCTGGCTGCGCTCGATGATCGTTGTGCACAGCCTTGTGTAGCTCGGATCGTCGTCGGTAGGGCGCAGGTATATCAGTTCTGGCTGAAAGCTAGCCACCCTGCGATGAATTTCGGATGCGGCTAGCTGTTGCGCATCCATGTACTGCAGGCCGGGTGCCGGCGGATGACCGTTGCAGACCTGCAGGAGACTGGTCGCTGGCCAGCGGTGAAACAGGGTCGCCAGCAGTTGGCCGGTTGCGGTGTCGCTGTCGAGGCCGGTAGGCGAGAGCACCAGCGTCCGCGGCAGCGCGCTAGCTGCCGTCGTTGCCAAGGCGTCCAGCCCGTGCTCTGGCCTGGTTCAGGCTCGCGTTGATCTGCATCCAGTCCTCGCCCTGCTGTACCTGCTGCTTTGCGGTCCATGCGTGCAGCAGGAGCACGCCGCCAATGCAGCTCGCTGCAGCTGCCAGCGCGCCGAGCCAGCTGAACTGGGCAATGCTCAGCGCGGAAGGTAGCGCAATGAGCAGCGCAGTGATCCACACGGCGGCGGGCTTTCGGTGGCTGAGCGCGCCAACCCACCATGCGATGCGTTCGCGTTTGCCAGTTTGTGTTGATGAAGCGCTTGGGGCAAGACTATCCGTGTAGGTTGCCACGGCCTCTCTGAGCGGCACGTGCGCGAAAACGTGTAGTGCGGACCCGGGTGTGCAGTTGATGATCTGCATGCCGTTGCGCTGGCCGTGCACGTCGGCGATGGCGTAGGTCAGTTCCATTCTCGCAGTATCGGCCGCCTGCCATGTTCTACCCGCAAAATAGCTGTCGTCGAAATGGTTGGGGTCGGCTTCCTCGTTATGCAGCAGCGTACCTTCTACCGCATTGTCAGGTTGCGTGTAGCGGTGGTCGAAACCAATCATCAGCACCTTCTTGTAACCGAGCAGGGTGGCCAGCTGCAGATTGAAGTAGCTCACCGTGCTGCGGGTGGACAGTGGCTCTCCCGCGGATTTTGCGGGAGCGTAGCCGCCATGTGCTGGCAGCGTGATGGCCTGGTCGCCTTCTGGCAGCCACAATGCCAGATGAATTGGCAGGGCGACTTCAAACGGTTGCGCAGTGAACGCTTCGGGACGCTGGCTGATTACCCAGGGGTTCACCACGCTGAGCAAGGTAAGTCGCTTTGCCAATTCCGGATGATCTGCGGCGTAGTTGGCGCCGAGCACATCCAGGCCGTCGAGCAGGTCCCAGTCGACGGCGTTCAGGCTCGGGCCATTACCTGCGATCACACAGGTTTCACCTCGACGCTGCTGAGCCATGGTTCGCAGCCTGGTCAGGCCGTGATCTATGAGCTGTCGCACCCGTGTCCGGCGTAGGGCAAGCGCGATGTGCTCAAGCTCAGCGCGCTGCTCGGTGAGGGGGTTGAGGGGCGCATCCTGCTGCCCGAGTATGCGGAACCCCGCAGGTGGTATGGCCGGCGCCGTGAGTTCTCTGGTCATCTGCCGCGCGGATCGCCACAGCCGGGCGCTTGGCCGAACCGCGCACGCTGTCGGGTGCCGGCCAGCAGCGGAACCTCAGTACGTGCAGCGTAGACGCATTGTGTTTCGGGCAAAGGACAAACCGGTGGGATGGGGAGCGCGAAGTTTAGCGGTGCATTGCAGTGATGCAAAGGATCGTCCCCTGACAGGATCGTCCCTTGTGCGCCTTCCCGGCGGCAGATAGGCTGCGCGCTTTCTATCGCCGGGCTACCTATGAAGGATCCCCAGTACTACCGCATGTTCGGCTATGACCTCGGACTGTTGCCCAACGCGCATCTGAGAAGTCTCGAGCAGGACGTGGCAGATATAGAACAGGCGCAAACACGCTCAGGGCTGACAATCGGCTATCCCGGATGGGGGCTGATCTACCATCTGGCGTTGTGCTCGCTGGATCCCAACCGCTACAGCGTTGTGATTGAGACGGGCACCAATCGAGGCTGTTCATCCATCGTGCTGGCGCAGGCGCTTGCCGACCGCGGTCAGGGTGGAGTACTGCACACCATCGACATCGATGCGAGCGTGGCGGAGATTGCTGGTCGCAACCTTCAGGCAGCGGGTTTGGAGGCGTTCGTGTCCCAGCATGTGGGTTCGAGTCTTGATGTTTTGCCGCAGGTGCTTGCACAGGTGGAACGGGTGGATCTGGCCTTTCTCGACGGTTCGCACACCATGCATGATGCGTTGACGGAGTTCGATCTGGTGCTGCCGAAGCTGGCTGAAGGTGCGTTGGTGATCTTCGACAATACCTACCAGATTGCCGATGAAGGGGAGGATCAGCGGGTGTACGGTGCGCTGCAGGAGATACTGCGGCGCGGCGAGGGGCACCTGATCAATTTGCCCTATGTATCGTGGTACACGCCCGGCGTCGCCATATGGCAACGTGCGCCGTTTTGAGTAACGCCGGAGTTACTCGTTGGGCATGAACACCGGGTAGCCCGCGTCAGATACGAGCGCATCGCGTTTAGCCAGCTTGAAATCCTCGGTGGCCATTTCGGTCATCAGTTCATCGAAACGGATGGTAGGGGTCCAGCCGAGTTCGCGCTTTGCTTTGCCCGGGTCTCCCAGCAACGTTTCTACCTCCGTCGGGCGGTAGTAGGTTGGGTCGACACGGACGATCACCTGGCCGGGCTTCAGCGCATGATCCCCTGCCCGCTCAACCAGGCCCACCTCGTCTACGCCTTCGCCCTGAAAGGCAATGTCGATACCCAGCGCCTTGCAGGTCGCCCGTATGGCATCGCGCACGGAGTATTGCTCGCCGGTGGCGATGACGTAGTCCCGCGCTTCCTCCTGCTGCAGCATGGACCACTGCATGGCGACATAGTCGCGGGCATGACCCCAGTCACGCAGGGCGTTCATGTTGCCAAGGTACAGGCAGTCCTGCAGGCCCAGCGCAATGCGCGCGATGCCGCGCGTGATCTTGCGGGTTACGAACGTTTCACCGCGCAGGGGCGACTCGTGGTTGAACAGAATGCCGTTGCAGGCGTACATGCCGTACGCCTCCCGGTAGTTCACCGTGATCCAGTAGGCATAGAGCTTGGCCACCGCATAGGGCGAGCGTGGGTAGAACGGTGTGGTTTCGGTTTGCGGTGTCTCCATCACCTGGCCGTAGAGTTCGGACGAGGAGGCCTGGTAGTAACGGGTGCGCTGTTCGAGCTTGAGTATCCGTATGGCTTCCAGGAGCCGCAGCGCACCGAGCGCGTCCACCTGTGCGGTGTACTCGGGCGCCTCGAACGACACCGCCACATGGCTTTGCGCACCAAGATTGTAGATCTCGTCCGGCTGACACTCCTGCACGATGCGGATCAGATTGCTGGAGTCGGTCAGGTCGCCGTGATGCAGGAACAAGCGGCGGTCGTCATCGTGCGGATCCTGATACAGATGGTCGATGCGCTCGGTGTTGAACAGGCTCGCGCGGCGCTTGATGCCGTGTACCACGTATCCCTTGTCGAGGAGCAGCTCCGTAAGGTAGGCGCCATCCTGACCTGTAATGCCAGTGATGAGGGCCGTTTTCTGCGTCAAGGGGTTGCCTCCATGCTGCCGTCCAGATCCTCCTCTGCACAGAATGTCCGGAAGGCCTTCGCGAGTTGTTCGATGTCGGTATCGATGCCGAGGGCGACGAGCATGCGCAGGTCGAACATGGGCGTGCCGGTGTGCGGCGCCGGGCGGGATTCGGTGTTCATGTCTTCGATGTTGAGGTTTCTGTCAGCGAAGAAGCCGCTCACCGAGTGCACGATGCCGGGGTGATCCATGGCCAGCACCGAGGCGCGCACCTTTCGCGAGCGGCTGCGCTCGGCGTTGTGCTGCGACCGGCGCATGACGTAGGCCATATCTGTTGCAGACGCCCGGTCGGCGAGGGCGGCGTCCAGCGCATCGATAGCCGCGTCGTCGCCGGTCACGCCCATGAGCACTGCAAACTCGTTGCCGAGTCCGGTTGCGCGGGTGTCTTCAATATTCAGCGCCTGCGCGAGAGCCAACGCCGAAAGCTCACGTACGAATCCCGGCCGGTCGTGGCCGATTACACTCACCACCGCGTATGCCATGGGAATTCCCCCGTCCTTCGGTCTGTTCGTCAGTCTGCCAGGCGTGCACGCACGTAGGCTTCGAGCGCGTCCACGGAAACGCGCTCCTGTGCCATGGTGTCGCGGTCGCGCACGGTTACCGTATCGTCTTCTTCGATGGTCTGGAAATCTACCGTCACGCACAGCGGCGTGCCCACTTCGTCGTGTCGACGGTAACCCTTGCCGATGTTGCCGGTGTTTTCGTAGAGAATGCGGCCGAGACCGAGCTTCTGCAGGTTTTGCTTGATCTCTTTGGCGCGGCTGACGATGCCGTCGTGGTTCTTCTTCAGGGGCAGCACAGCCACCTTGATGGGCGCCAGGTGCGGTTTGAAGGCGAGCACCGTTCGCTCGCCGCCGTTGTCAAGCGGCTCCACCCGGTAGGCCTCGTTCAGCACGGCGAGCACGCCGCGGTCGACGCCGGCGGAAGGCTCGATCACGTAGGGTACCTGCCAGGCTTTGTTCTGCGGGTCTTGCACTGCCAGGCGGGCGTTGGAGTCGGTGTTCTTCGTCACTTTCGCGCTGATGTTCAGCTCGTCCTGATTCTTCGTGTGTGAACCGAGGTCGAAGTCCGTGCGGTTGGCGATGCCTTCGAGCTCCTCGACTCCGTGCGGGAATCGGTACATCACATCGACCGTGGCCTTGGAGTAGTGGGCCAGCTCATCCGCCGGCACGTGGTAGAGCTCCAGCGAGGAACGCGGCACACCCTGCGCCTCCCACCAGTCCAGACGTGCCTGCACCCAGTGCTCATGCCAGCCTTCGTCGTCGCCGGGAGGAACAAAGAACTCGAGCTCCATCTGCTCGAACTCCCGCACCCGGAAAATGAAGTTGCGCGGCGTGATTTCGTTGCGGAATGCCTTGCCGATCTGGGCGATGCCGAAGGGCGGCCGCCGGGATGTGGAGTCGAGCACATTCTTGAAGTTGGTGAAGATCGCCTGCGCGGTTTCAGGGCGAAGGTAGGCGAAGCTGGTACCGTCGTCTACCGGCCCGACACTGGTCTTGAACATCAGGTTGAAGTCGCGAGGAGCTGTCAGGTCTGTGGAGCCGCAGCCAGGGCACTTATCGTCTGTGAGGTGGTCTGCTCGCCAACGTGCTTTACAGTTTCGGCAGTCTACGAGCGGATCCGTGAAGGTCGCTTCGTGCCCGGAGTAGCGCAATGTCGTGGGCAACGTGAGGATCGCCGCATCCAGACCTTCCACGTCGTCGCGTTCGTACACCATGGCGCGCCACCAGGCAGCCTTGAGGTTGTTTTTCAGCTCCACGCCCAGCGGGCCGTAGTCGTACATGCCCTGTAGGCCGCCGTAGATTTCGCTGGACTGAAAAATGAACCCCCGGCGCTTGGCCAGGGCAACCAGTTCTTCCATGGTCGAAGCAGGCAAGTTGACGACTCTCCGGGTTGAAGCCGGCGCACTATAACTGACATTTACGGGCCTTACATCGGGCTTACAGAGTGTGACATCTGCAAGCGTTTCTCAGGCCAGCTATCTGGTGAAATAGGTTTCACAGATCGGGCACCACAGGAACCAGAACATGCGACTCGAAGACCCCCGCGACAGCGACAAGCGTTACTTCCGTTCGTCAGATCGGCTGATCACGCTGAACGGCGCGTGGTACTTCACAACGCGCGAAGGCGAACAGGGTCCGTATCCGAGCCGTGAAGCTGCTCAGGAGGCGCTTGAGTTCTTCACCTGCGAGAAAAACGACCTACATTCGTTCCAGCAGTCCCGCGAACAGTTTGCGCGCGCCGAGCCGCGGCAGCCGATTCCAGACGTCTACCGCCGCTGAGGTTCCCCTCATCCTCGCGCAAGCGAGGAGAAATGTAGCCGCCGAACACCTCCCCGTTCCGGCGGCTTTTTTTGTTTGGTGCTTTTGCCTGCGTTGACGCGCGCCCCGGTACGGTTACGCTGTGGGGTCTGCACACGTATTGGGGAGGAACCTAAGTGCACTGGAACTACGGAGACGTGCTTGACGGTCTGGCGCGGGTTCTACCTGCCGACAAACCGGCGCTGATTCACGACGGCCGCACCACCACCTGGCGGGAATACGATGCGCGCAGCAACCGCCTGGCGCGCGGGCTGGCCGCGGCTGGGGCGGAAGTCGGCGACAAGGTGGCGTTTTATCTGCGCAACGGGCCTGCGTACAGCGAGCTGCTGGCGGCGTGTTTCAAAGGGCGTTTTACACACGTGAACGTCAACTTCCGCTACGTAGACGACGAGCTCGCCTACATCATCGACAACTCCGACAGCACCGTGGTGGTCTACGACGTGGAGTTTCGTGAGCGCGTGGAGGCGATTCAGGGGCGCCTGCCCGATGTGCGCTGCTGGCTGCAGGTCGGCGGCGATGCAACGCCCGCTTTTGCGCACCCGTTCGAGGCTATGGCGGCCGAGGGTGATGGTGCGCCTCTAGGCATCGAGCGATCCAGCGATGACATGCTGTTCCTGTACACCGGCGGCACCACCGGCATGCCGAAAGGCGTGATGTGGACACACCGCGATCAGTGGCTGGCGGGTGCGGCGGGGGCCAATCCAGCACTCGGCATTGAAGCACCCGGCTCCATCGATGAGCACCTCGCCAACGTCGAACGGCTGGGCGGTGGCGGCCTGACGTGTCCCTGTTGCCCGATGATGCACGGTACGGGGCTCTTTACCGCCATCGGCGCGCTGGCAGGTGGCGGCACAATCGTCACGCTGACGAGCACAGGCTTCAACGCCGTGGAGTTGTTTGATGCGGTGCAGGCGCATGGCATCAATGCGCTCGCCATCGTTGGGGACGCGTTCGCCAAACCCATGTTACGGGCGCTGGACGCCGAACCGCAGCGCTGGGATGTCAGCTCGCTGGTGTCCATGCTGTCCAGCGGTGTCATGTGGAGCCCGGAGGTGAAGCAGGGGCTGTTGCGGCACAACCGCAACATGGTGCTCATCGACAGCTTCGGTGCGTCGGAAGCGGTGGGTTTCGGGCGTTCCGACACGACCGCCGATGGCACCACCGAGGTGGCGCGGTTCGTGATCGGCGAGAACGCGCGGGTGTTCGATGAGGACTACAACGAGATCGAGCCCGGCAGCGACCAGGTGGGCTTCGTCGCCCGTGCCGGCGCGTTGCCGCTTGGCTACTACAAAGACCCGGAGAAGACGGCCAAGACCTTCCCCACCATCAACGGTGTGCGCTACTCCATTCCCGGTGACTACTGCAAAGTGGCCGCAGACGGCACGCTGACCCTGCTCGGCCGCGGCAGCGTCTGCATCAACACGGGCGGTGAGAAGGTGTACCCCGAAGAGGTGGAGGAGGTGTTGAAGCTGCACCCGGGCGTGAACGACGCGCTGGTAGTCGGCGTGCCCGACGAAAAGTGGGGCCAGGCCGTCGTCGCCGTGGTGCTCGCTGAGGGTAATGCGTTCGATGAGGATGCCGTGCGCGCCTTCGTCCGCGAGCGCCTGGCGGGCTATAAGTCGCCAAAACGGGTGCTCGCCACGCACATCGCCCTGCGCGCGGCCAACGGCAAAGCGGACTACAAGAGCGCGAAGACATTCGCGGAGCAGACTATTCTGGGAGCATCAGCATGACGCCATCGCTATTCGACATGACTGGCAAGGTGGCCCTGATCACCGGCTCAAGCAAGGGAATCGGCCGAGCAATCGCCGAAGAAATGGCGCGTCAGGGGGCCCAGGTGGTGATCTCTTCCCGCAAAGCCGACGCCTGCCAGGCCGTGGCCGATGCCATCAACGACGAGCTTGAGGGCGCGCCGGGCGGTGCCGTGAGCATACCGGCGCACATCGGCCACAAAGAAGAGCTCCAGCGGCTGGTAGACGAGACCCGCGAGCGTCTGGGCCCGATCGACAGCCTGGTAGGCAATGCGGCGGTCAATCCCTACTACGGGCCCATGGCGGGCCTGCCGGACGACGCCTTCGCGAAGATTCTGGACGTGAACATCAAGTCCAATCACTGGCTCGCGCAGATGGTCATTCCCCAGATGCGTGAACGGCGTGATGGCAGCATCATCATCGTCTCCTCAGTTGGTGGTCTGCGTGGTTCTACCGACCTCGGCGCCTACTGCATCTCCAAAGCGGCAGACGTACAGCTCGTGCGTAACCTTGCGGCGGAGCTTGGGCCGGACAACATTCGCGTCAACGCCATTTCGCCTGGCCTGGTACGGACGGACTTCGCGCGGGCGCTGTGGGAGAATCCGGATATTTTAGAAAAGCGAACATCGGGTGATCCGCTGCGGCGCATCGGCGAGCCAAGAGAGATTGCTGGCGCCGCAGTGTTTCTCGCGTCAGCGGCGGGCACTTTCACGACGGGTCAGAATTTCGTGATCGACGGTGGTGCCACCAGCGTCTGAGACGACAATCAAGAGGGGTAAATGATGAGCGAAACGAAACGGGCCTGGTGGGCCAAAGCGGTTCTCGTAGGGGGTGTGATCGGCATCGTTTGCCTGGCGCTCGGCGCCTTTGGCTATCGCGCCGGAGTGCTCGGCGTGCAGCCGGGGCTCCTGATGACGCTGGCTGCCACCGTGCTCGGGTTGCTGGCGGTGGTGGTCGGTGTGATCGGGCTCATCGTCGTGCTCGCCAAAGGCCGTACTGCAGAACGGGGCAGCCTGGCGGTGGGCGTGGTGCTGGGCGCGCTGATACTCGGCATGATGGGGCCCTACTTCCTGACCTCCGTGCCGCCGATCCATAACATCACCACAGACACGGTCGAGCCGCCGCAGTTCGACAAGATCGTGGCACTGCGTGGTGAGAACAGCAATCCGCTGGAGTACAACGCCGAAGAGCTGGCGCCGCAGCAACAGGCGGCCTATCCGGACCTGGCCTCGCTGCAGGTCGCCGAAGCGCCCGCGTCGGTGATTCGTAAAGCGGCCAGTGTGCTCGAGTCCTTGGGGATCGAGGTGGTCAACATCGACGAGTCGCGCGGTATCGTCGAAGGCACGGCCACCACGCGCTGGTTCGCCTTCAAAGACGATGTCGTGGTGCGTGTCCGCGATACCGGCGAAGGCTCTCTCGTGGACGTTCGCAGCGTTTCTCGAGTGGGCATGAGCGATCTTGGCGTTAACGCCAAGCGCATCCGCGCCATTCTTGCAGGTCTGCGAGGTTGATGGGGCTCAGGGCGTGTTGATGCCGTAGTGCTTGGCGGTAGCGTCGAGCGCCCTTCGCAAGCGCTCGATGAGCTGGTCTATCTCCTCGTGGGTGCACACCAGCGGTGCGGCGCTGATCATGCTGTCGCGCACCGCGCGCACCATCAGGCCGTTCTCTATGGCGTGGCCCCGGCACACGAGTCCTGCTTTGCTGTCCGGTTCCAGCCGGCTGCGTGATGGCTTGTCACGCACGAGTTCAATTGCTGCCAGCATGCCCAGCGTGCGGGCTTCGCCGACGATGGCATGGTCGGCGAGTTCTGCCCACTTCTTCGCCCAGTACGGACCCAGGTCTTCGCGTACGTGGCGCGGTGTGGAAAGCGCGTGGTAACGCGCGATGGTTGCCACACCGGCAGCGCAGGCTACCGGGTGTCCGGAGTAGGTGAAACCGTGACCGAACTCGCCGCCGCGGCTGGTGAGCACGTCTGCTATCTTGTCGCCGATGCCGACGCCGCCCAGCGGCTGGTAGCCGTTGGTGACGCCTTTGGCGAAGGTGATCAGATCGGGGCGGGTTCCGAACGTGTCGCAGCCGAACCACTGGCCGGTGCGAGCGAAGCCGCAGATCACCTCGTCGCTGATCAGCAGCACATCCCGCTCATCGAGGATGCGTTGCACCGCCGGCCAGTAGCTCGCCGGCGGAATGATGACACCGCCCGCGCCCTGCACCGGTTCGGCGATAAACGCGGCAACGTTGTCGGCGCCGAGTGCGTCGATTTTGTCGGCCAGCGACTGTGCCGCTGCCAGGCCGACCTCCTCGGGTGACAGATTGGCGTCGGCGCCGAACCAGTACGGCTGCTGCACGTGGTGCACGTAGGGCAGCGGTGTGAACTGCTTGTGCATGTCCGACATGCCACCGAGGCTCGCGGCGGCGATGGTGCTGCCGTGGTAGGCGTTCTCGCGGCTGATGATCAGCTTCTTCTGCGGCTTGTCGATGAGGTCAAAGTAACGGTGCACAATGCGAATGTTGGTGTCGTTGGCCTCGCTGCCCGAGTTGGTGAAGAAGACGTGGTTGATGTGTGCCGGCATCACGTCCGTCACAGCACCCGCCATGGCCGCAGCGGCGTCGTTCGAGCAGTTGAAGAAACTGTTGTAGAAGGGCAGGCGCTCGAGCTGCTCGGTGATGGCCTGCACGATCTCCGTCTGGCTGTAACCGAGATTGGTACACCACAGCCCTGACATCCCATCCAGCAGCTCACGGCCATTGGCGTCGTAGATGAACACGCCCTCGCCGCGCGTATAGAGCGTGCCGCCGGACTGCCTGTAGGCGGCGTAGTCGGTGAACGGGTGCAGGTGCCGCTCGCGGTCCAGTTGGTTTAGATCTTCCGTGTGGCTGTTCATCCGTATGTCGCTCAATGTCCGGTTGGCTGGTCTGGTTGTCGGCATGGTGACATCATTGCGCCACCCTTGCCTTACCCCATTGGGGGAGGCCTTACCCCAGTGGCGGAGTACCAATGGCGGACGAGCAGGCTTTGCGTGCATTGTTGCGTGAAGGTTTCGCGGCACTGAATGCAGGCGAGCTCAAGCGAGCAGGTGATCTCTGCAACCGGCTGCTTGGCCTTGCGCCAGAATTGGTGCAGGGACACTTTCTCGTGGGTCTGGTGGCGCTGGAAGCGAAAGATCGGAAAACGGCATTCCAGGCGTTCGGCTCCGTCACGCAACTGGACCCGGAACACAGCGCTGCCTGGGCGCAGCTCGCACGGTTGTTCATGAGCGAAGGCCAGGTGAGCCGTGCCGACGCGGCGCTTGCCCAGGCGGTTGAACGGCAGCCCACGGACCCGTTGGTGCAGGATCTGATCGGCATGGTCTACTCGCTCATGGGGGAATACGGGCTCGCCGAGGCGTGGTTCGACAAGGCCTGCCGTGCACGGCCTGACCACACCCCGTTCCTCCTGAATCTGGCCACCAACCACACTTACTTCGGGCGCACCGAAGACGCGCTTGCGCTGTATGAGCGCATTCTCCACCTCCAGCCGGATTCACCCCAGGCGCACTGGTCACTCGCCGCCGCTCGGCGTGCTGAGGACGATGCGCACATCCGCGAGTGTGCTCGCCAGGTGCTTCGCCCCGGCCTGCACCCGCGGGCGCAGGCGTTTTACTACTACGCCATTGGCAAAGAATGCGAAGACCTTGGCCGTTGGGAGGACGCCTTCGAAGCGTTTTCGCGGGGTGCGGCCGCCCGCCGGCAGACGGTGGAGTATGACGAGGCGGCGGAGCAGGAGATGTTCGATTACCTGGAAGCGCACTTTGATGCCGCCTGGCTTGCCGGCTGCGCTCCGGGGGCGCTTGATGAGTCGCCGATTTTCGTGCTCGGCCAGCCGCGTACCGGTACGACGCTGATTGAGCGGATAATCTCCAGCCATTCACAGGTATCGAGCGCCGGTGAGCTGCAGCAGTTCAGCCTGGCGATTCGCCGGCTTGGTGGGCACCGCGACGCGAAACGGTTTTCTGCGGGGCTGTTTGCCTCCGCCCTGAACCTGGCGCCGCGGGAGCTGGGTGCGTTGTATCTGGATTCCACCCGCAGGGTGCGCGGCGATACGCCGTACTTCGTCGACAAGTTGCCGCAGAACTACCTCTGCCTGCCGTTGATCCTTGCGGCGCTACCCAACGCGAAGATCGTGCATCTGACGCGCGACCCGATGGATGCCTGCTTCGCCAGCTTCAAACAGCTATTTGCCGACGCCTACCTGCATTCCTACGAGCAGCAGGAGATGGCTCGTCACCATGCCCGCTACCGGCACCTGATGGCGTGCTGGCGGGAGCGTTTTGCCGGCCGCTTCCTGGATGTGTCCTACGAAGACACGGCCCGCGACCTCGAGCCGCAGGTACGGCGCCTGCTGGATTTTCTCGGTCTGCCGTTCGAGGAGCGGTGCCTGACCTTCTACGCGCAGGATACGGCTGTGTCCACGGCGAGCGCCGTGCAGGTGCGCGAGCCCGCGCACACCCGCTCCATCGGCCGCTGGCGCCGCTATGAAGCGCAGCTGGCGCCGATGCACAATGCGCTCGTTAAGGCCGGCGTGCTCTGAGCCTACCCCTTCGGGGTATTCAGCAGCGCATGTGATCCGCTTAACCTTGTTCGGCGTCCGTCCGCATGTCGGCCAGCATGTCGGCGTTTGGGCTCGTCGCTTTTTATGGGGAAAACCAGGAGAGAAGCCACACGATGTCCAAACTCAGGCACGGTCTGTTTCAACCCACACCGGTCGCCGCTGCGGTGGCAGCAGCTATCGCATCGGTAGCCCCCGGCGTGTCAGCGCAAAACCAGGTGATCGAAGAGATCGTCGTCACGGCCACCAAGCGTGACGAGAGCGCCCAGGATGTACCGCTGGCCATCACCGCACTGTCAGGCGATTTCACCCGCGACGCCAACATCAACGACGTGAAGGACCTGGTGGTGTTCACCCCCGGCGTGTCGGGCAACAGCCAGGACAGTTTCATCGACGCGATCTCCGTTCGCGGCATACGCACCCAGGATTTCGGCGTCGGCGGCGACCCTTCCACGGCGTTCTTCAAGAACGACCTCTACGAAGGCCGCAACGGCTCCGCCGTGACGAGCCTGTACGACATGGAGCGCTCGGAAGTGCTGCGCGGCCCCCAGGGTTTTCTGTTCGGCCGCAACTCCATTGGCGGTGCCTTCAGTGTGCACACGAAGAAGGCACAGATCAGCGACCGGGTTTCGGGTTATGTAGATCTCGACGTGGCGGAGCGGGGCCGTGTCGCCATCGAAGGCGCCGTGAACATTCCGGTGAACGACCGTTTTGCCATGCGCCTGGCCGGTTACTCCTCCGAGGAAGACGGCTTTGTCGACAACGCCTTCAACGGCGATGAGCTCATCGAGCACGACAAGCAGGCGGTGCGTTGGTCAACGGCGTTTTCCGGCGAGCGATTCAACCTCGACACGATGGTGGAGTATGAGACCCGCGAGCAGTCGGGCTCGGTGTACCGCGCCATTCAGGAAGGGGCGATCTGGGAAACCTTTGAAGCCGCGCTCGGCAATGTGGATCTGCGCGGCAGCTCGGATGATGCCGACTCCGATCAGAGCGGCGGTGACAACGACGACGCCGATATCCTCACGGTGGGTGTGAAGTGGGAGTACGACTTCGACTTCGCCACGCTCAGCTCCAACACCGGCTACAAAGACCACGACTACTACTACAACGAGGACTATGACGGCACGCCGCTCAACATCAACAACTACGGCCAGGATCAGGAAGGCGACTACTTTCAGCAGGAGTTCCGCCTCACCTCCAACGGCACCGGACCGCTGTCCTGGTACGCCGGCGTGTCCTACTACCAGGAAGACATCGACACGCTGTTCTCGTTCACTGGCCGTGAAGATTTTTTCTGTCAGTACTACGGCTACGCCTACAACAGCGGCATGACGTTCAGCGGTTGCGCCGATCTCTACGCGTACTACGGCTCGCCGTTCTCGCCGAGTGCCGATGGTCTTCTGCGCGAGACTGGCCGCATCGTCGGCGACTATTCCGGCTGGGCGGCGTACGTTGATCTCACCTACGAGATCAACGAGCAGTGGGATGTGAGCCTCGGTGTGCGCTACTCCGACGACGAGAAGGAATTTGCGCTCAACGTGCCCACGCCGCTAAGTGATCTTGGCCCGTACTGGGCCTATACATTCTCCACCGACGGGCCGGTGTCGACGACGAAGAGCTGGGATGATGTGCAGACCCGTTTTCTCGCCCGCTTCCGTCCCAACGACGACGCCATGTTCTTCGCCAGCTACACCGAAGGATTCAAGTCCGGTGGCTTCGGCAGCTTTGCCTTGCTCGATGCCAGCGGCGCCGGCGTGGGCGGTGGTCTTACCGATGCGACCCAGGCTGCAGGCTTCCGGCCGAACGCCTTCGACCCGGAGGTGGTGGATTCTTTCGAGGTCGGCTACAAAGGCACGCTTGCCGATGGGCGCGCACAGGTGAGCCTCACGAGTTTCTACTACGAATACGAAGACCTGCAGGTAGTGGTGTTCGATGGCGGTGCTGCGGCGGTGGAGAACGTCGGCGAGGTCGAAAGCTGGGGCGTGGAGGCCACGGCCAATCTGCTACTCGGCGACTATTTCGACGCCTACGTTGGGGTCTCCTACCTCGACACCGAGGCTACTGGCCTGCAGAGCATCTGCGGGCTTGCAGATCCGCAAGGGTGTGAAGGCAGTTCGCTGTTCTGGGCGCCGGAGTGGACCGGCGCGTTCGTGCTCAACGGCAACTTCCCCTTGCAGTCCGGTGCGGCCATTACGGCGCGGCTGGAGGCGTTCTGGGAGTCGGAACGCGGCGGCGGCTTTGAAGGGTTGAAATCCACCGAGATCGACAGCTTCACCAATGTAGCGCTTCGTGTGGGTTATGAGTCTGCGAGCAACTGGGCGGTGAATCTGTATGTGGAGAACCTCACCGACGAAGATACCTTTGATGGCCTGAACAACAACGGAGGAATCATCCCCTCGCATTTCTTCGGGCCGATGCGTCCGCGCACCGTGGGAGTGAGCTTCAGCTACGAGTGGGATTGAGGCGGGCGAGCGGGTCGCCTTCTACGTGGCTGTCGCTGCAGTGCTTCAGTGCCCGGATGAACGTGTAGAAGAGCTCGGACTGGTTGCGCACCCTGATCTTGCGATAGGCGTTCTTACGATGCAGTTTCACCGTTTCAACGGAAATGCCCAGCTCCGCGGCAATGGCTTTGCCGGTGTGCCCGTGCAGAATGGCCTGCACGGTCTGCTGCTCGCGTGCGGTCAGCACCGACGCGCCGAAGTGTGCCAATGCCGCTTCGAGTTGCGTTCGCAGGCTTGTGGAGCCGCTTGGTGCCGCCTCAGGCAGCGTCTGCCAGTGCTGCTGCATGAGCGTCTGTACCAGCGGCGTCATGTCCCTCAGCCGTTTGAGGCTCGTGCGCTCGAACACGCTGCTCTCCCCGGTGCGGGCCAGCGACAGGTTGGCAAAGCCGCCGTCCGCCAACGGTGCCAGATAGCCGCACTCGTCTGTGATGCCGCTGAAGCGGTAGTAGGTGCGGTAGTACTCGCTGCTGCGGAAACCCTTGGGCGCGAGTTCATGCAGCCCGAAGAAGCCGAAACGTCGCTCGCGCGCTGCCGCATAGTAGGGGTCGAGCAGAAAGGTGCCGCCGATGAAGCTGTCGAGGTTGGGCCGGTCGCCCGGCAGCGGTTGTTCGCGGTAGGCGATGACAGGAGCGGCGGTGCCAGGGTAGATGACGATGCATGCTTCGTCGATGGGCGCCCAGGCCCGCAGCAGATCGAGCAGCAGCGGCGCAAAGCGTTCCGTGCCGGCCGCCGGCAGTACGTTTGCCATGTGGTTGCTGACGGTGGCGAGGTCGGTCATGTTCTGCGGCCGAGTGAAGCCGAAAACCGGCATGCTAACCGTTGCCGGCGTTGGCAGCTACGGGCAACCGGAGCCATGCGATGACCATGCCGCTGGTGCTGATACCGTGCGATGTGAAGCGTGTGGGCGAGTACCCTTTCCACGCGGTGGGTGAGAAATATATCAATGCGGTGGCGCATGGTTCGCAGGCAATGCCCATCCTGATGCCGGCCTGGGGCGCGGGGGAAGAGCTGGACACGCTTGCGGGTCACTACGACCTGGAAGCGGTGCTCGATCGTGTGCAGGGCGTGTTTCTGCCTGGCTCGGTGAGCAACGTACATCCCCGGCGCTACGCTGGGGAGCAGGTGCCCATGCTGCACGATGAACAGCGTGACGAAGCGGTGTTTCCCCTCATTCAGGCGGTTCTCGAGCGTGACCTGCCGCTGTTCGCCGTGTGTCGAGGGTTTCAGGAGCTCAACGTGGCACTGGGTGGCACGTTGCACCCGCGTCTGCACGAGGTGAGCGGTTACATTGAGCACCGCGAAGACGAGTCCATACCCCGCAATGCCCGCTACGAGGTCGCGCACTCGGTGGATGTAGTCGATGGCGGTCTGTTGCATCAGGCGGTGGGATCCCACCGTATCCGCGTCAACTCTCTGCACGCGCAAGGCGTGCGCGATCTGGCGCCGGCGCTCAACGTCGAAGGTCGTGCTGAAGACGGCCTGGTGGAGGCCGTCAGCCTTCCGGGCGCCTGGGTGTTCGGCGTGCAGTGGCACCCCGAATGGAGCGTGCGCGACGATCCCGTCTCGGCGGCGCTGTTTGCGGCGTTTGGCCAGGCGTTACGGTTGAGTACCGAGCGGTGAACTGGTTCGCCGCATTCAAGTACATCGTGTATGCGGCGCTGATCGTCAACATTGGTCTTTTCATGCAGGAAGAGTGGGCTGCTGCGTCGCATGTGTTCGGCGACAGCGTGCCGCTCGCCGACATCATCTCTGCCTTCGCGGCCACGATCGATACCCTGGCCTGGGTTGTGCTGCTGCTCGTCTTTGAACTCGAAACCTATCAGATTCCTGATCACCGGCTCACCCCTGCGGTTACCCGCACGCTTCTTGTGGTGCGGGTGTTCTGCTACACCCTGATCGTGTACGCGCTATACGGATACGTCACTAAAGCGCTGGGATTGTCTGTGTACCTGCCGGCAGCGGGGCTGGATGTGTGTGCGGCGCAAGGCTTGTCATTGCTGGTCGATCTTGATGAGTACGTGCCGGTGAGCGCCGCGAATTGTGCGATGAACAGCGATATCATGTATCACGCTGCTGCGGGCATCGTTGCCCCGGCGGCTACGTTTGAAGCGGCGTGGCGGCTCGCCTGGATAGACGTCATCAATGCAACCACCTGGATACTGGTGGTCCTCAATCTCGAACTCGATGTGCAGCTACTGCTGCGTGACTGGTTTCGCGGCTGGGTGGAAGCAGCCAGCAAGCGATCGAAGTTTCTGTTGTACGCGGTGTTGGTTCTGGTAGCGGCGTATTGGGGCCTTTTCGGCGACTTCCTGGACTTTTGGGATGCGTTTCTATGGATCGTTGCCTTTGTGTTCATTGAAAGAAATGTAGTGATTTGGGAGCAAGAAATTGAGGAGGAACATGAGCAAGCCGGTCACACTGCCTGATCAGCTCGAACTGCTGGTGGCAGATGCAAACGGCCTGCCCCGCGGCAAGACCATGGAGGGGGCTGCCTACGACGAGAAGGACCTGCCACACCTCGCGGAAGCAGTCTTTTTTCACAGCGTTACCGGTGCCTACGCGGACACCATCGAAATCTATGATTCGAACGACCGCGATCTGCTGTTGGAGGCGGACTGGAGCACGTTTCGGCCAACGCCCTGGAAACGCGGCGACGTCGGCCAGGTGGTATGCCGCACGCTGAATCAACTTGGCGAGCCCATTGCCTACGATCCGCGCAATGTTCTGCAGCGGGTGATTGATGCATACCAGGAGATGGGATTGAGCCCGGTCGTGGCGCCGGAGGCGGAGCTGTATCTGCTTGAGCCTCTCACCCGCGGAGACCTGGCGCTCACGCCTGCGGCTGGCGCCGGAGGTGCGATCGAGGTGGGCGGTGAATCTTTCAGCCCCGATGCGCTGGACAAATACTCGGCCGTCATGGACGACGTGTATCGCATGGCCGCGGAAATGCACCTCGATATGGCGGGGGTTGTGCACGAGATGGGTCCGGCGCAGGTGGAGTTCAATGTCGCGCACGGCGACGCTTTGTCGCGTGCAGATCAGCTCTTCCAGCTCAAGCGCCTGATCAAGGGGTGCGCGCAGCGACATGGATTGCTCGCCAGCTTCATGGCCAAACCCATGGCTGGCAAGCCGGGTAATGGCCTGCACGTGCACTGCAGTGTGGTGGACGATGCCGGTAAGAACATCTTCGCCCTGCGGCGCGGTTTGATACCGCCGTCGCTGCGGCACTTCATCGGCGGTCTGCAGAAATACCTGCCGGAAGCCTTTGCGCTGATAGCGCCACATGTGAACTCCTACAAACGGTTCGTGCGCGACCTGTCTGCACCCGTGAATCTCTCGTGGGGCTACGACAATCGCACCACAGGTCTGCGCGTGCCTTTCAGCCAGCCTGCGGCGGGAAGGGTGGAAAACCGTGTGGCCGGTGCAGACGCCAACCCGTATCTGGTGATTGCCGCCACCCTGGTGTGCGGCCTCATGGGCATGCAGGAGGAGGTCTCGCCGAGCAAGTCCGCCGGTGGTGACGCCTCTGAGCTCGATACCAGCTTTCCGCGGGATCTTGCCGAGGCGTTACGGGTGCTCGAACGCAGCACGCCGCTGCGGCGCGCCCTGGGTGATGCGTTCGTGGATGTGTTCGTATCGGTGAAACGCGCGGAGCTTGCGCATTACGAAAGGGAAATCACGCGTTGGGAGGTCAGCTACCTGGGCAGCGTTCTGTGACCGAACCCAGGGCCGGTGGTGATGCGCGCATTGGTTTCGACGCATCCTGGTACTACGCGAGTGCGCGCGATATGGCGGGCTACCCGGCACTGCAAGCGTCGCTGGATGCGGACGTGTGCGTGGTGGGGGCCGGCTACACCGGGCTGTCTGCTGCCATGGAACTCAGCGAGCGTGGCTACCGCGTGGTGGTGCTGGAAGCGCACCGTGTGGGTTCCGGCGCTTCCGGGCGCAACGGCGGTGTGCTTGGTACAGGCCAGCGCAAAGACCAGGACGAGCTGGAACGCTGGCTGGGAGAAGATGCCGCCCGGCAGATGTGGCAGATCGCGGTGGACGCCAACAACCTCGTGCGCGACCGAGTGCAGCGGTTTGCCATCGACTGTGATCTCAAGGACGGCGAGCTGACGGTCGCACACAAGGCGCGTCACGAGGCGCCGCTGTGGGGCTACGTCGAACACCTGCAGCGGGTCTACGGTGACACCGCCAAACGTATCGTCTCGCGCGATGAGGTGCGCGATATGCTCGGTGTGGAGTCGTACTTCGGCGGATATGTGGATAGTCACGCCGGTCACATTCACCCCTTGAACCTCGCCCTTGGCCTCGCCCGCGCCGCCTGCGAGCTGGGCGCCACCATCTTTGAGGCGAGCCCCGCGTTGGACTATCGAAGCACCCCGGATGGCGTCACGGTACGCACCGAGACGGGCGAAGTGCGGGCGAAGTATCTGGTGATCGCCTGCAATGGCTATCTGGGTCGGTTCGAGCGGGGGATGGAGCGCTACCAGATGCCCATCAACAACTTCGTACTCGCCACCGAGCCGTTGGGTGAGTCACGGGCACGCGGCATCAACAGGGACGATCTGGCTGTGGTAGACACGCGTTTTGTCGTCAACTACTTCCACAACTCGCCGGACCATCGGCTCATCTTCGGCGGCGGCGAAAACTACTCTTCGCGGTTTCCCAAGGACATGAAGGCCTTTGTGCGCCGGCACATGCTCGAGGTGTACCCGCAACTTGCAGACGTGACCATCGACTACGCCTGGGGCGGTACGCTTGCCATCACCATGCGCCGCATGCCGCACTTCGGACGCCGCAACCATCAGGTGTACTGGGCGCAGGGTTACTCGGGGCACGGCATCGCCATGGCCAACATGGGCGGCAAACTCGTTGCTGAGGCCATCGCCGGGCAGGCGGAACGGTTTGATTTATTTGCCAACCTCAAACACCTGCCGTTTCCAGGCGGACGCCTGTTGCGGTGGCCGGCGCTCGTTGCCGGTATGCTCTACTACTCCATGCTGGATCGGTTCTGACATGAGCGCACACCCCCGCCCGGATCTGCTCGGCCACACGGCCAACATGACATTTGCCGGCGAGCTGACGTTCCTGCGGCGCACCCGCACCCGCGACATTGCCGGTGCGGACCTGGTGGTTACCGGTATTCCCTTTGACATGGCGACGACGTTTCGTCCCGGCGCCCGGCTTGGTCCCCAGGCCATACGCGCCGCGAGCGTGCAGCTTGCGGAAATCGCCGGTCGGGCGTTTCCGTTCGACATCGACCCTTTTACGCATCTGGCGGTGGCCGACTACGGCGACTGCGACATCGACACCGGCTACCCGCAGGAGGCAGTCGAGCGCATCGAAGCACACGCGCGTGAGATTCTCGATTCTGGCGCGAAACTGCTCAGCCTCGGCGGCGATCACTTCGTTACGTACCCGCTGTTGCGTGCACATGCGCAGCGGCACGGGCCGCTGTCGCTCATTCACTTCGATGCGCACGTGGACACCTGGGAAGACGACGGCAAGCGCCTCGATCACGGCAGCATGTTTCTGCGCGCATTGCGTGAGGGGCTCATCGTGCCGGAGCGCAGCGTGCAGATTGGCATTCGCAGCTTCAGCGCTGAGGATCACGGCTTTCATGTGCTGGATGCGCCCTGGATCCATGCGCACGGCGTACAGGCCGCGCTTGAGCGTGTGCTCGGCGTGGTGGGCGATCACCCAGCCTACTTCACCTTCGACATCGACTGCCTCGACCCGGCCTTCGCGCCGGGTACCGGCACCCCGGTGGCTGGTGGATTGAGCTCGGCACAGGCGCTCGCCATCGTCCGCGGTCTGCAGCCGGTCAACATCGTCGGCATGGATGTGGTTGAAGTGGCGCCTGCCTACGATCACGCGGAGATCACCGCCATTGCAGCGGCGACTATCGCCCACGACCTGATCTGTACGGAAGCGGTGCGAGTGGCCAGGGCGCGTTGAGTCGCCTTGAGCCGGCGCACCGTTGTGCGGTTCAGCGGCCCCGGAACACTGTCCACCCCTGGTGCGCGGCCCCAGCCAGCTCGGTTGCTACGAACAGATAGAGCACGGCGGGCGCTTCGAATGCCTCGATGCTGTAGCAGATGACGCCTGCTACCCACACTCTGGCCACGCTGTCGATGACCGCAAGCGCGGCTTGCGGGTACAGCAACCGGGCCGCCGCCCAGGTGACACCTAGAGCGCCGGCCAGCATGAGAAAGAAGAGGTAGAGCGGATCGGCCGGCCCTGGTGCGTCGCGTCCGCCCAACCAGCCGTTGACCGTGAACAGGGCATGCACGAAGCCGAATGCCAGCCCAGGCAAGGCCATGGGCAGCGTCACCGCGAGGTCCAGGCTCGCCCAGAGGCGCATGACGGTACGAATGGTCATGCCGCCAGTATCGCCCATCTGCACGAGGCGGTGCGCCTATCTCTCCAGGCTCCATGCGAAGCGGATGCCGAAGGCGTTGCCTTCGATGCTGTGTCCGTCGAACAGGTATCTGCCCCAGAGCGACCAATGGGCACGCTTCGATAGCGCTGAGCCGACACTCAGTTCCAGCGCGCTGAAGCGTTCGTCTGGTGCGTCTGCGCGCAGTTGTCGGGCGACGCTGGCAACGCTGGCCAGGCGGCTTTCGATGTCGAGCTCCTCGTCATCCAAGGCGCGGTGGTGGAACGCTTCGGCGGACAGGGTCCAATCCGTCCATGCGCGCGCCACCGTCACGCCGCCTTCCACGAAGGTGGAGCGGGCATGGACATCGCCGACGATCTGGTCCATGGCGATGGCCCCGGATTCCGTGTAGCCGTCCAAATCGATGGACGTGCGGCCCAGACGTAGGCTAGGGGTAATCGTCCAGCCCCGCTGCTCGAGGCGCATGGAGGTTTCGACCAGCGCGCTCCAGCCGTCCGCGTCGGTGGAACTGCGTGCGGTCTGGCCGGCGACACCTGTGATGCGGGCGATGTCGTCGACTTCGGAGAGGTGCAGGCCGACCATACCGCGCACGACCAGCACGCCCAGTTCCACGCTGCCGACCAGCGCCGCGCGCAGGCTGTCCGTGTCGAAGGATTGCTCGATGCCCTTGCTGTCTGCCTCGCCGCGCTCGGTGGCCAGCACGAGGCCGACACTGCCGTGTTCGCCGATGCCGGTGGAGATGCCGAGGGCAAGGCGCGTCACGTCGGCGTCGTAGCCCAGCGCAAAGGTTTCGCCGTCGCGGTCCCACGAGCTGCGGTCCACCTGCACCACGATGCGCTCCTTCGCAGAGCCCAGACGCAGTGCGTGGCGCGAGAAGTCCTCCGCCGTCATGCGCAGTATCTCACCCTGGGCGGCCAGTGCTTTTGGTGCCTGCACCGTATCGGCGATGGCGGCGGCGGTGATGCCATGCACGGCGGTGGTGGGGAAGAACGCGTCCCAGAACAGGTAGCCGGCGGCGGTTTGCGGGTCGGCGACACAGGACGGCGTGGCAATGCAGGGGTCGGTGACGTTGCTAAGTCCGTATTTCAGCGGGTTGGCGACGATATCGCCGAGCAACGTGAAGGAATCGAACACGGTCACGACAGCGGCAGTTTGACTGTTCAGCGCCGCGGCCTGTTCGGTTAGAACCGCGTTTGTGGCGAGGCTGAAACCGGTGGCGGCGGTTGCTCCCGCCAGCCCTCCGGCGCGCGCTGAGGGTGTCTGGCCGATGTCGGGCAGCGCCACGATCACCACCTGCCTGGCGCCGGCATCGATCAGCGTGCGTGCCGAAGCGGCGGTGTTGAGCCCGTTGGTCTGTGCGCCCAGCGCAATGATCGATGCCGCCTGATCCGGCGTTGCGCCGGTCAGCGCGATGGTGTTCAGGGCCAGAGCGCCGTCGTTGGCGCTGGCGTAGAGTAGCATGAGGTCCGCTGCTCCTGGCCGGTTGTCCGCCAGGTACGCAGCCACCTGATTGCGCACATGGGTGTCGTTGAGCGGGAACAGGCCGCGGCCAATGGGGCCTGGAATGGCGCTGCCATTGCCGATCAGCGCGCCGCCCGCCAGGCTCACGGGAAGGGCATCGGAAAAGGCGTTGCCCACCGCGCGATTGTCCACCCGGCTTTCGGCGATGCCCAGCAGGTCGCCGAGGATTTCGGCGGCGATCCTGCCATTGGAGAAGCGATTGCCGAAGTAGGGCGGGTCCGGCGGAAAGTTGCTGTCGAAGGGACCGGCACCGGCAGCATTGGCCTGCTGCAGGATGGTGGGAATGTTGCCGGAGTCGGCGATGTTGTCACCGAACACCGCCAGACCGGTGAATGGGCTCGATGCCTGGGTGGCGGGGAGCCAGGTGGCCATGAAGCCGCAGAGTATCAGTCGTCCGACTCGAAGCATGTGTGTTTGCTCTTCCTTGAATTCGTTGGCGATGGTAACTATTGCAGCGGTGGGCGGCGTCACCAAAACTGGGTACGGCCGTGGGCTGATTGATCCCGGCCGCGGAAGGCCTTTCCCGGGTGCCGTGATTTCGGCAGCATGGCGCCATGAAGCCCACGTTTGACGGCAAGGAACAGGCGGCCCTCCCATCCGGCTGACCTCACTCAACTATCAGTTCGACCTGGCCGAGCGCCTCTTTCCTGCGGCTGGCCGCCGTATGGTTGCCGAGTGGCTGGAACTGCAGCTGTCCTGCATCGATGACCGCGGCTTCGGCGAGCGCTTCGCCAGACATCTGCGCCTTTCCGGTCATGCCGCAGCAGATTTCAACCACCGCCTGATCACTTTCGAAGGGCGGCGGCTTCTCGGCGGCATCCGCTTCTACGCCATGCGCGCCGACCGTCCGTTTGTCGAGATCGTTGCCCACGATTTTGATGATCTGCATGCTCTACGAGGCTGTGTTGCGGCAGAGTGGGCGGGCTTTGCACCCCTGAGCGCCCGTGTTCTGGTTCCGCCCGGCTGGTCGGCAATGGCCGATGCGCAGGTGGATATGACCATCTACGCTGCCCGCTATGGGGATATGCCGGCGCCGGATGGTCGTGTTTTGCTGCGCAGCTTCGATGCGCCCGAGGCGGCGATCGCGATGGTTGAGGCACGCTTCGAGGTTCTGCGCGCCACGAACCCTCAGCTGGCCCGGCGTGTGTTGCCCGCCGATGGCGATGACCTGCGAGCGTGGCATACGCTCGGCACCCTGCGAGCTGTGCACGGCGCGGGCGGGGAGCGGGTCGGCCTGCTTGCGATCCAGCCGGATCGCATCGGCTGGATCGAGGGAGATGTCGTTCAGGAGGAGATCATCGATGCTGCTTTTACCGGGCAGGGCTATGCCGCTTCAGCACAGCGTGCATGGTCGCAGCACACGGCTGTTGATTTGCAACGGCTGCTGCTGGGCACCATTGATCAGCGCAACGTTGCTTCCAGGGTGACGGCGCGGCGCGCTGGCCGGCTGCCGGTGTTGGACTATGTGTTTCTGCCGCTGGGGACGACGTTTCCGCAAGCCCGCTAGGGTGCGGTAGGCGCTGTCGCGATCTCTGTCTCGGTGGGGAGGGCGACCTGCGTGCCAGCGCAGATCGGAAACTCCGGCAGCACCACCGCAAATACGATCTCGTCCTCGTTGTGTTTGGTGGTCCTCAACGTGAACGCATCGTCTTCATCGAGTGCCTTGTGCAGCGCTTTGGTCGTCTGGAATGTGTCGTTGCTGTCCACCGCCTTCTCCGTGCGCAGAAAAATCGCCGCGTTGTGGCGTGTCTGTTCGCCCTCGGCAGGGGCCGGTAGCGTGCCGATGGTGAACGTCAGATAGTCGTTGCGCAGAACGCTCTCGTCGACCATCTCGTTGTTACATGACAGCAGCTATTCTTTTGCCGCAGCCGCGGCTACGGCGTCGCGCACGGCCACGATCGTCTGCTTTGCGTTCTCCACCATGTTGTCGCGCTGACCGCCGACGAAAATGCCCCAGCCCACCGCGGTGCCCACCACGACGACGATGCCGGCGGTCACCCACTCTGAAGCCAGGAGCCTTGCGTACCTCTTCACTATTTTCCCTCCTGCTGGCACCTCGCTACCTGCCGGGTCGGCGTCCCTGCGGCGCGTGGTGCGTTCAATGTCGCGTGTTCTGTGCGGTGAAGTGGTGCAAAAGCTATGCCACTGAAAAACCCGAAACAGGCCGGTTTGTTGGCGCGAATTGGTGCGCAGATAGCGTCTCAGGCGCTCAAACTCGGTGCGATGGCACGGCTCTT
>JAUIED010000032.1 GCA_030428905.1 Gammaproteobacteria bacterium
CGAACTGGTTGGCGAAGTCGATCTGCGCCTGCGGTGCCAGGCGTGCCTGGTCGCGGAAAAACACCACCTGGTGCGTCCAGAGGGCACTTTTAATAGCCTCGATATCAGCCGGCTCCGACAGATCGGCGCCGTAGATCTCGGCGCCGATGGTCGGTGTCAGCGGCTCGACACGCAGGCTCACCGGCTGAGGATGGTGACGCCTGAGAGCCCTGGCGCACCGTACACGTGGGTGTAGCCGGTCTTGGGCTGGTTCGGTACCTGCCGTTTGCCCGCCTCGCCACGAAGCTGCAATGCGATTTCATAGACCTGACGCAGGCCGGAGGCGCCGATGGGCTCACCGTTGGCAAGACAGCCGCCGTCGGTGTTCACCGGCAGCTTGCCGTCGATTTCCGTCCAACCTTCGGCCAGCCATTTTTCCTGGTCACCGTCGGCGCAGAAGCCGTTCTCCGACATGTGCATGATCTCGGCGCCGGACTCGGTGTCCTGCAATTGCGCCACGTCGATGTCTTCCGGGCCGACGCCTGCCATCTCGAAGGCGGCGCGGGATGCCTGCACGGTTGGTGCGTCGGCGCGATCCAGCGCCTGGCCCTGGGTGAATACCTCGAACGAGCCGAAGTTTCGGGTGCGCACCACGGCGGCCTTCAGGAACACCGGGTTCGAGGTGAACTGCTTGGCCTTGTCCGCGCGGCACAGGATCATGGCGCAGCCACCTTCGGCGGGCGAGCAGAACATGTACTTGCGCAGCGGGTGGCAGACCATGGGGGACTCGGCCACTTCTTCGTAGCTGAACGCGTTCTTGCGCCAGGCGTTCGGGTTCATGGCGCCATTTTTGTAGTTCTTCACCGCTACACGAGTGAGGGTGTCTTCGGAGATGCCGTACTCGTGCATGTAGCGCTGTATCTTCATTCCGAAGAACTGCGGCGTGAGCGCCATGCCCACATCGCCGTACCACTTGCCGAGGCCGCTGCCTTCCGGATCGACGGTGAACGCACCGCGGGGGTGTTTGTCGAAGCCCACCGCCATGCCGACGTCGAACATGCCGGACTGGATGGCCATGTAGGCGGACTGCAGGGCGCTGCCGCCGGTGGCGCAGCCGTTGGCTACGTTGATGAATTGCAGCCCGGTGAGGCCGAGTTTGGACACCATGGTGTCTGCTTTCTCGGCTGCTGCGCTGCCGCCGTAGGCGAATTGCATGTCCTGCCAATTGAGGCCCGCGTCCTTCAGCGCCTGGCGGGCGGCAAACACGCCCTGTTCCAGACCGGTGACGCCGTCCGTGCGGCCGAAGGGATGAATGCCGATGCCGATGATTGCTACGTCCACGTCTGTTCTCCTGTTATGCCGCTTCTACGGGTTGGAAGAAGTAGGAAATGATGTCCTTGCCGTCTTTCTCAATGAATTTTTCCACCACCAGCTCCATTTCCATGCCGACACGGAGGGAGTCCGGGTCGTCGCACTTGATGCGCGTTTCTACACGGGTCTGGCCGGGGAGCTCGACGTAACCCACGCCGAATGGACGGAACGTCTCTGGCGTCTCGGGGCCTTCGTATGGCGGCCGGTTCGGCAGAAAGCACTGAATGGTGTAGGTCCACAACGTGCCTTTGCGCTCGAGCTCCATGGTCTCGGTGTCGGTGCCTGCACAGGCGGCACAGCTCGACTGAGCGGGGAAGGTCACCACGCCACAGTTCGTGCACCTGCTGCCCAGCAGGCGCGGGTCGTTGGATGGCCAGGTGAAGAGCCCTTCGGCGATAGGCACCTGATCGGCGATGCTGGTTGCCACAATGTCCCCCTGTGATCGCGGCTTTTTGGAACGCGTTACTCTAGCCCAACCGAGGGCGAGCGTCACTAAGCCGCCCTGGCGCCAGGAGGCCGAGGGCGGCAGCCGCCAGCACAGCCAGCAACCCCGATGCCGCGAAAGCTGCGGCCCAGCTTACGGCGCCGGCGATCACGCCGACGAAGATGTAGAGCGCCAGGCCGCCAAGCTCGCCCGCCATACTCATGACCGATGTCACCGTGGCGCGCGCATCGCCGGCGATCCTGCGCTGCAGATCCGCCTGGAGAAGTACTTCCATGGCGCCGCATACAAAAAACGCAGAGCCGAGGAGCAGCGCTGTGCCGAGCGGGCCTACGAGGAGGGAAATCAGCAAGGCCAGACCACCGGCAGCAAATCCGCTGATCACCGCGCGCAGCGACCAGCCGGCCAGCCGGTGGGCCAACGCCATACCGATGCTGCGTGCGATCCAGATCCCGCCGTAGGCGACACCCACTGCGGTCAGTGAGAACGATGCCTCGTGCAGCAGCACGCCGAGGAACTCCTCCAGTACGTGTGGAATGATCACCAGTATCGCGAACACCGCGAGCATGATGCGCAGAGCATGCGTGCGCACCGCCTCGCGCAGACCTGCGCGCAGTGTGTCGAGGTAGCCCGGGTCCTCGTCTTCCCCGCCGTGTGCCGCCACCTGCGGCAGTGCAAACGCCACCAGGAGTGCCGACAGAATCGGCGCTGCGATGGAAAGCGCCAGCGGCAGCCCGTAGCCACCCTCGGCGAGCCAGCCGCCAAGGCTCAAAGCTGATGCGGCGCCGATACTTTCCGCAGCTTCTCCGCGGCCATAGAGGCGTTCGAATGCTGCACCTTGCCCGCGTGCCTGCAAAAAGTCGTGCAGATACGCCTCTGAAGTGCCGCTTACAAGGCTCGAACCGAGCGCCCAGACCACAAAGCCTGCGGCGAATCCCAAGAATGTCGGGAAGACAGTCCACACCACGAATGACAGCGCAGCGATCAGCCCTGAAGCCACGAGTACCGTTTTGCGCGGGTAGCGGTCGGCCAACGCGCCGGACGGTACTTCGAACAGCAGCGCTGCACCGGCCCACAGTGTGAACAGCACGCCGAGTTCGGCTGCGGTAATGCCGTTCGCCTGCATGTAGATGGCATACACCGGGTAGATGAGCACGAAGTCGCGCAGGAAGATCTGTGCGCACCACAAGGCCTCGAAGCGTCGTAGCGTCATGTGCGCAGACGCAGGTACCACACCAGTAGCAATGGCGGCAGAACCACTTCGATCACGCCCAACAGCAGAATCAGCGGTGGCGGCCAGCCGAACTGCAGCACCGACACCATGCGCACGAGGCCGGCGACCGCAAACCCGCCGAGCAGCAGTGCCAGCGGCGGCGCGTAACGCTTGATGTCCCGTGCGAAGCAGATGAGCAACACACCGCACACGGCGAACATGGCGCCATAGAAGCGGTTCTGGCTGTCGTGGCCTGCATCGATGACAGAGCTTGCAGAGACTTTTGCGCCGAGTAGGACGTCTGCTTCGATACCGAGCACGATGTGGAGTAAGCCTGCGACGATGAAGCCAATACCTGTGACAGTGAGGAACAGTCGGAAATAACGCATGTTGGTCAACCCTCTAGAACGATCATTCTAAACGAAATAGAATGATCGTTCTAGAGGTGTCAGACCGAGTCACAGGAAACGACATGAGTGATGCCAGACGGCGCATACTGCAGGCGGCCCACGACCTGTTCTGCAGCTACGGATACAACGGCACGTCTTTGAAGCAGATTACCGCGCGCTCTGGTTTGCCTACCGGTTCTGTTTACCACCACTTTCCCGGTGGCAAAGAACAGGTCGGAGTGGCGGTGGTGCAGCACTTTGGCAGGGTCTACGGCGAGCAGGTTCTGGCGGCGGTGCGCGCGGCTGGTGACGATCGAGGAGCGATGATTCGAGCCGTGTTCGATGGGGCGGCTTCCGTGGTGGAGTTTGGAGGCTTCGTTGACCCATGCCCGATCGGCGGTGTGGCGCGCGAATCTGCCGGCGCGAGCGGGGTGCTTGCCGATGCGTGTGATGACGTGTTCAGACGCTGGTCGGATGCAGCGGCGGAAGTGTTTCAGGGCGACTTGGACTTCGCGATGGCCCTTATCGCGGCTCTGGAAGGGGGCTTTATCATGGCGCGCGTGCGGCGATCCGGAGAGCCTTTGAGAGCCATTGGCCGGGCATTGGCGCAGGGGCGAGGCAGCAGCTAGCCGTTTGAAGGTTTCAGTTTTAGACCGAACCGGGGTAATTCGCGCAGCAGGAAGTCTGCGTAGAAATGCTGTCCCTGCGCGTTGAAGTGGCCGTCGGTTGGGAAGAAGTACGACTGCGGCTGCGCTGTTGCCGCTAGATCCGGCGAGGAATCGATTACCTGCACACCCTGCCGCTGCAAGTCCTCGCGCAGCAAGCGGTAGTAGTTTGCAACGTCACCAGTCTGTGCGTGGCCAATCAGGGAAACTACCAACGTGTAGCCTTGCGACTGTGCGTGTGCCTGCCATTCCAGCAGTGCGGAGCGGTTGGGAGTGGCCCAGCGTTGGTTGTGCCAAGGATAGATGTTCTGCCTGCCAACGAGTTGCCAAGTGCCGCGACGCGCCGGTGCAGTGGCAGAGTCTTCAGCGGGTCCTCGACTGGCTGCCGCCCGAGGACAGCCAGTGCCTTTGCCCAGAGCGGTGAGTGTCATGTTGGCGGTGGCTGAGTAGCGGCGCAGGGTACTGTTGATTCTTTGTTTCCAGCTTCGCTCCGGTGCCGCGAGTGCGGCGTCAAGGCGGTGTCTTATCTCTTTGTCGCCAATGGGCACGATGGTGTCATTGGCATCCAGCTCATAGCGCGGTACTTTCCAGCCGTCGATTACGGTCGTGGACGGAAAGGCATAGTCGTCTGCCATATCGTTGGCGACGTAGTTCACTACCACCAGGTCCGGCAAACGGCCAATCGCGTCTGTAACCTCCAGAAACTTGGAGAGCTGATGCCGCTGGCCGGTGTTGGTGACGCCGCACCGCAGCAACGGTTCGGCGCTTTGCTGCCGGAGTTTCTCCGCGAAGTGCTCCTCATAGCGGGCGTAGCCCCAGGTGAAGCTGTCACCGGCCAGGTAGACATAGCCACTTTGCAATGCGGCGATGTCGTGCTCCTGGTCAAAGCATCCCCATCGATTGGACCACACCGGATACCTGCCGAGCTCATGCACGTAATGTTCGGCCTGAAGACCCGGGCCGATATCGAAACCCCGGACAGGGTGCGGTACAAAATAGTGCTGCGGATAGCGGCCGGGCGGTAGGTCGGCGGGTTTGCGATACTGGCACCAGGCCGCCGTCAGCTCCCTTGGCATGACGAACCAGACCGCAGCGTCGAACAGGGCGGCCGTCGCCATGCTGATCAAGCCGATGGCGAGCCAGCGTTTCACTGCGGCTTGCCGTACACCAGGAGTTGACAGCAGGGCCTGTTCATCGGACCGGTCGCTAGAACAACGTATAGATGAATGGCGCCACGGCCGAACCCTGTGCAAGCACCAGCAGACCGCCCAGAAGTACCATGACGACGAGCAGCGGCAGTAGCCAGAATTTCTTGCGTACCCTCATGAATTGCCAGAGGTCGCTCATCAGATCCAACATCAGAATGGGTTCTCCATGGAGTGGGGTTGATCGGGATCGGGATGCACCCGATACGTGGATTGCGCCGGGTCGATGGACCTGCGCATGGGGTCTCTGAACAGCCGCAGGGCCAGCCCCATCGGCGTGACAAAGACGTAGAACAGTAGGCCCAGAATGAGCGGTGTGGTGATCTTCGAAAGCAACAGACCGAACTTCATCCAGCCACGGTAGACGGGACGGAGACTTGAGGGATGCACGCCGGCCCACAGGCCGAGCACGCCGCCTAGAACCCATGGCCACAGGGGCATTGTGGCGTCGAAAAGCCAAGGAAACAAAAGCGCAAACAGGACGATGAATATCCCGCCCGTCGTCAGGCCGAAGTTACGCAGGCCGCACGCGTCGAGTTCCGGTATGTCGTGTGTCTGATTGTGCATGGCAGTTAATCCAGCTCAAACTCTTCTTTCCAGGATTCATCTTTCGGCATGGGCGGCTGCTCCGCCTTGCGAAGCAGATAGTTCTCAATGACGAGGTAGTCCATCTCCGTTCGCATGAAGCACCGGTACGCATCGTCCGGCGTGCACACGATTGGTTCGCCGCGCACGTTGAACGATGTGTTGACGAGCACCGGGCAACCGGTGCGCCGGTGGAACGCAGACAACAGGGCGTGGTAACGCGGGTTGGTGTCGGCGTGTACGGTCTGCACGCGGGCGGAGTAGTCGACATGCGTGATCGCCGGTAGCTCGGAGCGTGGCACGTTTAGTTTCTCTATGCCGAACAGTTTCTGCTGCGCGTCTGTCATGGCAATGCGCCGGGATTCGCTCACTGGTGCGACGATGAGCATGTAGGGGCTGGCGCTGTCGAGCTCGAAATAGTTGGACACTTCCTCAGCCAGCACAGACGGCGCGAACGGCCTGAACGACTCGCGATACTTGATCTTCAGATTCATCACCGACTGCATGGCGGAGCTGCGCGGATCGCCGATGATCGAACGTGCACCGAGTGCGCGGGGGCCGAATTCCATGCGACCTTGAAACCAGCCGACGACGCTCTCGCCCTCCAGCAAATGAGCAAGCAGTTCCATGAGTTGTGCGTCATCGATTTGCTCGTAGCGGGCGCCGCGTGCATCGAGCTGCGTGCGGATCGTTGCATCATCGAAAGCCGGGCCTAGATACGAGCCCTGCATGGCGTCGCCCGAGGCTGGCGCGGTGCGTTCGTTGCCGAGGTGTTCGTGCCACGCCGCAAGTGCCGCACCAAGCGCGCCGCCGGCGTCACCCGCCGCTGGCTGAATCCAGATGTCCTTGAACGGTCCTTCGCGCAGCAGCCTGCCGTTGGCCACGCAGTTCAGCGCCACGCCACCGGCCAGGCACAAATTTTCGACATCGAGCTCGCGCTGTATCGTGCGACCCAGGCTGAGCACGATCTCTTCGGTGACCACCTGGATGGATGCCGCAATGTCCATTTCGCGCTGCGTGAGCGGCGACTCCGGCGCGCGGGCCGGACCGCCGAACAGCTCTGCGAATCGGTCGTTGGTCATCGTCAGTCCGGTGGCGTAGTTGAAGTACCGCATGTCCATGCGGAACGTTCCGTCGTCTTTGACATCGATCAGCTTGTCGAAGATGAGATCTACGTACTTTGGTTCGCCGTAGGGCGCCAATCCCATCAGTTTGTATTCGCCGGAATTGACCTTGAATCCGGTGAAATACGTAAATGCGGAGTACAACAGGCCCAGCGAATGGGGGAAGTCGATTTCCCACTGCAACGTGAGGCGATTGTCATCGCCCAACCAGACGCTGCTTGTGGCCCATTCGCCCACACCATCGAGGCATAGCACCGCGGCGCGTTGAAATGGGCTGGGAAAGAACGCGGATGCTGCGTGCGCCTGGTGGTGCTGGGTGAATAGCAGATCGCCGACATCGCGCGGCTTGCAGCCCTGCAGCTCCGCCAGCTCCTTTTTCAGCAGATCTTTCAGGAACAGCTTTTCGCGCAGCCAGACGGGCATGGCTGCCTGAAACGAACGGAAACCGCGCGGCGCCCAGGACAGATAGGTCTCCAGCAGCCGCTCGAATTTCAGCAGTGGTTTGTCGTAGAAGACAACGTGATCCACATCCGCCAGCGTGGTGCCCGCCTCGGCAAGGCAGTAGCGTATGGCCTCACGAGGAAATGCGGGATCGTGCTTCTTTCGGGTAAATCGCTCTTCCTGCGCTGCAGCGATAACAGCGCCGTCCCTGACGAGCGCTGCCGCGCTGTCGTGGTAGTAGGCCGACAGACCTAGAATGTACATGGCCTAAGCCGCCTCCAGGCGGCGTTCCTGTGTCGTTGAGAGCGAAGATCTGAGCACAGCCCCTCCGTGGCGGCGGTTCAATCTTCACAAAGATATTAGGGCTGCTCGCGGAAAAAGAAATGTGTGCCCGTTCACAAACTTGTAATCAGTTTGTTCGGTCGTGCGGCTCGCCGGTGTCTACAACAGCAGACGGAACGGCGCCTCCAGGAGCTGCTTCACGGTGCGCAAAAACTCCGCCGCCGGCGCACCGTCCAGCACCCGATGGTCCCAGGTGAGCGACAGGCGCATCACTTGTGTTTTTACCGGCCGGTCGCCGTCCCAGGCAATGTCGTCGCGAATGCGATTGACGCCAAGGATGCCCGCTTGCGGCGCGTTGATGATGGGTGTGAAGGAGTCTACGCCGTACATGCCCAGCGCCGAGACTGTGAAAGTGCCGCCCTGCAGATCGTCTGGAGACAGCTGGTTGTTGCGCGTTGCATCAGCCAGGCGTGAGGTTTCCGACGCCAGCTCCTTGACGCTGATGCGGTTGGCGTTGCGCACCACGGGCACGATCAGCCCTTCCGGCAGGGCTACCGCCATGCCGACGTGCACGTCGCCGTGCTGGGTGATCTCGGTGTCGCCCCAGCTGGCGTTCATGAGCGGGTGCTGCTCCAGCGCCTTGGCGGCTGCGCGGATCACAAGGTCCGTATAGGTCGGCTTGATGCCTTCGTTCGCCCACTCGTCAACGAGCTGACCGCGCAGCTTGATGGCGTCGTCCATGTTGGCGTCCATGTCCATGGTGAGCTGCGCCATGGTAGAGAGGCTTTCGTGCATGCGCGCGGCGATGGTTTTGCGCATACCGCGCACCGGTACCGTCTTGCTGCCGGCAGAGGGGGCCGCTGCCGCCGCGGCTGGGGCCGCCGAGGGGTGTTGCGATGCGGCTTCTACGTCTTCTCGGGTGATACGTCCGCCGGGGCCGGTACCGCGCACGTTAGCCAGGTTCACACCAAGCTCCCGTGCCAGCTTGCGGGCGGCGGGTGATGCCGGGTTGGCCGACGCCGATTGTGCGGCGGCCTGCACGTCCGCTTCGACGATGCGCCCACCGGGGCCGCTGCCGTTGATGGCGGAGATGTCGACGTCGAGTTCCTTTGCCAGCCGTCGTGCGGCAGGCGAGGAGAGCAGGCGGTCGCCCTCGCCGAAGGTCTGGGAGGTGGCGGCTGCGGCTGCGGGCGTGGCTGCAGCGGCGGGCTGCGCAGCCGCGGGTTCCGGCGCGGCAGCGGCGCTGCCGAAATCGGCGGGAATCTCTTCACCATCGGCGAAGATGTAGCCGACAATATCGCCGGGCTTCTTCGGCTCGCCTTCCGGCACCATGTGCTTGACGGTGCCGCTGGCCTCTGCATCCACGTCGAGATTGACCTTCTCGGTTTCGAGCCGGTAAAGCAACTCGCCTTTTTCCACGCGCGCGCCGTCGGCGATGTACCACTCTTCCACGACCCCTTCGGTCATGTTCATGCCGACTTTCACCAGATAGACTTCTGTAGGCATCTGCCCCTCTCCTTTATTTCTTGAACGCGCCTGCGGCGGCGGCAATGGCGAGTGTTTTGTTTACATCGACGACCCTCGGCCCCGTGCGCTGCACGGTCAGCGTCGCTTTCTGGCCGGGCATCAGTCGCCTTTCGCGCTCGCCGTCGAAAGCAAGCACGCCGGGTCCTTCCACTAACACTGCCTCAGCGAATGGCAGGCTTTTCAGGCTCCGAATGCCCACCGGCCGGTAGTAGCCCGGCGCGATGGGTGCGTGCACCCGTTGGTCTGCATCGTCTGCGATCTCCAGCAGCAGGCCATGATCGTCTGCACCGCTCACCGGTTGCAGCAGGCCGCCGAGGGTTGTGATGCCCACAGCCGCCGGCTCCGCCCGGGTCAGTACGGCAAGGGCCAGCGCTGATGGATCGAGCAGGGCACGTGCCCCCACAAAACGCTCCCGCGACAGTACCGCGTCGATCAACGCGATATCGTCGCGCTCACCGTCGATTGTTACGTGGATAGCCTTGTGTTGCCGTGTTACCTGGTCGGCGGCAACGATGCCGGCGGCGATGAGACCGGCGGCCGCACCCGCCACGGTGGCTTCCGTGAGATTCGGAAACACGTTGTTGGTGCCGGTGGACAGCGGAATCAGCACTGGGTCCTGCCAGCCGAGAGCGAAGGCGCGGTTGGTGCCATCTCCGCCCAGGGTGACCACCACATCGCACGCGGCGGCTTTCAGACCTCGAGCGGCAACGATCGTGTCGAAGGCGTTGCCGGTTTCCTGTGTTGGCACCGCTTTTGCGCACACACCGCCAACCTCGTCGATGGCTTTGGCGACGATGCCGTGCGGATCGTCCATAAAGAGCACCTGCGGTGCGGACAGAGCGGCAGCGCCAGCCAGCAGGCGCTGCACAATGGCCTGCTTTTCCTGGTTGTCGAACACGGACGCGCGCGCCACGAGACGCCGCACGTCCTTGCCCGACGCCGGGTTGGCGACGATGCCGAGGGTGCCCATGACCTGTCGGCTACAACCCGAGTTGGGTTTTGACCTCAGCGACGATGCGGTCTGCGTTGGGCACGTAGTGCGGCTCCAGGGCCGGCGAGAACGGCACCGGCGAGAACGGCGCCCCCACGCGTGCGACCGGCGCATCCAGGTAGTCGAATGCCAGCTCCTGAATCTGCGCAGCGACTTCGCCGCCAAAGCCGCCGAAACGTACCGCCTCGTGCACGATCATGGCGCGGTGCGTCTTGCGCACGCTGGCAACGATGGTGTCGGTGTCCAACGGCTGCAGCGAACGTGCGTCGATGACCTCCGCGTCGATGCCGAGATCCTTTAGCTTGGCCGCAGCGGCCAGCGACTCGTGCACCATACGGCCCCAGGAGACGATGGTGTAGTTGTTGCCGGGCCGCACGATGTTGGCCTTGCCCAGCGGCACGCCTTCGTTGCCTTCCGGTACTTCGCCCTGCATGCCGAGCAGCGTCTTCATCAGCACCACGATCACGGGGTTATCGTCGCGTGCAGCGCTGATGATCAGGCCCTTGGCATCTGCTGGTGTGGATGCCATGACCACTTTCAGTCCCGGCAAGTGGCATATCCACGCTTCCAGGCTCTGGCTGTGTTGCGCCGCCAGGTTGGCGCCAGCGCCGGCCATGGTGAGCATCGTTACCGGCAGGGTGGCGCGGCCGCCGAACATGTAGCGCATCTTCGCAAGCTGGTTGGCGACCTCGTCCATGCACTCGCCAAGGAAGTCCATGAACATCAGATCGATGATCGGCCGGCAGCCGGTCGCGGCGGAGCCCACGCCCAGGCCGACGATACCCTCCTCGGAGATGGGCGTGTCGAACACACGATCCTCGCCGAAGTCCTTCTGGATGCCGGCGAAATACCCGTACACGCCGCCGGCGCCGCCGATGTCCTCACCCGCGGCGAAGGCGTTCGGTTGCTCGGAGAGCACGACGCGAATGCCTTCGTTGATGGCGCTCACGTAGGGGATGGTGCGTGGTTTTACTGCTGCTTCAGCCATGTCTGTCTCCTCTGGCGCGGCTCAGGCGTATACGTCTTCGGTGATCGTGGAAGGGTCCGGCAATGGACTCTCCTCGGCGTACTTGATAGCGGCCTTGATATCGGCGGCCACCGCGTCGTGAACGGCCTGCACTGCAGCATCGTCCATCACACCCTGCTCCTTGAGGCGGGATTCGAAGAGGTCGATGGGATCCTTTTTCTTCCACTCGTCCACTTCGTCGTCGGTGCGGTAGTTCAGGCCCATCCCGCGCACGCCTACGTGATCGTAGAAGCGGTAGGTCTTGCACTCGAGCAGCGTCGGCCCCTCACCGCGGCGAGCCCGGTCGATGGCTTCACCCGCCGCTTCGTAGACCGCTACCACGTCCATGCCGTCGCACACCACGCCGGGCATGCCGTAACCGGGCGCGCGATCGGCCACATCGACGATGGCCTGGTGGTTTTTCTGTGCGGTGTACTCGCCGTAGCCGTTGTTCTCGCACACGAACACCACCGGCAGCTTGTACAGCCCCGCCATGTTGGCGGCTTCGTGGAAGGAGCCTTCGTTGCTCGCGCCGTCGCCGAAGAAGCACACGGCCACCTGGCCGTTCTTCTGAAACTTGTTGGAGAACGCAGCACCCATGGCGATGGGCGGACCGCCGCCGACGATGCCGTTGGCGCCGAGCATGCCGACCTCGAGGTTAGAGATGTGCATGCTGCCGCCCTTGCCCTTGCAGTAGCCGGTGGCCTTGCCGAAGAGCTCTGCGAACATGCGGTCGAACTCGCCACCCTTGGCGATGAGGTGTCCGTGGCCGCGGTGTGTGGAGGTTATCTGATCCTGGTCGGAGAGGTGCACCATCACGCCCGAGGCGACCGCTTCTTCACCCACATACAGGTGCAGCGCGCCGGGAATCTTGCCGTCCTCCATGAGCTTACCTGCGGTCTCTTCGAACCTGCGGATGCGCACCATTCGCCGGTGCATGTCTTTCAGGATGTCGTCTGTGAGCGATGCCGCCACGTGGTCCCCTCCAGTTGATTTCTTATAACGCGTTACTATATCACTCAGCGCCGCTGGAAAGTGACCTCCAACCGTTCCAGACCGCGCAGAATCATCGACGGGTGGTGGCGGAAATCGTTGGCCCCCGGCTTGAACGCCAGATTCTTCACCCGCGCGAGCAGGATGTCGAAGGTCTGCACCAGTTCTTCCCGCGCCAGGTTGGCGCCGATGCAGTGGTGGATGCCGGCGCCGAAGCCCACATGGGTGCCGGCATTGCTGCGGTGCACGTCCAGGCTGTCGGCATCGGCGTACTTGCCGGGGTCCCGGTTGGCCGCCGCGAAGCGCAGCATGATACGGCTGCCTGCCGGCAACGCAACGCCGGCCAGGGTTGTATCGCGTCGCACCACCCGGAAGAGCCCGGCGGCGGGGGATTCCAGGCGCAGAATCTCGTTGGCGAAGGTCAGCAGGCGGTCCGGGCGCCGCTCGAGCTCGGCGTACTGGTCCGGGTTGTCGATGAGCAGCTGCACGCCGGCGGCGATGGCGTTGGTGGTGGTTTCGTTGCCCGCTACCAGAAACTGCTGTGTCAGTGACAGCATCTCCGGGACCGTGAAGCCGGCACCATCCTCGTCCCGCGCCTCCACCAGACGGGTGAGCAGGTCGTCCCGGGGCCGCGCTCGCCGTTCCTCGAGCTCTGCGACGATGTAATCCTGAAAGGACTTGATGATGCGGGCGCATTCGATCAACCGCGCATCGCTCACCATCATGCCGAGTGGATCCACAGACGCATCGGACCACGCTTTGATGTCCGGCGCCATCTGCCGTGGGATGCCGAGCATGTCGGCGATGACCTTGATGGGGATGGGGATGGCAAACTCGGCAACAATGTCTGCCTCGCCTCGCTCGATGAAGGCGTCCAGCGTCTCGTTGACGATCTCCCGTATACCCGTGCGCAGCGTTTCGATGGCGCGCGGCCGGAATGGTTCATCCACCATCTTGCGGATGCGCGTGTGGCTCGGCGGGTCATTGGTGACCAGCGTGTTCACCGGCGGCAGCATCTGCTTGCGGATAGCCACTGCCTCTGGCGGCGGCGGGCGCATACCTTCTACTGCCTGGCTGTCCACGCTCGAGAACGTGTCTGGATCGCGAAGAATTTCTCGCATCAGGGCATAGGTAGAACAGATGTACACGCCCAGGCGCGGGTCCCAGTGCAGCGGCTCTTGGCGTAGCGCGCGATAGTAGGCGACGGGATCTTCCTGCACGTCGGCGTCGGCCAGCGACTTTTCTTCCAGCAGATTCATGCGCGCTCCAACCAGTCAGTTGTCGGATCGAGTAGCATAACGCAGGGCAATCCGGGGAGAAGCGCCGTCGTGAAACGCATACTGCTGGTGGTGAAAGGTCATCCGTATGAACGTCAGCCGTTCTACGACATCTTCGAAGAAATGGAGGGCGTGGATTACACGCTGGTAGAGCAGCCAGCCGCGCAGGCTCTGTTTAACCCCCGTGAGGCGGCGGGTTACGATGCTTTCGTGTGCTACGACATGCCGGGCATTGCGTTCCACCCGGACCGTGCGCCGGACTTCACCGAGCCGCCACGCCGCTATCGCGAGGGCTTCGAGGCGCTGCTGGAAGAGGGGCACGGCTTCGTGTTTCTGCATCACGCCATCGCCGGTTGGCCGGCCTGGGAGCGTTACGCGCAGATCGTCGGCGGTCGCTTCCATTACATGCCGTCACGGCTGCGCGGCAAGATGTGCCAGGACTCCGGCTATCGCCACGGCGTGACCCACACCGTACGCGTGCTCGAGGATCACCCGGTGACTGCCGGCGTGCCGGCGGAATTCGAAATCACGGATGAGCTGTATCTATCGGAGGTGTTCGAAGACGATGTGCAGCCGCTGCTGGCGAGCAGCTACGACTTCACCGCTGAGAATTTCTACTCGGCGCGCAAGGTCGTGGAGGAACGTAAGATGTTCGACAACGAGGGTTGGGAGCACGCGCCGGGCAGCAACCTCATCGGCTGGTGCCGGGCGGAGGGCAAGAGCCGCATCGTATACCTGCAGTGTGGCGATGACCCGGTGGCGTACGCCAATCCCCACTTTCGTCGGCTGCTGGCGAACGCCATCGACTGGGTATCAAAGCGCTAGCGCGCAGCTCACATCCCTGGCTATTTGGTGATCGCCTGATAGGTGAGCACCTGAAAGTCCTGGCGGATGTTGATGTGCGTGTACGGCCGCACCTGCGTCATCAGCACCGCAACCAGTTCCTCCGCCGGATCCACCCACGACAGGGTGCAGTACGCACCGCCCCAGTAGTAGGCGCCTTCGCTGAGCGGTGTGGCAGCGGCGCCGCGATCCAGCACCACGCCATAGCCGAGGCCGAAACCCATGCCCGGCCCCGGCAGCCACAGCGGCAGTTCACCGGTGTGGTTGTCAGCGATGAGCCGCACGGTGGAAGGCGCGAGCAGCTGCGCGCCGCCGAGCGAGCCCTCATTGAGCATCATCTGCTGGAAACGCAGGTAGTCCTGTACCGTGGACACCAGGCCGCCGGCGCCGCGAAAGAGTTTCTGCGGCCCCGTGATCCAGCGGCTGGCAGCACCCGCGGGATCCTGCAGCTCGATGCGGTTGTCGCCTTCTCGCGGTTTGTACTGGGCGGCCAGGCGATCCGCGTAGGAGGCATCGACATAGAAATGCGTGTCCGGCATGTCGAGCGGTTTGAAGATGCGCTCGCGCAGAAAGGCATCCAGAGGCATGCCGCTGATCACCTCCACCAGCCTACCCACCACATCGGTAGCAGCGGAGTACTCCCAGGCGCTTCCCGGCTGGTAGTTTAGAGGCAGCGTCGCCAGACGCTTGATGTAGCTTTCGAGGTCGTCCTCGGGGCGCGCCTCCATCACTGCGCGGTAGTGCTCCACGTTGCCGATGTAGTTGTTGGCGAGCCCGGCGGTGTGCGTGAGCATGTCGCGGATCTCGATGGGCCGTTCGAGCGCTACCAGCTCACCGGTGGCGCCGCTCGCGTCGCGGCTGGTCGACACCTGCACGTCAGCGAATTCCGGCAGAAATCGCGCGACCGGATCGCGTAGCTGAAAGCGCCCTTCCTCCCAGAGCATCATCAGGGCGACGGAAGTGATCGGTTTGGACATTGAGGCGATGCGGAACACCGTGTCGGCCTGCATGGCCTTGCCGTTCTCCACGTCCATGTCGCCCTGAACTTCCAGGTGCACCAGCTTGCCCTGCCGCATGACGGCAGTGATCACGCCGGGTACCAGGCCGTCGTCGATGTACCGCTGCATGGCGGGGGCGATGCGCGCCAGTCGTTCCTCAGACATGCCCACGGCTTTCGGCTTCGCGGTTGGCAGACCAAGTTCGGCCATTGCCGCAGTGGCGGCGAGGGTCAAAAGCAACAGGGCGGCTCGGCGCAGCATGGCATGTCCTCGTTTACGTGCAGTAGAGTTGGCTAACGGGTAAGAGAAGGGGAAGGCTATGGCAGACATGGAACGCCTGGCAACCGGGTATGGGCTGATCGAAGGGCCAGTGTGGAGCGATACGCTCGGGCTCGTGTTTTCGGACGTGCTTTTTGGCGGCGTATTTGCGGTGAACGACGACGGCAACGTGCAGACGGTCTTCGAGCATCGGCGCGGCATCGGTGGCATGGCGCTGCACGAAGCTGGCGGGCTGGTGGTGAGCGGCCGCAACATCGCGCTCAAACCGTTTGATAGCGGCACCACCGTCACGCTGCTCGAGCGCGACGAGGATGCTGGGCTCGTGGGCTTCAACGACATCACCACCGATGCCGCCGGGCGCATCTACGCAGGCGGGCTCGGCGCCTCACCAGTATTCGCCGATGGGCGCAAACCCGCCGCGGGGGATCTGTATCTGATCGATCTGGATGGCGCGAGCCGGGTGGTGGGGCGGGATGTGCAACTCACCAACGGCCTCGGTTTCTCACCGGATGGCCGCACCCTGTATCACTCCGATTCCCGGCGCAACACGGTGTTCATGTATGCCGTGCAGGACAACGGCGACCTGGGCGAGAAGCTTGTGTTCGTCGAGACCGCGCGCGGTGTGCCCGACGGTCTGGTAGTGGCAAAAGACGGCTCGGTGTGGGTGGCACTCGCCGGTGGCGGCCACGGTGTCGCGGTGTTCGATAGCGATGGCCGCGAGCAACGCTTTGTCGAAACACCGGAACCCATGTGCACGAGCGTGTGTTTCGGCGGTGCAGACCTGCGTTCGCTCTACATCGTTACCGGTTCCGACGGCAGTGAATCCGACCGGGCCGGCAGCGTCTACCGCATGGATGCGGGGATCGGCGGAGTGCCTGTAGCGTCGGCGCGTGTGCAGGTGCCAGCCTGATGGTTACGCGGTTCGAGGTGCGCGATCGCGTGGCCTGGATCACCCTGGACCGGCCGCAGGCCATGAACAGCCTCAATCCCGATCTGCGCCTGGCGCTCTCAGAGCATTGGGATACGGTGGAGAACGACCCCGACATCTGGCTGGCTGTGGTTACCGGCGCCGGCGAGCGGGCATTCTGCGCCGGCGCCGATCTCAAGCATCGTGCGCAGGAGCGGGAGGCGGACGATACGCAGCGTGCGCTCTGGGCCGACATGTCAGCGCGCACGCGGCCGCTCAACGAGCGATGGGATTTCGCCAAACCGGTGATTGCGGCGGTCAACGGCTTTGCGCTCGGCGGCGGCCTCGAGCTTGCGCTGGCTTGTGACATCATCATCGCCGCCGAACACGCCGAGTTCGGCCTGCCTGAACCGCGCCGCGGCCTCATTGCGGGCGCTGCGGGCGTGCATCGGTTGCCCCGCCAGATCGGTCTAAAGGTGGCCATGGGCTATCTGCTCACCGGCCGGCACATGACCGCCGCTCGTGCCTATGAGCTGGGTCTGGTCAACGAGGTGGTACCGGCGCAGCGCCTGACGGAGACGGTGGAGGAGTGGGTGGCCGACATTCTGCGCTGTGCGCCGCTGGCCGTGCGCGCCACCAAGCAGGCGGCCATGCAGGGGCTCGACCGGTCGCTGCCGGCGGCGTTTGCGGCGCGTTATCCGGCAGAAGAAGCGCGGCTGGTGAGTACGGATGCCCAGGAAGGCCCACGGGCGTTTGCGGAAAAGCGGCCGCCGCGCTGGCAGGGCCGTTGAACCGTCACCGGTAGATGCCGACGTAGCGCGTGCCGTCGGGGTCGATGGCTGCGCGGTACATGCCTTCGGTGTTGAACGGCATGCTGATGTTCCCCGCGGTGTCGAGGATGATGACGCCGCCGGTGCCGCCGGCGGGCAGCAGCGTCTGGTGAATGACCTGGTGGCCGGCGGCTTCGATGGACAATCCCTTGTAGGCGACACGCGCACAGATATCGGCGGCGACGTTATAGCGGATGAAGTACTCGCCGTGGCCGGTGGCCGACACCGCGCAGCTGGCGTTGTCGGCGAAAGTGCCGGCGCCGATCAGGGGCGAGTCGCCCACTCGGCCCCAGCGCTTACCGGTCATGCCGCCGGTGGATGTGCCGGCGGCGAGGTTGCCGCGCGCATCCAGCGCCACCGCGCCCACGGTGCCGTGTTTGTCCGCTTCCGCCCGCGCCTTCGCGCGCTTGAGCGCCTCAAACCGTTCTGGTGTGTCGAAGTGACTGTTAGGCACGATGTCGAGCCCCTGGCTTTGCGCGAACGCCTCGGCACCGGCGCCGCTCAGCAGCACGTGCGGCGAATGGTCCATGACGGCGCGGGCTGCGTGGATGGGGCTTTTGATTGTTCGCACACCAGCTACTGCGCCGGCGGCACGGGTGCGGCCCTCCATGATGCTGGCGTCCAATTCGTGGCCGCCATCCCAGGTGTACACCGCACCTACACCTGCATTGAACAGCGGCGAGGCCTCGAGGATGACGATGGCGGCGGTCACCGCGTCCACGGCGGGCGCGCCTGCGGCCAGCAGTGCATGTCCCGCTTCTACCGCTTCGCGTAGTTTGGCGGTGATGCGCTGTTCCAGGGCTTCATCGAGCTGCTCCCGGCGCATCGTGCCAGCGCCGCCGTGTACGGCGATGGCGATCGGCGCTGCCGTACCTGCCAATGAAAGCACTGCCGGAAAAAGCGTCACGGGCAGCAGAAGTGCAGCGAGTAGTCGGCGTTTCAACTGGAGCCTCCGATAGCGATGGCGCTATGCTGGCGCACATGAAGCGCATCGTCATCCTCTCCGTGATGTTCTTCGCCGGGTGTTGCCACTCAGCGTGGTCGCATGCCGACACCGTAAAACCCATCCTGTACGGCACCCATTGGGTCGCCATCACCGGCAAACCGCTGGCGGCCACTGCGGGAGCGCGCATCTTCGAGCAGGGTGGCAATGCGGTAGATGCTGCCTGTGCCATGCTCGCCGCCACCTCAACCATGTTCGACGTGCTCAGTTGGGGCGGTGAAACCCAAGCGCTGATCTATCACCCAGGAGAGCAGCGGGTGATTGCCATCAACGGCCTGGGCGTGGCGCCGAGCGGTGCAACGCCGGAATACTTCACCAGCCGCGGCATGGCGCAACCACCCGAGTACGGGCCATTGGCGGCGGTGACCCCCGGCACGCCTGGCGCGCTGCTGGTCATGTTGGCGGAGTACGGCACGCTATCGTTGGCTCAGGTGCTCGCGCCGGCATTGACGCTTGCGCGCGGCTACCCCATGGAGGCGCAGACGGCGGATTCCATCGAGCGCAACAAGACCCATATCCGGCAGTGGCCCTACTCACGAACGCTGTTTCTGGTGCACGAAGGCGAGGCGCGGGAAGCGCCGCAGGCGGGCGAGATTTTTCGCCAGCCGGATCTGGCTGCCACCCTGGAGAAGTTGATTGCCGCGGAAGCGCAGGCGCGGGCGGCAGGTGCCGACCGCAAAACCGCCATCCATGCAGCCTACAAGCGCTTCTACGAAGGCGACATCGCTCGCGAGTTTGTTCGCGCATCGCAGGAAATGGGCGGTCTGCACACGCTGGAAGATCTGGCTGACTGGCAAGTGCATATCGAAGCGCCGCTCCGCGGGACCTATCGTGATCTGGACGTGTACAAGCTCGACACCTGGGTGCAGGGCGCTGCCATGCTTCAGGCGCTGAATCTGGCTGAGCAGGTGGATCTGCCGGCCATGGGGTACAACAGCGCAAACTACATCCATACCCTCTACCAGATGCAGAACATGGCGTTTGCGGACCGTGATTTCTACTACGGCGACCCGCGGCATCCGCCGGCTGAGCCGGTGGAGGGACTTCTGTCGAAAGCTTACGCGCGCGCTCGCTGGCAGGCGTTTGATCCCGAGCGCAATGATCCTTCCGTCAAACCCGGCGATCCCTACCGCTTCCAGAAAGGCAGCAATCCGTTTCTCAACCTGCTCGACAAGTGGACCAACGTGGCCGATCCGGACCGCGGCGCCATGCCACCGTGGCAGCAGGCGAGAATCGACACTGCCGACCACGAACGCAGTTTTCTCGCAGGCACCACCACCGTTCAGGCGGCCGATGCGCAGGGCTGGGTGGTATCCATGACGCCGTCTGGCGGCTGGATCCCAGCGGTGATTGCCGGCCGCACGGGCATCGGTATGAGTCAGCGCATGCAAAGTTTTGTGCTCGATGCGAAGGAAAACCCCTACAACGTGGTGGCACCCGGCAAGCGGCCGCGGGCAACGCTCACGCCCACGCTGGTGCTGAAAAACGGCAAGCCGTGGCTGTCCGCGGCGGTGCAGGGTGGCGACATCCAGGACCAGGTGCAGTTCCAGATGATGCTTGCAATGACCGAGTTCGGCATGAACGTGCAGGAAGCCGTGGAGGCGCCGCACTTCTGGAGCTATCAGATGCGCGACAGCTTCGGTGACCATCGCGCGGTGCCCGGGCGTATACTGCTGCGCGACGACTTGCCGGCGTGGACCAGGAAGCGTCTCCAAGCCATGGGATACGACATACATACACGGGCGCTCACGTCCGGGCCAATCAATGCGATCTACTTCGATCAGATGAGCGGGGTGATGCAAGGGGGAAGCAGCAATTTTGGCGAAGACTACGGTATTGCCTGGTAGCAGGCGTTCGCATGGGTCAGTGAAGATCTTCATCTGCGGCATGTTGCTGCTCGCTGGCAGCGTCGTTCACGCGGGCATCGAAGTCGGTACCGGCGCTCCTGGACGGGAGCTGGTTTCCATACCGGCAGACAAAGCTGCCCTGATAACGAGCATCGGTGGTCGTAAAGCGTCTGCAATGGGCGTCATTGCCCGCATGGCGGTGAAAGATTTTGCCCGCGCCTCGGCACTCGCGGCGCCAACGCTGCAGCGGGCCGATGTGCAGGTGGATGTGCGTTTTGCGCGCATCCCCGGCCTTGTGCGTCTGCTGCGTAAGGGGGCCCCTGCGGACAAAGCGCAAAGCGCCGACCTTCTCGAGCTCATTGCCGAACTCAAGGCCAGCGGTCTGTTCGAGTACGTGGAACCGGATTGGCAGGTGCACGCGCTGCAGGAACCGAACGACACGGCCTACCTGGATGGCACGCTATGGGGGCTTCGTAATACCGGTCAGGCAGGCGGTACCGCCGGAATCGACATCAACCCGGTGCCCGCGTGGGCGACAACCACCGGCACGCAAGACGTGGTCGTGGGGGTAATCGACAGCGGCATCCGCTACACCCATCAGGATCTGGCCGACAATATGTGGGTCAACCCCGGCGAGGTTGCCGGCAACGGTGTCGACGACGACGGTAACGGCTACATCGATGACGTGCATGGGATCAACGCCATCGACGGCAGCGGTGATCCGGACGATGACAACAACCACGGTACCCATGTAGCAGGCACCATCGCGGCGACAGGCTTCAACGGCAGCGCGCATGTTGGTGTGGCGTACAACACACGGCTAATGGGGCTTAAGTTTCTGGCGGCCGACGGCAGTGGCAGCACATCGGATGCCATCCGCTGCATCGAGTATGCCATCGCCCACGGTGCCGACGTGCTGAACAACAGTTGGGGCGGTGGCGGCTTCAGCCAGGCGCTGGCCGATGCCATCGAGGCGGCCAACCAGGCCGGCATTCTGTTTCTTGCGGCTGCAGGTAACAGCACCTCGGACAACGACTCGACGCCGTCCTATCCCTCCAATTACGAGAGCGCCAACGTCATCGCCGTTGCGGCGATCGACCGCGCCGGAGCGCTGGCGGATTTCTCGAGCTACGGGTCAACCACGGTGGATATCGCCGCACCAGGTGTTGCCATCTACTCCAGCACTGCGGCCTCAGACAGCAGCTACGCATCGTTCAATGGCACCAGCATGGCGACGCCGCATGTCGCTGGCGTGGCGGCGCTGCTGCGCAGCGCCTACCCCGGTGCGGGCATCACGGAGTTGCGCAATCGCCTGCTGATTGCCGCGACGCCGTTGCCCTCCTTGGCGGGCCGTGTGGCCACTGGCGGCATGGTCAACGCAGGTGCGGCAATGGCTCTGAGCGCCGACGGCGTGTTGGAGATTGCTGCCTCCGCCCCACCTATCGAGGTCGGCGAGCAGGCTGCAGTGGCGGTGACCGTTACCGACCTTTTTGCGGTAACGAATGCCACCGTCAACGGAAACTTCAATGGTGGTGCGTCGAGCGCCTTTCTGGATGATGGCAGCTCGCCGGATCAGGCGGCGGGTGATGGCGTGTATACGGCGGTGTTGCAGGCACCTTCGGCTGGTAACAGCGTCACGCTCAACGTATCGGTGAGCGCACCAGGAAAACAGGCTGCTTCACGTAGTTTTCAGTTGCCGTTGATATCGCCTCCCGCGAACGACGACTTCGAAAATCGCATCGTGTTGTCTGCTGATTCCACCAGTACACAAGGCACCAACGAGCTCGCATCGCGGCAGAACGGTGAGCCCACCAATCCGTCAGTCGCCGGTGGTAGAACCGTTTGGTGGCAGTGGACGGCGCCCAGCTCAGGCGGGGAAGTGACCCTATCCACCGCCGGAAGCGATTTCGACACCACGCTTGCGGTGTATCAGGGAACATCACTTGCCAACCTCACGCTGATAGAAGCCAACGACGACTCCGGCGGGTTGCAGAGCGCGGTCACTTTCCCGGCGGCAGCCAGCCAGGTTTACCACGTGCAGGTTGATGGGTACTCCGGCAGAACCGGCAATGTACAACTCAACTATCCGGCTTCCAGCGGCGGCCCGGCCATCACCGAGCAGCCCACGGATCAGACCGTGCTGGTTGGAGGAACGTTTGCACTTAGCGTAGCTGCCACTGGAGCTGCACCGCTCAGCTATCAGTGGATTCGCCCCGACCAGGGCGATGCTTCGATACCCGGTGCGGACGAACCGACCTACAGCGTCGCATCCGCTGGCGAAGACGATCAGGGCTCCTATGCAGTGATCGTTTCCAACGCAGAAGGGCAGGCGCGCAGTGCGACCGTGTTTGTGGCGGTGGAGCAGGTGGGTGTGTTGCCGGCCAACGATGAGTTCGGCAATGGTGAGGGGTTGCCTGGTGACAATGGCCGCGTTGTCGCAGCCAACGGCAGGGCCACGGGAGAAGCGGGCGAGCCGAACCACGCTGGTGGGGCCGCTCCGCTGAATTCTCTCTGGTACCGCTGGACTGCGTCGGGGCCCGGGACTTTACGGGTGGATACCGTCGGTAGCGACTTCGATACGGTGCTGGCGATCTACACCGGAAACACTGTCGGTGCGCTTACACAGCGAGCAGCGAATGACGACGCCGTCGGGCTGCAGAGCGCAGTGACGTTGCCTGTGGTTGCCGGCGTCACCTATCACATCGCGGTGGACGGATTCTCTGATCGAACCGGGCAGGTGATTCTCAACTACGCGGTGGATGACGGATCCGTGCCTGACAACGATGATTTCGCAGACCGTTTGCCGCTCAACGGCACCACGGCCACCGGCCGCAACACCAGCGCCACCGGGGAAAACGGCGAACCCAATCACGCTGGTGTATCCGCGCCGCTAGCCTCGGTGTGGTGGAGCTGGCAGGCACCCAGCGATGGCACGGTTGTGTTCGATACCATCGGCAGCAATTTCGATACAACGCTCGCGGTGTACACCGGTGCGAGCGTCGCGGGCTTGAACCTCATGGCAGCCAACGACGACTCGAACGGGCGGCAGAGCCAGGTCGGCTTTCAGGCGACTGCGGGTACCGCCTACGCCATAGCAGTGGATGGGTATGCCAGCGCTCAAGGCAGCATCCAGCTGCGCGTGGCATTCACCTCATCGGGTCCCGACGGCGACGGTGATGGCGTGACAGACGATGTCGACAACTGTCCCGAGGTCGCCAATGCGGGCCAGGCAGACAACGATGGGGATGGCGTCGGCAACGTGTGCGACGCCTTTCCGACCAACCCGCAGGAGTGGGCAGATTCCGACGGCGATGGCACCGGCGACAATCTCGAAATACGGGACTGCACTTCCGGGGCGCCGCCCGGCATCGTCTGCCGGCGTTGGACTCACGCCGCCCCGCAGCCGCCCGCTTCCGGTGTTGTCAACGCACCGCCTGAACGGGACTGGCTGCCGTGGCTCGACGATTTCTTGCGACGGCTGGCTGGACTGCTGCCCTGAAGGCCAAGCGTTGCAGCGGACGTATGCAGGGTTACACTGGCCAGGGGAGCGTATCGGGGCGAACGTGTCTGAGTTGATTCCATTGATCTCCATCGCCGACCTCGGCGAAGGCGAGATGATCGCGGGACGGGTGGGCAGCACCGACGTGCTGCTCTGCCAGGTGGAGGGGCGCTTCTACGCGATGGAAGACCTGTGCAGCCATGCGCGTCAGAAACTCTCCACCGGTCGGCTGCGTGGACATGAGCTTCAGTGCCCGCTGCACGGTGCGCGGTTCGATGTGCGCAGCGGCGCTTGTACGGCGCCGCCGGCGAACCTCCCCATAAAGACGTTTCCAGTCACGCTGGAAGGCGGTAAGGTTTGCGTAACGATTTTGGAACGTGGTTCAGACGAGCGAACGCTGCAGTTCTGAGCTGCGACCACGAACGCGATTGAGACTATTGGACTAGAGAGGACACTATGGATCTGAGACTGAAAGGCGGTAAGGCACTCATCACTGGGGCAACGCGAGGCATCGGCCGGGCGATTGCAGAGGCGTTTGCGGACGAAGGCTGCAACGTTGCCATCTGCTCGCGCACTCAGGAGTCGGTGGACGAGGCGGTCGCCGCACTGTCCGCCAAGGGCGTGAAAGTGTTCGGCCAGGCGGTGGATGTGGGCGACGGCGATGCACTGAAGGCGTGGGTCGACGCTTCCGCCGAAGCGCTCGGCGGCATCGACACCATCGTTTCCAACGTGTCAGGCGGCAACGCACCGGGCGAAGAGGGCTGGCGGCGTATTTTCGAGCACGACGTGCTGGGAGCGGTTCGTCTCGTCGAAGCAGGCCTGCCGCATCTGGAGAAGTCCGACAATGCCAGCATCGTCAACATCTCTACCACTGCGGCGCTTGAGAAGTTCATGCAAGCTGGCCCTTACAACGCGCTCAAGGGTGCGCTGCTGCAATACTCCGGCGCCCTGGCGCAGGACCTCGCGCCGAAGGGTATCCGCGTGAATGCGGTGAGCCCGGGCCCGATCTTCATCGAGGGCGGCTCCTGGGACAAGATCAAGCAGCACATGACGGCGCTTTACGATGCTACGGTGGCGGACATCCCTGCCGGGCGTATGGGTTCCGCGCAGGAGATTGCTGATCAGGTGGTGTTCCTGTCGAGCCCGCGTGCTGCATTCACGACGGCGACCAACATCGTCATCGACGGCGGCTTCACCAAGCGCATTCAGTTCTGACGTCATGGCAGAGCCGAAGATCCGCGCCTATCTCGTGGCGGCCGGCATGTACCACGACATCGACCATGCTCGGCTGGAGCTGCTCAAGCTCCTTGCCGAGCATCCGTCGATTCGTGTGACGGTAGCCGCTGACTATCACGATATCGAGGCCATACAGGCATCCGATTTCCTGATCACCTACACCTGCAACCTCGTACCTACCGAGGCAGAACAGGTGGCGCTGCGTGATTACATCCGCAGCGGCAAGCGCTGGCTCGCTCTGCACGGTACGAACTCCATTCTCGAGTTCGTCGAGGGTGGTGTGGCCGCGCCGGAAAATGCGCCAGTGCTGATGGAAACACTCGGCACGCAGTTCATCGCCCACCCGCCCATCCAGCCGTTCCAGGTGAAGATCACCGATCCGGAGCACGAGCTGGTGAAGGGCGTGAACGAGTTCGAGACGGACGATGAGTTGTACCTGTCGCGCATTCACGGCGATCTGCACGTGCTGTTGCACACGCACTTCAACGGTGAAGCCGCCGGCTTCATCGAGAAGGACTGGCACGACGATGAACCGCGACCACTCTACTACCTCAACAAGGTAGGCGACGGCGAGGTTTTGTATCTCAACCTCGGTCACTGCCGTGGGCATTGGGATATGGAGCCGGTGGTGGACTACTACCCGGTGATCGAGATGGGCAGCTGGGACAAGCCGGAGTACTACGAGTTGCTGCGGCGCGGTATCAGGTACATGTTCGACCGGGTGCAGGCTTCCTGAGGGAACCGTCCGGTCAGCAGCAGAGGAGGGGATGATGGCAAAGCCGTTTCGTTTCGGCGTTCAGTCGTTCAACGCGGACAGCGGCGAGGACTGGGCGCAACAGGTGCGCCAGGCGGAGGGGCTCGGTTACTCCGCATTTCACCTGGCGGACCATATCCTCGGCCCAGGCCCGGCGCTGGAGAAGGCCAACCATCCGGAGCAGAACCTGGCGGCCATTCCGGCCATGGCCTACGCAGCGGCGGTAACCAAAGACATCCGCATCGGTTGCCGTGTGTTCTGCATCGACTACCACCTGCCGGTGGTGCTGATCAAATCCGCCATGACCATCGACAAGCTGTCCAACGGTCGGCTGGAGTTCGGCCTCGGTGCTGGGTGGATCACCGAAGAATACAACGCGCTGGGTATCACCAAGGACGAGCCCCGGGTACGCATCGACCGGCTGGCCGATGTCATCGAGGGTGTGAAGGCGTTCTGTGGCGATGGTCAGGCGGATCTGTCCAACGATACGATTCAATGGTCGGATTTTTCCGGCGTGCCGAAACCGGTCTCCAAACCGCCCATCATGGTGGGCGGCGGCAGCCCGCGCATCCTGCGGCTGGCGGGGCGCGAAGCAGACATCGTCAGCCTCAACTTCAACAACCGCTCCGGCATGATCGGGCCAGACGGCGTGCAGCTTTCCACCGAAGCGGAAACGCAGAAGAAGATTGGTTGGATCAAGGAGGGCGCTGGAGACCGCTTCGATAGCCTCGAGATCGAAATCGGTGCCTACTTCACGTTCGTGATGGATGACCCGAGCCCTGTTCTCGGGCCGTTTTCACAGATGTTCGGCCTTGAAGAAGCCGAGATGAAGAAGCACCCGCATGCGCTCTTCGGCAGCGTCGACGAAGTGTGCGACGAGCTCGAACGGCGCCGTGCGTTGCACGGCATCAGCTACATCACGGTCGGGCGCGACAACATGGAGTCGTTTGCGCCGGTCGTGGCGCGCCTGAACGGCAAGTAGCGATGGCGAATGTCGCCGAAGCGCGCGAAGCGTTGCTTGCAAAGACGCCAAAGTCCCAGGCCATCGCCCAGGACCGTTCCGAAATCCTCAATTCCGGCCTCGCCGCCAACCTCGAGATGCCGCACCCGATCTTCATTCAGCGGGGGGAGGGTGGCTACGTTGTGGATGCGGACGGCAACCGCTACATCGACACCTCCGTTGGCTTTGGCCTGCACATGCTTGGGCATGCACATCCGGAGATCAAAGCAGCGATTCAGGCGCGCACGGAAGAAGGCTGGATGTTTGGCATTCACACCACCGCGCAAATGGGGCTTGCCAACCTGTTGCACGAAGCCAGTCCCTGTGCGGAGCGGGTGGTCTTCTGCAACACTGGCTCTGAAGCCACGATGTATGCATTCCGTGCGGCGCGCGGTTTCAGCGGTCGGGAGAAGATCGCCGTGTTCGACGGCTTCTACCACGGCGCGCACGACTACGGCATGTGGATGACCGATCCCGGGAGTCCGGTGGACGCGCCCGAACCCCTGCCGATGGGGCACGGTATTCCCAAGGCGCTGCGCGATCTCGTGCTGCTCCTGCCCTACCGGCGCGAGGCGGCGTTCGATCTCATACGCCAGCACGCCGATGAGCTGGCGCTGGTGTTCATCGAAGGCGTGCAGAGCTCCAACCCGCAGGAAGATGCCGGTGAGTTTCTGCGCGAGCTTGCCGAGGTGTGCCGTCAGTGCGGTGTGCTGTTCGGCATCGACGAAGTCATTACCGGCTTCCGCGTGGCCTACGGTGGCGCCCAGCAGCGTTTTGGTGTGCAGCCGGACATCGCCACCTACGGCAAAGTACTGGGCGGCGGCCTGCCTATCGGCGCCATCACCGGCCGTGCCGATGTCATGCGCGTGTTCACGGGGCTTGCGGCGCAACGCGGGGTGTTCTCCGGCGGTACGTTCTCCGGTAACCCGCTCACCATGGAGGCGGGGCGCGCGATGGTCTCGCATCTGCGCGATCATCCGGAGATTTACGTGCGTCTGGACGCTGCGGGCAACCGCCTCGCCGCTGCTGTGAACGATTTCTGTCAGGCGCGGCAGATTCCGGCGCAGATGAAGCATGTGGGCAGCATGTTCCATATGTTCTTCCAACGGGCGCCGGTGCAAAGTATGCGCGATGCCAGCAATCGCAACGTTGCTGCTGAGAAAGCGTTCTACCTGCATGCCTTGAACCGCGGCGTGCTGGTGCCGGGCACGCAACGCGCGTTTCTGTGTGCGGCGCACGGTGATGCAGAGATTGACCGGCTCATCGATGTGTTCAACACGTCGTTGGCCGATGTGCACGACGAAGGATTGTTCGAGGAGGTGTGATGAGTCGATTGGCAAAGCTGGAACCCGAAGACTGGCCGGAAGAACTCAAGGAGCGCATGCAGCCGGACAAGCTGACGCCGCTCGAACAGGGGCTGATGCGCTTCTTTGCCCATACCCCTGAGCTGGCCAAGGGGCTTGGTGCGTTCTCCGGAGCGCTGAAGATCAATCGCACGCTGCCGGAGAAGCTGGTGGAACTCGTGCGCTTGCGGGTGGCGTTCTTCAATCAGTGTCGCAGCTGCATGGCCATTCGCTACACCGATGCGCTCAACGACGGGGTCACCGAGGAGCTGGTGTGCTCGTTGGAGCGGCCGGCAGAAGCCGAGAATCTGACGATGCGGTATACGATGAGCTGCGCAAGTACTACTCCGAGCCGCAGATCGTCGAGCTCGGCATGACCGTGGCGTTTTTCGTGGGCTTTGGCCGCCTGGCTGCCACCTATCACATGGTGGAGGAGCTGCCACAGGCGTTTCAGGAAGAGGGTGAGCTTTCGCCCTGGCATCAGGAGCACGTGGTCGTTCGCTGATAGCCAGGGTGGGCTGTCTGGTGTTCGGGAGGGAACTTCCTTGTCCCGAACATCCAACTCCTTGGACGAACAAACTATCGCATCCCAAACCTCGTACGCGAAGTGCGGGGACTGTTGTCCGGCATCCGAAAAAATAGCCTAATTATCAGTTGGTTAGCTCCGTTTCCGTAGTTATGCGTAGGTTATCGCAGGTAGGTTGCTGATTGCCGGCTGGTGTCGGTGCAACACAATCAGCCGCGACGATGTCGCAAATGGAATGATCGGGCATGGCTGAGGACAAGCGTGCGGTGGTGGTGGGCGGAGGCCTTGCCGGCATGGTGGTGTCGTTGGAACTCGTCAAACGGGGCTACCACATAGACCTGTTCGAGGCGAGCTGCAGGCTCGGCGGCAAGGCTGGCAGCGACGCTGATCCGCAGCTGTTCGACAGGCATGGCGAGCCTGATCCGAGACATCTTCCTGAGGGCGTGGAAAGCGACCACGGTTACCACGTGTTTCCCAAGTGGTACACGAATATGCGGGCACTTTGGCAGGACATCGGTCTGTCTGCAGAGCAGGTGTACGAAGGCGATCACTATCTCGACCTGCCCCCGGCGGCAGGGGGCGTGCGGCAACCCTTCCGGCGTGAGCAGTCCGCGTCGCTGACGCAACTGCAGAGTATCTGCGATTTGCTTCTGCAACCTGATGCAGCGGTGAAAGACCTGACGCTGCAGGCATTTCTGCAGTCGCGGGATTACTTCAATCCGCAACGACCGTTGAGTCTCAACGACTTCATCCTGAACGCACTGACCATCGGCGATGCCGACATCAGTTCCTATGCTGTACGCAACGTGTTCGATCAATGGCTGCCGGTGTTTGCCGATAAAAACTGGGATGCGCTACGCGGCAGCCTCGACGAGATCCTCATCCAGCCCCTGCTGCGCAGTATCGAACGCTGGGCGGCAGCGGATGGCGACGGCGGCTTCGCGCTCCACTACAACCACAGGCTCATCGGCTTGCGTGTCAGTGACAAAGGGATCACCCAGGCGACGATCGAAGGGCCCTCCGGCACGGAGTCCTTCAGCAACCTGCCCATCGTGGTGTGCATTCCACAGGAGGTGCTGCGCGAGCTTGCAACGTCTGAACTCTACGAGCGGGTGCCGCAGATCGCGCGCCTGCACCACCTGCGCTCGAATCCATTCAGTGCCATCGATATTCACTTCGACGGAGAGCTGCCCGGCTTTCCCGACGAGCACTTCACCCTCACGGACAACCCCTACGGCATCACCGGTTTCGATATCTCCCGGCACTGGCCGCGTCTGAAGGCTGCCGGGCGCACGGTGCTGCAATTCGTCGCAGCGCGCTCGGTGGACTTTCAGGGGCTCGACGGTGGCGGCTTCGTGCGCAAGATGTATCACGAGATCGGCAAGCACATTCCGGAGATCCCGCAGCGGGTCGACTTCTGTGTGCCGCACATCAATGTTGAGGTGCCGCTATTCGTCAACGACGTGGGTACCTGGAAATACCGGCCGGAAACCACAACGCCCTCTGAGAACCTGTTTTTTGCTTCCGACTACGTGAAGAACGCCACGGACGTGACCTCCATGGAAGGCGCGGTGCGCACGGGACTGATGGGCGCAGAGGCGGTGCGTGCAGCGTTTTCGCCGCAGGACCCGCCGGTGACCATACGCGAGCCGGTATCCATGCCGCAGGCGTTCGAGCAGTTACGCCAGATGGCGGGGGACGATCCGGTAGAGGCGCGCCTGCGTGCGCTTGGATGGTTGTTTGGACAGCTCAAGGCCGCCGGTAGGATCTAATCCATTGATGAGCGTTGGAGTTCGGAAAGGAGCTCCATCATGCCGGCCTTCTCGGCCAGCGTATGACCCAGCCACAGGTTGTTCTTCATGCTCCACTGCATGAGTGACACACGACCGCCTTCGGCCACGTGCTGCAGGCTCGCGTACAGCTCTCGTCGATTGCCGAGGTGCTCGTAGGCGTAGGCAAGCATCAGCCATACGAAATCCACCTGCGAAAACCGGGCGCTGCGGCGCATGACCTGCACGGCCTGTTCATACTCGCGAGCTGCGATGTGCGCGCTGCCGAGCATGTAGCACAGAAACGGCTCGCGAGAGTCTCTCGGCGATAGCCGCATGGCGTACTGGCATCGCTTGAGGCCCTCGGCCGTGTCGCCCAGGTGCGCGAGCAGGTAGCCGAGAATGGCCTGGTACATGGGGTTGCTGGGTTCGAGGTTTGCAGCATCGCGCAGGTAGCCGAGTGTCGTGTCGAGGCTTTCACCGGTCACGAAAGAGATCATGCCCATGGCGTAGAGAACGGCGGCGTTCTCCGGCAATTGGCGATACGCAATCCGCGCATGCTGCTTGGCCTGCTCAGTGCTGCTGATGGGCAGCCCACCCCATAGCACCCCGGTCGCGAGGCCGATGGCCATCCCCGCATGGGCCAGCGGATAGTCTGGCTCATCGGCCAGTGCCTGCTCGAAGCACTCCAGGGAGCGTGCAGGTACCGGTTCGGGTGCATCCACAAACAGTCGGTACCAGCCTTCCTGCCACGCACGCCATGCGGGCGTCTGACCACGCCCGGCATGCTCCTGTATCTCTGAAAGACGAATTCTCGGTTCCAGTTGGGCACAGATGGCCACGGCAAGGTCGTCGTCGATGGCGGCAAGTTCCGACGCGTCGCGTTGGAAACGCTTCGACCACATGCCGCGCCTGTTCACCGCGTCGACCAGCTGCGCGGTAACGCGAATCGCGCCGTCGGCGGCGGTACGAATGCTGCCTTCGAGCACGTAGCGCACGCCAAGCTCTTCGGAAACCTGCCGGCTGTCTGGAAGTGCCTCGCGGTAGTGGCGTGTGCTCGAGTTCGACACCACAAACAGCTCCGGTAAACGCGACAGATGCAGGTTGATGTCTTCTGCCAGCGCCTCAGCGAGTTCGTCGTGCTCCGGCCGGCCTGTGAAGTTGGCAAAGGGCAGCACCGCAATTGAGGGGCGTGCTGTGTACAGATTCGGCGCTTGCCAGTTGGCCTGAGCAATTCTCAGCTCGTGCGGGGCTGCGGCGGGTTGCCGGTGCAGGCAGCGCATCACCTCTCTGCCGAGCGCGTCTCCAAGGCGCTGACGATCGAGGATGGGGAATGCTCCGTAGGTAGGCGCGCTTCCGCCGGCGAGTACGACCACAGTGGCTTTTGCGGCATTGCTGCAATAGTTGAGCGCCTCTTCGAAAAAGGTGCTCGCACCGGTGTGTTCGGTGGCGTAGAGGAGCACCCCGTCTGCAGTGGTGAGCTGCCGCATGGCGGCCCAGTCGGAGTGGTCGGTGTCCTCGCTGATCACCCGCACGGATACCTGCTCCTCGGCGAGGAGTGCTGCATCTGCAAGCGCCACCGCTGCGTCGACCGCTGCGCAGACACACACCAGCGTGAGCGTGGGTGGCTGCTGGTGGCGACGCCGTCGGGTTTCGGCGCTGCAAAAACGACGAAACTCCCGGTCGCTGTGTGTCAGGTCCTCTGGTTGCAGGCCGAACAAGTCCAGGAGGGCTTTCCATCGCCGGCGCGGCAGGGGATAGGTGGGTTGCTTGGGATCCAGGGAGTCCCGCTGATGGGCATAGTTGGAGTCTGTGTGTTTGAACCACGCATCGACGCCATGCACGGAGATCTGCTCGCCAACGGCACGCAGCGCTTCAGCTAGCCGTGCGCGGCTGGAAATGTCGGCCACGAGCTTGAGCTCGAGCAGCGCCTGCAGCTTGCCCGTGGTGAATACGCCCCGCGTCTGTTCCGACATGCTCCCGGCTCCCTACCGCCTGGCTACAGGAATGTGCCTGCTTAGTGACGGGTCTCTAGTAACCGGTCTCTAGTAACCGGTCTCTAGCGATGCCCCCCGCATCAACCGTTATTTAGCGGCACGGTGATGAGATTGCAACGCGTGGTTGTGGTGAAGTGTCGTGCACCTGACAGTTCTGCATTGGTTTCTGCTGCCGCCGGTGCGAGGATGCGCACAAGTTGGCTAGGAGCAGCGCAGATGATCAAAGTCGGTGATGCAGCGCCGGACTTCGACATGAAGGATCAGCGCGGTACGCGTGTGTGTCTCGCAGATCTTCTGCAGGCGGGCGAGGTGGTGCTGTACTTCTACCCGGCAGACTTTACGCCGGTGTGTACAGCGGAGGCTTGCGCATTTCGCGACAACTACGACGGCATTGCCGAGCTCGGCGCGCAGATTGTCGGTGTCAGCCCGCAAAGCAGCAGCAGCCACGAGCGTTTCACCGCCCGTTACGACATTCCGTTTCCGCTGCTCGCCGACACCGATAAGCGCCTTATCCGTGCCTACGGCGTAGATGGCCCATTTGGCATCGGCGTGCGACGGGTGACCTACCTGATCGGCCGCGACGGCGTGGTGCGCAAGCGCACCATCGCCGACTTTTCGGTGTCAGGTCACCTGGACCTTCTCAAGTCCGTTCTTTGAAACGGCTTACAGTCCGCCGTTGATGACGATGGTCTGGCCGGTCATCCAGCTCGACGCATCCGACGCCAGATACACCACCGCGGGGGCGATGTCCTCCGGCTCTCCAACGCGTCCCAGCGGCACGCCGAACTGCTTGCCGAGCTTCGGGATGTCCTCTTCGCTGAGCTTGAGAAACTCGAGGAATACCTCCGTGGGTATGGGGCCGGGTGATACGCCGTTCACGCGGATACCGAGCGGCGCCATCTCCACGCCCAGCGTCTGGGTGAGGTTGTTCACGCCGCTTTTCGCCACCGCATAGGGGCCGTTGTGCGGTGATGCGCGGCCCGCTGCCTGGGAGGAGATGTTGATGATGGTGCCGCCGCCGTTGTCCTTCATGATGTTGCCGGCCGCCTGGGCGCCGGTCCACACCGCCTTCAAGTTCAGGTTGAGCTGAAAATCCCACTGCCGTTCCGGCATTTCCAGGAATGTGCGTGGCACGCGGTCGTCTGCGCCGCCGGCGTTGCTTACCCAACAGGTGAGCGCGCCCATATCGGCGAATGCTTTTTCAGCGAGCGCCTGTACTTGCTCGATCTCCATCACGTCGCAGGTAACCGCCATTGCCCGTCGCCCGAGCGCGCGGATTTTCTCCGCTACGGCTTCCACTTCGTTGGTGCGCCGTGCAGCGAGCACTACGTCGGCGCCGGCTTCTGCAAGGCCCAGCGCAATCCCCTCACCGATACCGCGGCCACCCCCGGTGACCACGGCGACCTGGCCGTCGAGCCTGAATCTGTCGAGTACGCCGCTCATGATGCGGTGAAGAAGTCGGCGCGCGGGGTCATGGTCTCGTCGTACACCGGTTCTTCGAGATCCACCCGGTACTTGGCCGTTACGGCGCCGGTGATACCGTAGCTGCCGAGGTGTTCGCGCATGTTCAGATACCACTCGCACTTGAAGTGCTCGGCCAGCGCCTCTTCCGACTCCCAGCGCTCGAACACGCGGATGCGGCCGGGAATGCGCGGATCAGGGCACCAGTCGTAGTCCTGACAGCCAGGTTCGGTGAGCGCGCCTTCGATCAGCGGTCGCGCCGACTCGAGGGCGGGTGCCACGTTCTCCGGTGGCATGTCCACGGTTCCTGAAATAATGATGCGGGTCGGCATGGTGATCTCCTCGTTCAAGTTAAGAGCCGGTATGAAAAGCGTGTGCTGAGGCCGGTTACTGTCTGTCCGCCCACCAGGCAGCGATCTGTATGGGGGAATGGTCTTCCCATTCACGGATGGTATCAGGCGCATCATCCGGCAGGGGCGGGTTTTCTGTGCTTGGCAAGGGCGACGCGCCTTGCACTGGGTCGACAAACTCCAGACTCATCGACTCAATGCACTCACCGTACGGCTGATTGCGGTGGTAGTCGGCGTCCTGGTGGGCGAAAAAGGCGGCTTTGCTGGTAAAGGCGAGCAGCCCGTACCAGGTGTTTGGATCGGTTCCTTTCCAGTATTCGTAGCGGATCACTTCGCTTTCGTGTGTGAGTGTCTTGTCCACGAGGTCGCTGATCAACGCCTCCCAGCGTGCCTCGGCGCCTGTGCGTACGGTGATCTTTGCCAGCATCGTTGCCAATGGACGTTCCCCACTGTGTCCCTCAAACGATTACGGCGTCTCGGCGCGTGGCTGTCAAGCCGCTGGCTTTGCTAGAATTGCTGGCTGCGTCAGCGAGGTAGCAGCATGAAAATCGAGTTCTCCGCCGAAGACGAAGCGTTTCGCGCCGAAGTGCAGGCGTTCTTCGCCGAGCATCTGAGCGAGGAGATGCGCGCCGAGGCCGCCAAGACCACCACCGTGTTTGCCGAAAAAGATCTGGCCATGCGCTGGCAGGCGATCTTGGTGGAGAAAGGCTGGGCGGTGCCGTCGTGGCCCGTGGAACACGGCGGCACGGGTTGGAGCGTGACGCAGAAGTACATTTTCAACGAAGAGTCGGCCAAAGCCGGTGCGCCGGGCCTGATTCCGCTCGGCCTGCGCATGCTGGCGCCGGTGCTGTTCAAATATGGCACCGATGAGCAGAAGCGCCACTACCTTCCGCGCATGCTCAGCGGCGAGCACTACTGGTGTCAGGGCTACTCCGAGCCGGGTTCGGGCTCGGACCTGTCGAGCCTGAAGACGACCGCCGTCAAGGACGGCGACGACTACATCGTCAACGGTACCAAGATCTGGACCACGCACGCGCAGTTCGCCGATCACATATTCTGCCTTGTGCGCACCGATCCGACGGTGCGCCCGCAGGCAGGTATCACCTTCCTGCTCATCCCTATGAACCTGCCGGGCATCAAGGTCGATCCGATCATCACCATGGCCGCTGACCACGAAGTGAACCAGGTCTTCCTCGATGACGTGCGCGTGCCGCAGAGCAATCGTGTGGGGCCGGAAAACGAGGGCTGGACCGTCGCCAAATACCTACTCGAGTTCGAGCGCGGCGGCGGTGCTGCCAGCGCCGGTTTGCGGGTGGCGCTTGCCAACCTCAAGGCGGTGGCGGCGAAGGAACTGGAAGGTGGCGTGCCGCTCATCGAGGAGCCGGGCTTCCGCGCGGCGATCAGCGAACTGGAAATCCGCACGGAGTCGCTCGAGCTCATTGAACTCATGAATCTGGCGCGCCTGTCCCGCGGCGAAAGCCCCGGTGCGGGCTCGTCGCTGGTAAAGAACACATCGGTGGAGATCAATCAGGGCATCTCCACGCTCAAGCTCGAAGCGATTCACTACTATGGCGCGCCCCACGCCAATCTGATCTCGCTGAACGGCTACACCGACCCCTGGGTGGGGCCGGACTACGCTGAAACAGCAACACCGCGTTACCTCAATGCGCGCGCCGCCTCCATTTTCGGCGGCTCCAAGGAGGTGCAGAAAAACATCGTGGCTAAGGTTGTGCTCGGTCTGTAGAGCGCCACCCGCACAGAAAACACAGGAGTAACTATGAGCCGAGTAGATCGGAGTGGTCTTGCCGTTGCTGCAGAGCTGGACGAGCTGGTCAGCAACAAAATCGCCAACGGAACCGGCGTGTCGGTGGAGGACTTCTGGGCGGGCCTGGCCGCTACGCTTGCGGATCTCGGCCCGGAAAACCGAGCGCTTCTGGCGGTGCGTGACGAGCTGCAGGCAAAGATCGACGCATGGCACCTCGAGCGCAAGGGCAAGGCGCTCGACGCTGCAGAGTACAAACAATTCCTCAAAGACATCGGCTATCTACGTGAGGAGCCGGCACCGTTCACTATCGGCACGCAGAACGTCGACCCGGAAATTGCCATGCTCGCGGGCCCGCAACTCGTCGTGCCGGTGATGAACGCACGCTATGCGATCAACGCCGCCAACGCCCGGTGGGGCAGCCTGTACGATGCGTTCTACGGCACAGACATCCTCCCCGAGAGCCCAGGACGGGAGAAAGGCTCGAGCTACAACCCGGCGCGCGGCGAGCTGGTGGTGGCTGAGGCGGCGAAGGTGCTCGATTCGGTCGTGCCGCTGGACGGCGCCAGCCACGCGGATGTCACCGCCTATCTGATTGCTGATGACAACGGCACGCGCCGGCTGAGGGTGCTTACCGCGGACGGTGGCAACACAGGGCTGGTGGATGCGGACCAGTTCGTCGGTTTTGTCGGTGAGCAGACGCCGAGCGCACTGCTGCTGCGTCACAACGGCCTGCATCTGGAAATCCAGATCGACCCCAACCACAACGTGGGTTCCGCGCATCCGGCCGGCGTCAAGGACGTGTTGATGGAGAGTGCGGTCACCACCATTCAGGACTGCGAGGACTCCGTGGCGGCGGTAGACGCCGAAGACAAATGCGTGGTGTACGGCAACTGGCTCGGGCTGATGAAGGGCGACCTGGAAGAGGTGATGGACAAAGGCGGGCGCACCATCACGCGCCGGTTGAACCCCGATCGCGTCTATACCGGGGTCGATGGCACGGAATTGCTGCTGCCTGGACGCAGCCTGATGCTGGTGCGCAACGTCGGCCATCTGATGACCACCGATGCGGTGCTCGATGCCGACGGCCGTGAGATTCCAGAAGGTTTCCTCGATGCCTTCGTGACATCGCTAGCGGCCATGCATGATCTGCAGGAAAACGGCACGATGCGCAACTCGCGCACGGGCAGCGTATACATCGTCAAACCAAAGATGCATGGCCCGGACGAGGTGGCGCTCGCCGTCAAGCTGTTCGCACGGGTGGAGCAGACCCTCGGCCTGCCGGAGAACACGCTGAAGGTCGGCATCATGGACGAGGAGCGGCGCACGTCCGTCAACCTTCGCGCCTGCATCTATGAAGCGCGTGACCGGGTGGTGTTCATCAACACCGGTTTTCTGGACCGCACCGGTGATGAGATCCACACCAGCATGCAGGCTGGCGCGGTGCTGCCCAAGGAAGAGATCAAGGCACAACCTTGGATCGTGGCCTATGAGAACGCCAACGTCGATGCCGGCCTTGCCGCTGGATTCAGCGGTGTCGCGCAGATCGGCAAGGGCATGTGGCCGAAGCCTGATGAAATGCGGGAGATGCTGGACGTCAAGGTGGGGCACCCGAAAGCAGGTGCCAACACCGCCTGGGTACCGTCGCCCACAGCGGCAACCCTTCACGCCCTGCATTACCACCAGGTGAGCGTGGCGAGCGTGCAAGCGGAGCTGGCCCGGCGTACGCCTGCCAGCGTGGACGAAATCCTGCGCATCCCGCTGCTCGGCGGGCGCAATCTCTCCGCGGAAGAGGTGCAGGCGGAACTCGACAACAACGCTCAAGGCATCCTCGGCTATGTGGTGCGCTGGATCGATCAGGGCGTGGGCTGTTCCAAGGTGCCGGACATCAACGACGTCGGCCTGATGGAGGACCGCGCCACGCTGCGCATCTCCAGCCAGCACATTGCCAACTGGCTGCACCACGGCATCTGCAGCGAGGCGCAGGTGCGCGAAACGATGGAGCGCATGGCGGAGGTGGTGGATCGGCAGAACGCAGGCGATGCGGACTATCGCAACATGGCGCCGAGCTTCGAGGACAGCGTCGCCTTTCAGGCAGCGTGCGATCTCGTGTTTCGCGGCATCGAGCAGCCGAATGGCTACACCGAACCGGTACTGCACCGCCGCCGACGCGAAGCGAAGGCCCGCTACGGCGCCTGACCGGTGAGCCCGGCTGTCATCGATGCGCATGGCCTGCGCCATTGGCGCGAAGACGAACTTGCTGCGCTGCCGGTAAAGAACGGCTTACGGCTGCGGGGCATGGAGATGACCAGGCTGGAGACGTTTGCCGACGCTGCCTTTGCGTTTGCCGTGACGTTGCTTGTGATCTCCGTCGATGAGTTGCCGG
>JAUIED010000356.1 GCA_030428905.1 Gammaproteobacteria bacterium
TGAAGCACGTGAGCGACCAACAGGCCCAAAGGTGTCGGCCGCAGGAAAAGTCATCTTGCTGGGGGAACACGCGGCGGTGTACGGCGAGCCAGCCATTGCGATTCCGCTGGAAGGCGCCCTGCGCGCACATGCCGAGCACGCCGACCACGGCAGATTGACCGTTCCGGCGTGGCAGATAGACCAGCCCCTTGATGGCGATGGTTCACCCGTGCTTACGGCGCTGCACGGTATCCTTCAGCGGTTCGAACTCACCGCCGATGTGCACATCCAAGTAGACGCGGACCTGCCCATCGGTATGGGCCTCGGCGGCTCTGCCGCCCTTGCGGTGGCCATGCTTCGCGCCGTCGATCAGTTGCTGACCGTGCGGTGGACAGACGAGCAGATCAACGAATTGGCGCTGGAACTCGAAAAGGCCGCTCACGGTAATCCCTCCGGGGTGGACAACACTGTGGCAACCTACGAACGTGCGGTGTGCTTCACACGCGAGCAAAGCGAAGGTCAGCGTTTTTCAGATCTCAGCGTGCACACACCCTTGCCACTGGTTATCGGGCTTACTACCCGCCCGGGTTCAACCGCGGCCATGGTCGGCCGCGTACACCGGCTCCACGGTGCCCACTCCGCACCCGTGCAACAAGAGATCACGTCGATTGGCCGCCTGGTCCGCTTCGCCATCGACGCCATCGCCACAGGCGACCTGGTTGAACTCGGAATGCTCATGAACCTATGCCACGGGCATCTCAACGCTTTGCAGGTGTCGACCCCAGAACTCGAAACCCTCGTACACCTTGCCCGGGAAGCCGGCGCGCTCGGCGCCAAACTCACTGGCGGCGGTGGTGGTGGTTCCATCGTTGCGCTTGCCGAATCATCTCAAGCGCAGCAACAGGTGCTCGACGCCATCAGAGCCGCAGGCTTCGAAGCGTTCCAGGCGACCGCTACCTAGCGGAAAAGCTGGCCCGCTTACCAACCATCGCTCGCCAGCGCGTGACATTCGGCGCGTCCGGCAACGTCACCACCTTGACCTGATCAGCAAAATCCAGTGCCACACAGAACGTGATATCCGCGATGGAAAAGGCATCCCCTGCGAGGTATTCGTTGCTCTCGAGCTGCCGGTCGAACATGGGTAGAAAATCTGCAGCATTCTGCGCACTGATTTCACCCCAGGC